>NZ_JBEZDT010000043.1:0-84994 GCF_040648455.1 Catellatospora sp. NPDC049133
CGCGCCCCTCTTTCCTCGGGGTTCTTTTTTCACGCCCCCCTTCTTTGCGCTAGGGATGGCGGGGCCACCAGGTGCGGGGGCCGACGTGGTGGACGAGGGCGGGGACCAGCAGGGTGCGGACGACGAAGGTGTCCAGCAGGACGCCGAGGCCGACCAGGATGCCGACCTGGACCATGAAGACGATCGGCATCAGGGACAGCACCGCGAACGTGGCGGCGAGCACGACGCCCGCGCTGGTGATCACCCCGCCGGTGACGGACAGGGCGCGGGTGACGCCCTGGGCATGGCCGTGTTCGGCGACCTCCTCGCGGGCCCTGGTCATCAGGAAGATGGTGTAGTCGACGCCGAGCGCGACCAGGAACAGGAAGCCGTGCAGCAGCACGGAGCGGTCGATCGCCGGGAAGCCGATCGCGTGGTAGACCAGCGCGGCCGCGCCGAGCGCCGCGCCGAAGGACAGCAGCACGCTGCCGAGCAGGAGCAGCGGCGCGACCAGCGAGCGCAGCAGCACGATCAGCACGCCCAGCACCACCGCCAGGATCAGCGGGATGAGCAGGCGCAGGTCGGCGTCCATGGTGGTGTTCTCGTCGAGTTCCTGCGCGGTCGCGCCGCCGACCAGGGCCGCCGGGTCGACGGTGTGCACGGCGTCGCGCAGCCGCAGCACCGTCTGCTCCGCCCGGTCGCTGGACGGCGCGTCGGCGAGCACGATGCGCAGCCGGGTCCAGCCGCCCGCCGGGGACGGCTCCGCCTCGCCGACCTCGGCGACGCCGGGCAGGGCGCGCAGCGTGCCGGTGACCTGCGTCGCGGTCGCGGTGTTGGTGTACACCTCGGTGGGGTCGCCGGAGCCGGCGGGGAAGTGCTCGGCGAGGGCCTCGAAGCCGCGTACCGAGTCGGGTTTGGTCACGAACGACTCGGACTGGCGCAGGCCGGTGCCGAGGGTGCTGGCCGCGAGGCTGAGCGCGGCCAGGCCGAGCGCGGTGACGATCCAGACGGGGCGGGCGTGCCGGGACACGAACTCCGCCGTGCGCGCCCACAGGCCCGGTCCGCGGGCCGGCGCCGCCGTGTCGCGTACCGCGGGGATCAGCGGCCAGAACACCCGCCGCCCGCACATCACCAGCAGGGCCGGTAGCAGCGTGGTCATCGCCAGCAGCGCCGAGACGATGCCGAGCGCGGCGACCGGGCCCAGGCCGCGGGTGGAGTTCAGCCCGGCGGCGAGCAGCGTGAGCAACGCCAGGATCACCGTAGCGGCCGACGCGATGATCGCGGGCAGGCTGTGCCGCAGGGCCAGGCGCATCGCGTGCCGATGGTCGGCGTGCCGGGTCAGCTCCTCGCGGTAGCGGGAGATCAGCAGCAGCGCGTAGTCGGTGCCCGCGCCGAAGACCAGCACGGTGAGGATGCCCGCGCTGGCCCCGTTGACGACCAGGCCGAGGTACTTCGCGCCGACGTAGACCAGCGCGCTCGCGAGCTGGCTGGCCACGCCCACGGCGACCAGCGGCACCAGCAGCAGCACCGGGCTGCGGTAGGTGAGCAGGAGCAGCAGCGCGACCACGCCGACGGTGACGCCGAGCAGCGTGGTGTCCAGCGAGTCGAACGCGGCGTCGAAGTCGGCCCCGGCGGCGGGTCCGCCGGTCATCCACGCGCCCAGGCCGGCGGGCAGCCCTTCGGCCAGCACGGTGCGGGCCTGGTCCAGCACCGGGCCTATCGCCTCGTCGGCGGTCTGCTCCGCACTGAGCGGCACGGTGACCAGCAGCGCCGCGCCGTCCCGCGACGGGATCGGCGGGGACACCGGGCCCGCGGCGAGGGCGGCCAGGGCGGTGGCGTCGGCGGCGGCCGCGTCGCGGTCTGCGGTGGTCAGGCCGCCGTCGCGGGTGTACACCAGCAGCAACTGCTCCGGTTCGGCGGCCGGAAACTCGCGGGCGGCCAGTTCGAGCGCGCGGGTCGACTCGGCCGAGGCGGGCAGCCAGGAGCTGAGGTCGTTTGTCTCGACGTCGCCGACCTTGGCGAACATGGTGGCGGACACGGCGACGATCAGCCAGCCGACCAGCACGGACCAGGCGGTGCGGCGGCCGGCGGTGGCGGTGGCGATCCGCTGCCAGGCGGAGGACATGGGCGGGCCTTCCTGTTCGGGTTCTGGAACCCGGCCAGGTTCGCGGCCCACCCCCGTCGCGCACATCAACCCCAGCGCGTAACCGCGCGTACGTCCCGACGCGTCTCCACCGGCGGCGGTCCACCGCCGGCGTCAGGCCGCGCCCGCCGCAACGCCGTGCCGCACCTCGCCAAGATCGTCCGATTTGCCTGGCACCTGTGCGTATCTTGAGCGCCCATTCGACCAGGTGCCAGGCAAGTCGAGCGATCAAGGAGGGCGAGGGGGCGAGGGGGTCACGGGTGGGGGATGGGGAGGCCTGATTGGTAGGCGATGACGACCAGTTGAGCTCGGTCGCGGGCGTGGAGTTTGATCAGGGCACGGCTGACGTGGGTGCGCACGGTGGCGGGGCTGACCACCAGGCCCGCGGCGATCTCGTCGTTGGACAGGCCGGTCGCCACCCAGCCCACGATCTCCCGCTCCCGCTCGGTGAGCAGGTGCAGCTCGGGGTGTACGCGCAGCGGCGGAGCCGCCCCCGGCGTCGCGCCGAACCGCTCGATGACCCGGCGGGTCACCGTCGGCGACAGCAGCGAGTCCCCGGCGGCCACCACCCGCACCGCGCGCAGCAGCTCGGCCGGCTCGGCGTCCTTGGTGAGGAAACCCGACGCCCCGGCCCGCAGCGCCTCGAACACGTACTCGTCCAGCTCGAACGTGGTCAGCACGATCACGCGGGTGGGCCCGTCGAGGCGGCGCAGCACCTCCAGCCCGTCCATCCGCGGCATGCGGATGTCGAGCAGCAGCACGTCCGGCCGCTCGGCGGCGACGAGGTCGAGCGCGCCGAGCCCGTCCTCGGCCTCGCCGACGAGTTCGAGGTCGGGTTCGCAGCTGAGCAGGGTGCGCATGGCCAGCCGCAGCAGCGCCTGGTCGTCGGCGAGAGCGACCCGGATCATGCGACCCCGCCCGGCACCGGCTGCGGGCTCCGCACCTGGCCGGGCACGGCGGACGCGTCGCCGTAGGGGAGCACGGCGTGCACCCGGAAGCCGCCGCCGGGCAGCGGGCCCGCGTCGAGCGCACCGCGCAGGGCGCGGGCGCGTTCGCGCATGCTGTCCAGCCCGGAGCCGCCGGGCAGCGGGGTGCCGCCGCGCCCGTCGTCGGTGACGGTCAGCGCCACCTCGTGCGGGCCGTACGCCACCTCGACGGTGGCCCGCCGGGCGGCGGCGTGGCGCAGCACGTTGGTCAGCGCCTCCTGCGCGATGCGGTATCCGGCCAGGTCGACCGCGTGCCGCAGCGGCCGGACGGTCCCGTGCACGGCCAGGCGGACCGCGAGCCGGTCGGAGGTGGTCGCGGCGGCGAGTTCGGGCAGCAGGCCCAGCCCGGCCGCGGGGCGCTCGGGTGCGGGGCAGACGCCGGTGAACGCGGACAGGGTGACCCGCAGCTCGTCCAGGGCGGCGGTGCCGGCCTGCCGGATCGCCCGCAGCGACTCCTCGACCTGCGGCGCGGTGTCCGGGCTCCGGCCGAGCACGTGCAGCGCCGCGCCGGCGTTCATGCTGATCACGGCGAGGCTGTGCCCGACCACGTCGTGCACCTCCTGGGCCATGCGCAGGCGCTCCTCGTACGCGTGCCGCCGCCGCTCCTCGATCGCCGACTGCTCCAGCGAGTGCCGCCGCACGCGCACCGCGATGCCCGCGATCAGCGGGGTGGCCAGCCAGAAGGTGGTGGTGGCCAGGTTGAACAGCACCCCGTCGGGTTCCTTCTCGACCCACGCGCTCAGCCACACGTAGAGCACGACGAGCACGGACGTCACCGTGACGGACCAGCCCGTGCCACGCCACGCGGCCAGCGAGTACACGGTGATCATGACGTACAGGAACAGCGGCCCGTACGGGTAGCCGGCGCCGATGAACACGGTGACCACGGCGAAGGTGACGGTGCAGGCGAGCACCGCCCAGCGGCGGCGCACCACCAGGGCCAGGGCGCCGAGGGCGAGCAGCGCCAGCGCGGTGGTGTCCAGCCGGAGTCGGTCGGGTTGTTCGCTCTGGGTGGGGAACGAGCAGCCGATCACCAGGACGCCGACGACCAGTGCGAACAGGGTGTCGGCGAGCTGGGGGCGGGCGGCCAGGCGATGGAGCAGGTGCACAGGTGCGAGGTTACGGAGTCGGCGGGTCCGGCCGCATCCGCGCGAGGGCGTACGTCGAGCTGCGTACGCAGCGGATCACACCGGTGGCCTGGGCAAATGGGTTGTTTTGCCGATAACCGGCGGTGACTGACCGGAGACTGTTCATGGATACGCCGATGGGAGGGGTTGTCTGTGGGCACGTGTGAGGTCTGCAAGAACGACTACTGGCTGTCGTTCGAGGTGCACACCGCGGGTGGCGCGGTGCACGTCTTCGACTCGTTCGAGTGTGCGGTGCACATGCTGGCGCCGGTGTGCGAGCACTGCGCCTGCAAGATCATCGGACACGGGGTCGAGGTGTCGGGGCATTTCTACTGCTGTGCGCACTGCGCCCGGTCGGCCGACGCGCGGGAGGGTTTCAAGATCCGCGACGCCGTCGGTGTGCATCCGGGCTGAGCCCCGGGTGCTCGAAGGCTCCGTTTCTGCCGAAAGACCGGCACGAACGGAGCTTTTCCATATAAAAAGGGTATGAGTCGGGCGGACAGTACCGCCGGGTGGCGGATGTTTCGCTGCGCCGGGTGCCGGATCGTGGATGTCACGGAAGCACCGGCGCTCGTCGCTCCGCCATGCGGGCAGGCAGGCCTGGGCCTCCGCACCGACCGCCACGCGACCCGGCAGCTGGGAGATGAGCATGTACGTCACCGCGGACCACGCACTGTGCCTGATCGACCAGGCCGTGGCCACCGGCGGCGCGACCGCCCACGACGCCGGCTCACTGCGCGCGGCCATCCGGGAGGCGTTCGCCAGCAACGCCCCCGTCGAGCACATCGCCACCCGTGCCCGCACCTCCATCCATGACGTGCTCACCGTCGTCAACGAGATGTACGCCGGACGCGCGGACCACTGACGTTCCTCGCACCCATCCCAACCCCACCCCGAACACGGCGGCCCACCCGGGGCCGGCCACGTTCGGCCCCATGGCGCCGCCTGGGACATGCCTGACGACTAGGCTTGTCCCATGGCGGCGCCAGTGTTCGTGGGCCGCGATGCCGAGGTCGGGCTCCTGCGGGAGCTGGCCCGGTCGGCGGCCGCCGGAACCGGTGCCGCGGTCCTGGTCGAGGGCGAACCCGGCATCGGCAAGACCAGCCTGCTGGACGCGGCCGCCGCCGAGTGCGGGCGGCTCGGCATGCGGGTGCAGCGCGGCGCGGCCGAGGACCTCGAACAGCGGCTGCCCTTCTCCGCCATCGGCGCGTGCCTCGGGCTGCTGACCGTCACCGACGATCCGGCCCAGGCCCGGGTGGCGCGGCTGCTGCGCGGCGAGGGCGTGCTGGCGCTGAGCGCGGCCGCGGCCAACCACCAGCTCGCGGTCACCGAGGCGATCCTCGACCTGGTCGACGCCTGGTGTGCGGCCGGCCCCGTCGCGGTCATCGTCGACGACGTGCAGTGGGCCGACCCGGCCAGCCTGGTGGTGCTGCACCGCCTCGGCCGCGGCATCGACGAGTACCCGCTGCTGGTCGTGGTCGCCACCCGGGCCACCGGCCGCGCGGAAGCCGCCGGGCTGCTGCGCAGCCTGCAGTCACGCGGCGCCGATGTGGTCGAACTGGCCGCGCTGCCCGAGGACGCGGTCACCGCGCTGGTCGCCGACCGGCTCGGCGCGCCGCCGGGTCCGCGGCTGGCCCGGCTGGTGGCGGGCGCGGGCGGCCACCCGTTCTACGTCACGGAACTGCTGGCCGCGCTGACGCGCGAGGACCGGATCCGGGTGGTACGCGGCACCGCGGAACTGACGCCGGACGCCGCCGACGCCGGTATGCCGCGCTCGCTGCTCGACATGATCATGCGCCGGCTGTCCTTCCTGCCCCGCAAGGAGCGCGAGACGCTGCGGCAGGCGGCCGTGCTGGGCCGCGCCATCGACGTCGGGGAGCTGGCGGCGGTGCTGGAGATGCCGCCGATGGCGCTGTCGGAGGTCATGTTCGCGGCGCTGGACGCCGGCGTGGTCGTCGACGCCGGGCCGTACCTGGAGTTCCGACACGCGCTGATCCGCCAGGCGCTGTGCGAGGGCGTGCCCGAGCAGATGCGCACGGCGCTGCACCTGCGCGCCGGGCAGGTGCTCACCGCGTCCGGAGCCCCGGTGGAGCGGGTGGCCGAACACCTGGTCGCGGGCACCGCCCTCGACGCGGCCACACTGGACTGGCTGATCGCCTCCGCCGACGAGCTGATGGCCCGCGCACCCGCCACGGCCGTACGGCTGCTGCGCCGGGCGCTGGCCGGGGTGTCCGAGGAGCGGGCCGGGGAGCTGCGTTTCCACCTGGTGCGGGCGCTGATCTGGGAGAGCAGCCTGGGCGAGGCCGAGCAGACGGCCCGGGAGGCGATCCGGCTCGACCCCGACCCGCGCCGACGCAGCACGCTGTACTGGCTGCTCATGGACGCGCTGTTCCGGCAGGGCCGGCAGGCCGAGGCGGTGCGGGTCGCGACGGCGGCGCTGGCGGCCGACGACCTGCCCTCGGCCGACGTCGGGCGCTTGCACGGGTTCTGCGCGAAGTGCCGCTTCTTCCTGCGCGAACACGCGGCGGCCGCGTCCGCCGCCGCGCTCGCCATCACGCACGGCGAGCAGGCCGGCGACGGGTACGCGGTGGGGCTGGGGCGGCTCGTGCAGGGGGTGCTGCGCTTCGTCGAGGGCGACATCGGGCAGGGGCTGGCACTGAGCGAGCAGGCCATCGCCGACCTCGGGCTGGGCGTGCTGCCCGACATGCCCGCGGGCCAGTGCGTGCTGCGCGGCTACTGCCTGCTGCAGCTGGACCGGCTGGACGAGGCCGAGCAGGAGCTGGCCGACGCGCTGGCGAGCAACCAGCGCTACGGCGGGCCGTACCTGACGCTGGTCCACGCGCTGCGGGCGCAGCTGCGTTTCCTCACCGGGGCCTGGGACGACGCGCTCGCCGAGATCGAGGCCGGGTTGGAGTACCCGGACCCGCTGGGCGACAAGCCGTGGCTGCGCGGCCTGCGCCGGCTCATCGCGATCCACCGCGGCGAACCGCTGCCGGAGGCGACGATCGTGGCGCAGGGACAGGGCGGCGCGGCCGAGGCGCAGTACGTCTACCTGGACACGTGGGCGCGGGTGCTGCAGGAGGAGCCCGCGCGGGCGTTGCACTGCCTCGACCTGTTCTACCCGTTCTGGGAGCACGCCTCCGCGCGGGATCACCTGCCGCCCCGGGTGATGTACCACATCTGCCCCGACCTGGCCCGGCTGGCGGCCGCGGCGGGCGACCGGGACCGGGCCGCCGCGCTCGTCGCCAAGACCGAGGAGCTGGCCGCCGCGCAGCCCGCGGTGAGTCTGACCGCTACCGCCCAGCTGTGCCGGGGCCTGGCCGAGGGCGACCCGGAGCTGCTGCTGGCCGCCGCGGAGTCCTATACCGCCTGCGGCTGGCGGCTGTACGAGGCGCAGGCCCGCGAGGACGCCGCCGTGGCGTACGCGGCCCGCGGCGAGGCCGAACCGGCGCGTGCCGCGCTGACCCGGGCGCTGGACCTCTACACCGCGATGGACGCCAGACGCGACATCTTCCGGGCCGACGCGCGGCTGCGCCGGCTCGGGGTGCGCCGCGGCCGGCCGGGTTCCCGCAAGCGCCCCAAACACGGCTGGGAGGCGCTCACCGAGACCGAGCACCGGGTCGCGCTGCTGGTCGCCTCGGGTATGTCCAACCCCGACATCGCCGCGCAGCTGTTCCTGTCCCGGCGTACCGTCCAGTCACACGTGTCGAGCATCCTCGCCAAACTCGGCATCCACTCCCGCGTCGAACTCGCCGTCACCGCCCACCAGCGCACCGGTTCCACCTGACGCCCGCGCCCATGATCGCTCGACTTGCCTGGCACCTGTGCGTATCTTGAGGCCGCTTTCGCCCACTTGCTTGGCAAGTCCGACGATCATGGCGGCCCGCCGGGCGCGTGGCGGCGTGGCGGCGGGCGGGTCAGGACCAGCGGACATGCAGGGGCAGGACGCGGGCGCCGGTCATCATGCGCGGGTCGTAGAGTTCGACGCCGTCGGCGACGGCCAGGTCGGCGCAGCGGCGCAGCAGGGTCCGCACGGCGATGCGGCCCTCCAGCCGGGCCAGCGGCGCGCCGATGCAGAAGTGGATGCCGTGGCCGAAGCTCAGGTGCGGGTTCGGCGTACGAGCGATGTCGAAGGTGTCCGGCTCGACGAACTGGGCGGCGTCCCGGTTGGCCGAGGCCACCCACAGGATCAGCACCTTGCCCGCGGGCACCTGCCGCTCGCCGACCATGGCGGGGGCGGTGGTGAGCCGGGCCAGCCGGGGGAACGGCGAGCGGTAGCGCAGCACCTCCTCCAGCGCGGCCGGGATGCGTTCGGGGTCCGCGCGCAGCGCGGCGGCGGCCCCGGGGTTCGCGTCCAGGCAGAGCACCGTGTTGGTGAGCAGCGTCGTGGTGGTGATGTGCCCGGCGATCAGCAGTACGCCGAGGAAGCCCACGATCTCCTCGTCGGTGAGGCGTTCGCCGTCGACCTCGGCCTCGATCAGGGCGTTGGTGAGGTCGTCGGCCGGGTTCGCGCGCCGCTGCCGGATGTGCGCCAGCAGGTAGTCGATCATGCCGCGCAGCCGCTTGCCGGCCTGCTGCATCATCTGCTCGTCCGGAATCACGGTGTCCGGCACCTGGGCGCTGAGCAGCTCGTCGGCCCAGCGCCGGAAGACGTCGCGGTCGGTTGCGGGCACCCCGATCAGCTCGGCGATCACCGTCACCGGCAGCGGGTACGCCAGGGCCTGCACCAGGTCGACGCGCTCGCGCCCGGCCACCTGGTCGAGCAGCTCGTTGGTGATCGTCTCGATGCGCGGGGCGAGGCCGGCGACCACCCGCGGGGTGAACGCCTTGCTCACGATGCGGCGCATCTTGGTGTGCTGGGGCGGGTCCATGCGCACGAAGTTGCCGCGGCTGAACAGCTCGATCTCCTCCTGCGGCGGGACCAGACCGGTCAGGTCGGAGGAGAAGACCGCCGGATCGGAGAGCACCTTCTCGATGTCGGCGTACCGGAAGACCTGGTAGGCGCCGTAGTGCTCGTCCCAGCTGACCGGGTCGCGCTCGCGCATCCGGGCGAACCAGCCCAGCACCTCGTCCAGCCGTCCGGGCACCTCGGCGAAGCTCGTGCTCCTGTCGACAGTCACCACAGCCATCACTCCCCGTCGATAACTTTGTCATCTTACCGGGCGATCACAGACTGTTTGCCTGATATGCGGGATCGGTCATGTTTTCCCGTGCGCGCGGAGCGGTGCGCCAGTCGCCCCGCGCCGTCGCATTCATGACGCGGGGCGCTGCGCATACCATTTGTCATGTTCGATGGATCGAAGCCCGCTGTCAGGGGAGCCTTCCGCGCCGACGAGACGATCGAGATCGGAATGATCGTGAGTCGTAAATGGAAGATCTGATGACAAACACTGTCCGTGTGGCTATTCCTCACCCCTTGTTATATCGGCGGGGTTCATCGTACGATCGGCCGTCTGATGCGGGGGGATCCGCCTACAGCACAACGACTTCTGGCAGGTGAAGGACTCAGCGGGGCTCGTCGGGGACGAGGGGGGCGCATGATTCCGTACAGCCGAAGAGGACGGTCGGTCGCCGCCGCGGCCCTGCTGGCCGCTGCCTCTCTGCTGGCGTTCACCGGGTGCTCGGCCGAGGTGCCGATACCCGAGGCTCTGCCGACCCAGGCCGCGGTGCGATCGCCCGGCCCGAAGCTCAGCGACGACCAGCAGCGCACGGTAGACACCGCCTGGACGGCCTTCCAGAAGCTGAACACCATCTATCTCGCCGCCGGTCAGACCGGCAAGTACGACTGGAACAAAGACGTCACGCGCCGCCCGCTCTACCGGTACGCCGGCGGCCGCTACATGGCCCAGCTGGAGCGCGACCTCGGGCTGCTCTCCGCGCAGGGGCTGATCCGCACCGGGAAACCGACTGTCACGCTGCGCCGGGTCGTCTCGGTCAGCTCGACCTCGATCGTCGTGGAGGCCTGCGTGGACGACGCCGGCACGGACACCGTCAACAAGAAGACCCGGAAATCCGTCGCGGCCCCCGGGCAGAACAAGCGCTACCCGGTTACCCTGCGTGCCGGGCTCTACCCCGACAGCCTCTGGCGCTGGGTGGACTCCCACACCGACCGGGCGGCGTCGTGCTGACCCGCACCCGCGTGCTGGCCACGCTCGCCACGACCGGGCTCACGCTGGCGCTGACCCTGGTCGTGACGCAGAGCCCGGCGCATGCCGACTACATCTACTGCCCGCCCAACAACGGCCCGTGCATCCTCGTCGTCGACGGTGGCGGCGGGGGTGGCGGCGGTGGTGGCGGGGGAGGCGGCGGCGGTGGCAACGGCATCGACTGCGAGCACGAGGACCTCGGCGTCATCCCCTGCCACGACGAGAGCATGGGCTGGTTCAACCACACCGACAGCTGCTACTACACGCGCATGGAGCTGGCCGCCGACGACCCGATCTGGGGCGGCAACGACCCGGCCGAGGGCTTCATGTACGCCGTCTGGTGCTACGGCGGCCTGTCGGCGGGCTGGCAGCAGGGCAGCGACGAATATCTGACGGACCCGCCGCCGGGCTACGGGGCGATGCCCTCGCCGATGGCGCTGGCCGTGAAGGCGATCAGCCTGATGCCCATCGCAGGGCCGGACATCCACATGGCGCCCGACCCCGACGGCGCGGGCCTGGTCGGCCTGCCGGTGTGGATGTGGACGCCCGTGGCCGAGAGCACGTGGGGCTCGGTCACCAGGGAGGCGTCGGTGCCCGGCCTGACCGTCGAGGCCACCGCGACGGCCACGGTCATCCGCTGGAACATGGGCGACGGCAGCGACGCGGTGCCCTGCCACGGGCCTGGCACGCCGTACACCGCGGACAAGGGCAACACGCCGTCCCCGACCTGCGGCTACCGGTACACCGAGCCGTCCCGGAGTGAGGGGGACGGCACGTACGACGTCGTGGCCGTCACCACGTGGCACGTGGAATGGCACGTCACCGAGGGCGGCGGCACGGGCCTGGTCGAGTCCGGCGTGATCGACATCGAGCGGTCCTCCGACACCGAGGTCCGGATCGACGAGATGCAGGTAGTGAACAAGTGAGCGGGAACGTCGAGAAACGAGGCAAGGCGGCATGAGCGTCAACACCAGTGCGCCCGCGCGGGCGCTGCCCGCGGCGCCGATCCCGGTGCCCCGCACCGCTCCCCGGCGGCGGTCGGTCGCTCAGGGCGCACTCGCCGTGCTGCTCATCATCGTCGGCGCGCTGACCGCGGCCTACGTCGCGCAGCGCATCGGCAGCACCCAGGACTACCTGGCGATGGCCCGGCCGGTCGGCAAGGGCGCGCCGATCGCCCGCGAGGACCTGGTGGTGGTACGGGTCAACCAGGCGGTGGGCCTGCGCCCGATCCTCGCCGCGAACGCCGCGCAGGTGATCGGCAAACGCGCCGTGATGGCGCTGGTCCCGGGCACGCTGCTGACGCTGGACCAGGTCACCGAGACACCGGTCCCGGCTCCCGGCCACCAGCTGATCGGCATCGCCCTCGGCGAGGACAAGATGCCGTCGGCCTCCCGGCTGTCCGTGGGCGCGCAGGTGCTGCTCGTCGTGGTGCCCGAGCGCGGCGGCGGGTCGAGCGACGGCCCGGACCTGGTCCCGCCGCGCACCGTCACCGCCACCATCGTGCAACTGGCCGCGGGCGCCAGGTCCGGCCAGTGGGTGATCAACGTGGAGGTGGCCACGGTGGACGCGCCGTCGGTGGCCGCACTCGCCGCCGCTGACCGCATCGTGCTCGTCCTCGACGGATCGTGAGCCGCCGCCGATGACTCTGATCGCGATCGTCTCCGCCAAGGGCTCGCCCGGTGTCTCCACGGCCGCGCTGGCGTTCACGCTGACCTGGCCCTCGCCGGTGCTGCTGGCCGAATGCGACCCGGCCGGCGGTGACCTGCTGGCCGGTTACCTGGCCCGCTACGAGCTGCCCGCCGGCCGGGGGATGCTGCCGCTGGCGTCGGCGGCCCTGCGCGGCACCGCGGATCAGGAACTCGCCGGCAACCTCATCGACCTGGACGCGCCCCGCCAGCAGCGGATGGCGCTGCCCGGGCTGACCGAGCCCGGCCAGAGCGCGACCCTGAACCTCGCCTGGACCAGTCTCGGCGAGTTCTTCTCCCGGATGACGGCGCAGATGGTGATCGCCGACTGCGGGCGGCTGTCGTCGGCGCACCCGCCGTGGGCGCTGCTGGCGCGGGCCGACCTGGTGCTGCTGGCCCTGCGGCCGCACTCGCTGCGCACGGTGTCGCCCGCGGTCTCCGCGGTCAGCGCGATGCGCCGCCAGCTGCCCGCCGGTTTCGTGGAGAACAGCCTCGGCCTGCTGCTGATCGGGGGCGGGATCGCGGGGCGGGAGGTCTCCCGGCACCTGGGCGTGCCGGTGGTGGCGAGCCTGCCGTGGGACGCCGCGACCGCGGGGGCGCTGTGCGGCGACGGCCGGGGCCGCCGCCGGGCCGCGCTGATGCGCAAGTCGGCCGCGGCGTACGAGAACGTCACCGGTCTGATCGCGAACCGCCGGATGGACAGCGCGCTGTCGCGCCGCGACACCGAGCCGCTGCCGGTGACGCCGTGACGGCCCCGCGGTTCATCCCGATCCCGCCGGAGCCCGCGGCGGTGCCCCGGGTCAACGGCCACGCGCGGGTGGGCTACCAGCCCCAGCCGCCCGGCGCGCACGCCGCGCCCGCGACGCCGGTGGACTACGCGGTGGTCCGCCAGTTGCAGGGACGGGTCACCGAGACGCTGACCCGGCTGCTGGCCGACTCGGCCAACGTCACCGCGGCGTACCGGCGGGAGACGGCGTCGCGCATCGGCCGCGAGATCATCGCCGACTACGTGGTCGCGATGGCGCACGCGGGCACCCCGGTCAGCCCCGCGTACGAGCAGGCGCTGCTCGACGCGGTCGTGGCCGGCATGTTCGGGGCGGGCCGGTTGCAGCGGCTGCTGGACGATCCGAAGATCACCAACGTGCACATCATCGGCTGCGACCAGGTGCTGCTGCACCACGCCGACGGCAGCCGCAGCCGGGGCGAGCCGGTCGCCGACACCGACGACGAGCTGATCGGCATGCTGCAGGTGCTGGCGATGCGGGTGGCGGCCACCGAGCGCCAGCTGTCGGAGTCCAATCCCGAGCTGGACATGCAGCTGCCCGACGGCTCCCGGATGACGGTGCTGTACAAGGTGTCGCCGCGGCCGATCGTGTACATCCGCAAGCACAGCCTGTTCACGGCGACGCTGGAGGAGCTGCGCGACCGCTGGGGCATGATCGACCTGCTGCTGTACCGCTTCCTCATCAAGGCGCTGGAGTCCGGCGCGAACATCATGATCGCGGGTTTGGCCGCGTCCGGCAAGACCACGCTGCTGCGCGCGCTGGGCCGCACGATCCCGGTGGGCGAGCCGTACATCACCCTGGAGGAGTCCCGCGAGCTCGGGTTGCACGAGTCCGTGCACCCGTCGGACGAGAACTGGGTGATCAGCCTCGAAGCCCTGCAGGGCCACGGGGAGTACGACAACAACGGCAAGCGCCGCGGTGAGAAGACCCTGCACGACATGATGCCGATCACCCAGCGGCTCGGCGTGCGGCGGGTGATCGTCGGTGAGACGCGCGGCCGCGAGATCGTGCCGATGCTGCGGGCGATGACGGTCAGCCGGGGTGCGATGTGCACCATCCACGCCCGCCAGGCCCGCGAGGTGATGGACTCGATCGTGCAGCTGGCCTGCTCGTACGGCAACGACATCGGCGCGGACCAGGCGCTGCGCATGGCGGCCCAGGGCATCGACCTGATCGTTTACACGGCGGTCGTCGACGAGCGCGCCATCGGCGGCGGCGAGCACCGTTTCGTCTCGCACGTCATCGAGGTCGGCGGCATGCGCGAGGACCGCGTGGTCACCACGACGGTGTTCGGGCCGGGCCCGGACGGCCGCGCCGTGCCCCGTCACCTGCCGGAGCGTATCCGCGACGACCTGATGGACGTCGGCTACGACCCGCGCGAGCTGGTGCCCTACATCGAGGCCGGCCCGCACAACCGGGGTGCCTGGACCAGGGAGCTGCACGTCAAGCGGGTGCGCCAATGATCCAGATTCTCGCGGCGCTGTCCGTGCTCACGGCGGGCTCCGGTGTCGTGCTGGCGGTGCTGTTCATCGTCGGCACGCGCCGCCCGGCGGGACCGGCCTCGCCGACCCGGCTGTGGCTACGCCGGTTCTGGCGCGGGCCGGGGCGCACCGCCGCCCAGCGCCATACCCGCCAGGGGGTGCTGATCTTCGCGGTGTGCGCGGGTGCGGTGGCCTGGCTGGTCACGGGGTGGCCGGTCGGCGGGATCATCGTCGCGCTGGCGGTGCCCGGGGTGCCGTGGCTGTTCTCCGCGGCCACCGCCGAGAAGAAGGCGCTGGCCCGGCTGGCGGCGCTGGAGGCGTGGACCCGGCGGGTCAGCGACTACGTGCGCAACGGCATCGGGTTGCAGGCCGCCATCATCGCCACGGCTCGCACCGCGCCGCCGCTGCTGGCGACCGAGATCCGCACGCTGGCCGCGCGCCTGCAGGCGGGCACCGGCCTGCCGGGGGCGCTGCGCGCGTTCGCCGACGAGCTCGACGACCCCAGCTGCGACGAGGTGGTCGCGCCGCTCATCCTGCAGTCGGCCGACGGCGGCGAGGGCCTGCACCTGGCCCTGCTGGACATCGCCAACGGCCTGGCCGAGGAGATCGTCGCGCGGGCCACCGTGGACAGCGAACGCTCCTCGGCCCGCTTCACCGTGCGCTTCCTGACCGGGGTGACCGTGGTGCTGGTGCTGTTCGGCGCGCTGAATCCCGGCTACGCCGCGCCGTACCGCACCCTGCTGGGCCAGCTGATCCTCGCGCTGCTGGCCGGCCTGTACGTCGCGCTGATGATGTGGATCCGAGGGCTGTCGCTGCCGGAGCGGCTGCCGCGCCTGCTGCGCTCGGAGGCCGCCGCCGCACCGGTGGAGGTGGCCCCGTGATCAACGGCAATCTGTGGCTGGCGCTGGGCATCGCAGGCGGCGCGGTCGCCGGGTTCGGGGTGTACCTGCTGGTCATGCAGTTCGTGCCGACCACGCCCGCGCTCGGCCCGGCGCTGCGGCGGCTGCACCCGGGGGCTGATCCGAGCTTCGCCGCCCCGGAGCACGCCCCGGCCGTCGATGGCGACTGGCTGTCGAGACTGC
The DNA here is from genome assembly GCF_040648455.1 of Catellatospora sp. NPDC049133. Classification (NCBI taxonomy): domain Bacteria; kingdom Bacillati; phylum Actinomycetota; class Actinomycetes; order Micromonosporales; family Micromonosporaceae; genus Catellatospora; species Catellatospora sp. NPDC049133. The sequence goes on from NZ_JBEZDT010000043.1 coordinate 15,415, forward strand.
GGCTGCCCAAGGCCGACCTGGCGATCCTGGACCGCACCCCGGAGCGGCACGTGTCCGGCGTCGCGCTGTCGGCGCTGCTCGGGCTGATGCTGCCGGTGCTGGTGACGGTGGTGCTGGTCGCGACGGGCCGTTCGGTGCCGTTCGCGGTGCCGGTGGCGCTGACCCTGGTGCTGGCGCTGGGCATGGGCGCGCTCGCGCACTACGACATGCTCAACAAGGCCAAGTCGGCGCGGGCGGAGTTCGTCCGGGCGCTGTGCACGTACGCGACGCTGACCGCGCACCAGGTGCGTTCGGGCCACGGCGCGGTGGAGGCGATGGAGCGCTCGGCGCGCATCTGCGACGGCTGGCCGTACGTGCGGCTGCGGACGGCGCTGCTCAGCGCGCAGTTGCAGATGCGTGCGCCGTGGGACGAGCTGAAGGGCCTCGCGACGACCATCGGCGTGGTCGAGCTGACCAGCTTCGCCGACATCATGCGCAGCGCCGGCAACGACGGGGCCCAGGTATACCAGACGCTGCGCGCCCAGGCGGCGTCCCTGCGCGACCAGATCCGGGTCCGGGCCCTGGAGGTGGCCAAGACGCGCACCTCCAAGCTGGACATCCCATCCACGATGATGATCATGATCTTGCTGGTCCTGGTCGGCTATCCGCTGATGGTGAGCCTGTTCAACCAACGATGAGGAGTAGAGGCGATATGTTCAACACGTTCTGCGCCGCGGTCGAGGTCCGCCTGCGCACCCTGCTGTCCCCGGCCGTCCGGGACCGCGGCGAAGGTCCCGTGCCGCACATCGTGATGGTCACCATCATGGCGCTCGCCGCGGCCTTCGTCGCCTACGCGGTCTGGGAGATCGCGCAGGTGTGGATCGATCAGGTCCCCACCGACGCGCCGGACGCGCCGACCGGCCCGTGACCTCGCGCCCGCTCCGTGACCGGCTCCGTCCGCGGAGCCGGTCACGGGCGTGCCCGGACCGAGGCGGGGCCGCCGTCGAGTTCGCGATCATCGCCGCGCCGCTGCTGCTGGTGTCGCTGATGGTGGTGCAGACGGGGCTGTACTTCTACGCCCGCTCCGTCGCGCTCGCGGCGGCGACCCAGGGCGCGTACGCGGGCCGCCAGCAGGACGGCACCGACGCCGCGGCCAAGGCCAACGCCGAGGACTTCCTGCGCCGGATCGGGATCGGGCTGGTGGGCGCGGAGGTCACCGCGACCCGCAACGTCACGAACACCGAGGTGACCGTGGTCGTCACCGGGCGGGCGGTCAGCCTGCTGCCGTTCCTGAACCCCTTCGACGTCACGCAGCAGGCGCACGGGCCGGTGGAGAGGTGGGTGCCGTGAGCACGCCTGCCCGCCGCGGGGACCGCGGCTCGGCCGCCGTCGAGCTGGCCATCCTGGTGCCCTCGGTGCTGCTGTTCTTCGCCGCGGTGATCGTCGGCGGCCGGTACAGCCTGGCCCGGCAGGCCGGGGAGGCCGCCGCGTACGACGCCGCGCGCACCGCCAGCCTGGCGCGCACCGAGGGCGACGCCCGCACCCAGGCGGAGACCGCCGCGCGCAACTCCTATCTGGCCGCGGGCCTCACCTGCGACCCGCTCGACGCGGAGCTGGTCGACCCCAGCGGCTTCCAGCAGCCGGTGGGCGTGGCGGCCACGGTCACCGTGCGGGTCGTCTGCGAGCTGCAGTTCGCCGACATCGCGATGCCGGGTGTGCCGGGCAGCTTCGTCATCGAGTCCTCCTTCACCAGCCCGCTCGACACGTACCGGAGCCGCACATGAGGTGGCGTGACGACCGGGGCAAGGCGACGGTCTTCGTGGTGATCATGGCGCAGGCCTGGGTCTTCATGTTCGGCCTGGTCGTCGTCGGCGGCGGGCGGCTGCGGGCCTACCAGCGGGCCGACAACATCGCCGCCGAGGCCGCCCGCAGCGCCGGGCAGGCCATCGACCCGGCCCCCGCGATCCAGGGCGGCGACAAGATCATCGACTTGACGCTGGCCACCAACGCCGCGCAGGCCTACCTGAACACCGTCGGCGCGACCGGCACGGTCACCATCGCGCCCGACAACACGACGGTCACCGTACGCGCCACGATCACCTACGAGAACCCCACCGGCCTGGCCTTCCTCGGCGGGGCGACGTGGCGCGCCACCGGCGAGGCCACCGCGACACTCCTCATCGGATAGACCTGCTCGGCCGGCCGAGCAGCCACACACGAAAGGGCGCGATCATGGCACCAGTCCGGCGCAACCGCCCCCACTGGACCCTGCGCCTGCTCGCCGGGCTGGCCTCGCTGACCGGGATCGTGGCGATCGTCGCGGGCGTGCCCGTGGCGCTGATGGAGTTCGCGGGCAACCCGCTGCCCCGGCAGATGCCCACGCTCGACGAGATCACCACCGCGCTGACCTCGCCCGACAACGGCGACCTGTTCCTGAACACGCTCGCGGTGGCCGGCTGGATCGCCTGGGCCACCTTCACGCTCAGCATCCTGGTGGAGATCGGAGCCCGGATCAGCGGCCGCCGCGCCGCCCGGCTGCCCGGCCTCGGCCTGCAGCAGCGGGTCGCGGCCGTGCTGGTGGGCGCGCTCATCGCGGTGTTCGCCGGGGCGAGCGTGGCGACCGCCGCGCTGCCGTCGCTGCCCGTGCCGAGCGCCGCCCGGCTCGTGGCGACCGCTCCGTCCGCTCCGTACGCCGGTGTGGTGGCCGCACCCCGGGTCGCGCCCGCCCTGGCGTACGCCGCACCCTCGGTCGCGCCCGTGCAGGCCCACGCGGCTCCCACGCCCGTGCAGGCCGTCGCGGCCGCGGTGGAACGGCACCAGGCCTCACTCCGCGAGCGTGTCGAGCGTCCCGTGTACGTCGTCAAGAAGGGCGACTACCTCGGCTGCATCGCGCAGCGCTTCACCGGCGACTTCGACCGATACCAGCAGCTCGCGGCGCTGAACCCGCAGCTGATCCGCAACCCGAACCACATCGAGCCGGGCTGGCGCATCGTGCTGCCCGCCGACGCGCACGACCGCGGCCAGATCCGCCACGCGACCGGCAAGCTGCTGCTGCCCGCCGTCGAGACACCCGCACCCCAGCAGCCCACCACCCCGCAGCAGCCCACCACGCCGCCCCCGCCCGCGACCCCGGCCCCGGCGACCCCGTCCCCACAGGCCAGCCCGCCCCCGGCGGCCCCCGCGCCGGCGACCGCGGTGACGCCCTCGGCCCCGGCCCCGTCCACCTCGGCGGTGCCCGCCCCGGCCACCCGCCCGAACGTGATACCGCTGGACGAGACCGATCCCGGCACCGGCCGGACCAAGGTGCTCGCCGCCGGCGCCGGGCTGGCGCTGGCCGGGGTGCTCGCCGGGCACGTCGTGGTACGCCGCCGGATCCGTCGCCTGCACCGGCTGCGGGTGGGCCGCCGCCGGGGCGTCGGCGGTGTTCGCAGCCCGCTCGGCTACCGGACCCGTGAGGTGCCGCCGCGCCACCGTGCCACCGAACGCCTCGACGCCGGGCTGCGCCAGCTCACCGCAGGGCTGCGCGGGCGCGCCCCGTGGGAGATGCCCGACATCGCCGCCGCCTGGGAGCACGGCGGCGACCTCGCGATCATCCTCGCCGCCCCGTGCGCGGACCCGCCGGAGCCGTTCGACGTGCAGTGGCCCAACACCTGGTCGCTGTCGGCGTCGTCGTGGCTGCCCGATCGCGTCGACACCCCGTCGCTGCTGCCCGGCCTGCTCAAGATCGGCACCTGGCCGCAGGGCGGCGAGCTGTTCGTCGACGGCGAGCGCACCGGCCTGCTGACCCTGCTCGGCGACCCGCAGCGCTGCGACGACCTGCTGCGCTACCTGGTCGCGGAGGCCGCCACCGCCAGCTGGGCCGACGAGGCCGCCGTCACCGTCGCCGGGCTGAGCAGCGCCGACATGCGAGCCCTCGGCGCGCTCAGCGACCGGGTGCGCACCAGCTCGTCGGTCAGCGACGCCCTGGCGCGTATCGGCCGCCGCGCCGCCGCCAACGCCGCCGTGCTGCACGACTCGCAGACCGCCGACATGCCGACGGCCCGCATCAACAACGTGACCGGCGACGCCTGGGGCATCCAGTTGCTGTTCGTGGCCGACCCGTGGGGCGAGCACACCGAGCAGCTGCGCGACCTGGACGCGCTGCTGGCCGACCTGGGCCGGGTCGGGGTCGCGGTGATCGCCACGCATCCCACCGGCACCCGCTGGTCGGCGAGCATCTCCGCCGACGGCGGCGTGCACATGTCCTGGCTGGCCGTCACCGACATCACCGCCTGCGAGCTGACCAGCGCCCGGCTGGCCGCGCACGTGGCCGGGCTGGCCCAGGTGGCTCAGGCGGCCCGGGTGCCGGTGCAGTCCACCGGGCCCCGGCACCGGCTGCGCTGAAACCCCGACGACCGCCCATCGGGCGGCCCGTTACGGTGTCGGCCATGCCCAAGCTTCTCGTCGAGCGCGCCATGGAACTCATGTGCGCCAACTACGTGTTCCCCGAGCGTGCGGTCCCGGCGGCGGCCGACGTCCGCCGCCGCCTGACCGAGGGCGAGTACGACGGCCTGGACGAGGCGGCGCTCGCCGAGGCGCTCACCCTGCGGCTGGCCGAGCACTGCGCCGACAAGCACCTTCGGGTACGCGTCCGCGACGCCCGCCTGCACACCACCGTCGACCCCGCAGAGGCCGACGCCGTCTACCGCGAGCACCTGCGCGTCACCAACCACGGCATCGCCCGCGTGGAACGCCTCGACGGCAATATCGGCTGCCTCGACCTCCGTGGCATCACCATGGCCGGGCTGGGCGGCCGGGCGATCGCGGCGGCGATGGAACTGGTCTCCCAGACCGAGGCGCTGATCATCGACCTGCGCCGCAACCGCGGCGGCTCACCCGACGGCGCCATCTTCTGGACCAGCTACTTCTTCCCCGACGGCGACACCCACCTCAACAGCATCGAGTCCGGCGCGGGCACCTCGCTCCGCCAGTACTGGAGCGTGGCCTACCTGCCCGGCGAGCGCTACCTCGACCGACCCGTATATGTCCTGACCAGTGACTTCACCTTCTCCGCCGGCGAGGAGCTCAGCTACAACCTCCAGTCCCACGGCCGGGCGACGCTGATCGGCGAGACCACCCGCGGCGGCGCGCACCCCACCGACCGCTTCCCCATCACCCCGACCCTGGAGATCACCGTCCCGGTGGCCCGCTCCATCAACCCGATCACCGGCACCAACTGGGAGGGCACCGGCGTCGTACCCGACATCGCCGTCCCCGCCGACCAGGCCTTCCCTACGGCCTACCGCCTCGCCCTGGACCACGTGCAGGCCACCACGCCCTCCCCGGCGATCCGCGACGAAGCCCACGCCGCCACCCTCCTCCTTGGCTGATCATGAACTTATGGCACGGCTCGGCGGCGTGTCATCGCCACAACTTCATGATCACCGCTCGGTGGGTGGGTGCGGGTGGCTCCGGTAGTCGGGTGAGGACAGGAAGGCGGTGAGGGCGGGGCGGGCGTAGCCGGCCAGGTCGAGGGACAGGATCTCGGCCGGGGGTACGAAGAGCATGGCGCGGCCTTCGCCGAGCACGACGTCGGACTGGCGGGCGGTGGTGCGGCCGTGGAAGAGGTAGCCGTACAGCGGGCTTTCCGGCATCCGGCCCTCCCAGAACAGGGCCAGCTCGGCGACGCGCAGGCCGGTCTCCTCGTACAGCTCGCGGTGTGCGACCTCCAGCGGCTGCTCGCCGGGCTCGGCGACCCCGGCGGGGAAGGCCCACTGGTTCGGGAACGTCGGCGCGTGCTCGTCGCGCTCCTGCAGCAACAGCGCACCGTCGGCGTCGACGAGCAGCACCCCGGCCACGAACTTCCGCATGGGCGGGGATCTTAGCCAGGTACGGCACCCGGCAGGGGACCGTCCTCCGGGCCGTCGTGGTGACGTCCAGCCCTGTGCCGCAGTACCTCTCTGCCAAAGTTCACATCTTTTTTGATGTGGCCACATCAAAAAAGATGTAGCCGTGCCGGGACCACTGTCGGTCGGCCGCCGCCACGCCCGGCCGACCGGGTCGACGCCGGCGGAGGACCCGTTCGAGTCGCTGCCGTGTCTGTCGGCGTAACCTGGCCCGGGTCGGGGGGAGGGGTGCCTGTGCGGGCGGATGTGATCACCACGTTGCGGGCGGCGGGCTGCGTGTTCGCCGAGGACGAGGCCGAGCTGCTGATCTCGGCGGCGGCCGGGCCGGCCGAGCTGGAGGAGATGGTCGCGCGCCGGGTCGCGGGGCTGCCGCTGGAGCACATCGTCGGCTTCGCCGAGTTCTGCGGGCGGCGGATCGCCGTGGACCCGGGCGTGTTCGTGCCGCGCCGCCGCACCGAGCTGTTGGTCGAGGAGGCCGCGCGGCTGCTGCGGCCGGGGTCCGTGGTGCTGGACATGTGCTGCGGGTCGGGCGCGGCGGCGGCCGTGCTGGCCGCGCAGGGCGGCATCGAGGTGCACGCCACCGACATCGAACCCGCTGCGGTGGCCTGCGCCCGGCGCAACGTCGAACCCCTCGGCGGCCACGTGTACGAGGGCGACCTCTACGAGCCCCTGCCGGACTCGCTGCGCGGCCGGGTGGACGTGCTGGTGGTGAATGTGCCGTACGTGCCGACGGATGCGATCGCGCTGATGCCGCCGGAGGCGCGGCTGCACGAACCGACGGTCGCCCTCGACGGCGGCCCCGACGGACTCGACATCGCCCGCCGGGTGCTGGCCGGCGCGGGGGATTGGCTCGCCCCGCACAGCCACCTGCTCCTGGAGACCAGCGACGAGCAGGCGGACACGGCCTGCGCCCTGTTCGCCGCGACAGGGCTGACCCCGCGACTGGCCCACTGCGACGAACGTGGCGCGGTCGTGGTCGTGGGGCGAAGGACCTGACCGACGCCGGACCGCACGACACCTTGCGCAAGGCGGGTACGGTTGCCGCGTGCCGATCGCCGCCGCCTCCCGCTGGGCCATGACCCTGTGGCTGGCCGTGCTGTGCGCCGGTGCGGCTGCGGACCAGCCGAGCCTCGGCACGATGCTCGCCGGTGCGGCGGCCCTGCTGCTCGTCACCGCCCTGGCGGTAGCCGCCCACGGCATCGCGGGCCGCCCGTCGAGCCGGGCCGCGATCGACCTCGCGCTGCGCGAGCTGTCCAAGCACACCGGCGTGCTGCGCCAGCGCGACCCCGACGCGGCGGGCCGCCCCCGCCCCCGAGCACCCGGCTCCACCCCTCTGGCCTGCTGACCCGGCGTCATCCGGGCGCGGCCCACACGGTCCGAGTCCACGCCCGCCGGTCGACCGACGTCCCGGCCGGGCAGCCGTACCCGCAGAGGGGTTTGTCTTCCATGTTCGCTTCGCTGTTCCATGCCGCGCACACCGCGGTCGTCCACCTGTCCACCCTGCTCGCCCCCGTCGGCGGCGTGGCCGCGGCGGTCGTCGCCGTGACGATGCTGGTCCGGCTGCTGCTCCACCCCCTGACCAGGGCTGCCGTGCGTGGCGAGCGGGCCCGCGCCGCGCTCGCGCCGCAGCTGGCCGCCTTGCGCAAGAAGCACGGCAAGGACACCGCCGCTCTCGCCCAGGCCATGACGGACCTGCACCGCGAGGCCGGCGTGTCGCCGCTGGCCGGGTTCCTGCCGATGCTGCTCCAGGCGCCCGTCTTCATCGTCCTGTACCAGCTGTTCGCCAGCGCCACGGTCGCCGGGCAGGCCAACGTGCTGCTGGACAGCACGCTGTCCGGGGTGCCGCTGAGCGCGCACCTGCTCGCCCCGGCGGCGGCGTGGCTGCCGCACCTGGCCGTGTTCGGCGGCGTGGTGGCGGTGCTGACGGCGCTGGCGTGGGCCTCGTCACAGCGGGCGGCACGCCTGGCGGCGCTGCAGGCGGAACCGCCGACCGGCCTGCTGGCGATGCTCCCGCGGGTGCTGCCGTACACGATCCTGCTCAGTGCCGTGGTGTTGCCGCTGGCCGCGCTGCTCTACCTGGTCACCTCGACGGCGTGGACGGTCGCCGAGAACGCCCTGCTGCGCCGCGGCTACCCGGCACGGGCCGCGGCCGTGCGCCCGGCGGAGGCGTGACTTCGGTCGGACAGCCGATCGCGAGCACCGGGACCCGTCGGTAGCGTCCTGGCGTGACCAAGCATCGGGCGAACGAGGACGACGCGACGACGATCCTGCCCAGGCTGAGCCTGCCAGCGACAGTCGAGGAACTCGCGGCGCAGGAGCGGGCGCCGGAGCCGAGGCGCTCCCGGCGGCCGGTCGTGATCGTCGTCGCCGTCACCACGGCGCTCGCCACCGCGACGGCCGGCTGGGCGCTGACCCGGCCGTCCGACCAGGTGATCCCGCAGCCCGCGGCGCTGCCTACCGCGGGTTCGCGCGGATATGTCGACGGGTTCGGCGCGGTCAGCGAGTCGGCGGAGCCACCGGTGCGGGAGTTTCCGGGCAGCCCGGCGGCCCGGCCGTCAGCGCCCGCGCCGTCGTCCGCCGCGCCCGTGCCGGGCCAGTCGCTGGCCCCGTCGGCGCTGCTGGCGGGCAGCCAGCGGTCGCTGCGCGCGGCCGACCACCCGGACCGGTTCGTCCGGCAGAGCGGCGGCCTCGCCTCGCTCGTCAGCGTCACCCTGGCCAGCCCCGGCGGGGTGCGGCAGGCGGCCACCTTCACCGTCGCGGCGGGGCTGGCCGACAAGAACTGCTTCTCGTTCGTCGGGGTCGACGGCGGCTACCTGCGGCACCGCGACTGGCGGATCCGCCACGAGCGCAGCGACGGGTCGCCACTGTTCCGGGCCGACGCGACGTTCTGCGTCCGGCCGGGCAAGGTGGCGGGCGCGGTGTACCTGGAGTCGTACAACTACCGCGGCTACTACGTCCACCTGCGCGGCGAGGAGCTGTGGATCGACCGGTGGCGGGACCGGGACGACCGGTTCGACCGCGAGTGTGCCTTCGCGGTCAGCGCACCCTGGGGCTGACCTGCAATTTGCATGGTCCACGCCCATCCGTAGGCAGCCCCGGTTACTTGCGTATGGCTACGTAGCGCTCTACGGATTGTCGCCACAGCCGCGCTCGGCGATCGTTGAAGGCATGGGTGGACCACCTGGGAACCGCCGAGCGACTCCCCAGCGGCACGTGACTTCGTCTCCGTGTCGCTGGGTGGATTCGCACCCCGTCGGAGGGACCCGAACGGTTTGAAGGTAACGGCCGGTCACCGCCGGCCGGAACCAGTGCTCTCGCTGAGCGGTGTGGCAGGGAGATGCGTCGTCATCCAGAGCTGGCGGCGTACGACCCTGAGGTGGGGGAGCGGCCGATCGTCGCTCCTCCACCACCAGCACGAACGACAGGCTCGATCCACCGTCGCCCGGTCTGTGCCAGGGCCGCGACGGGGCCTGGGGAGGAGGTGGCCTCCGGCGCCGGCAACGGCTCCGGGGGCCGCTCATGCTTCCGCCTCGCTGCGCGCGGCTCCAGCATGAGTCGCCGTGCTCATGATTCGCTCGCTGACGCTCGCTCATGGGCTCAACCGGGCAGATCCAGCTCCACCCCCGCCAGCTCGGCTCGGGAGTGGACGCCGAGTTTGTGTAGCGAACGTGCGACGTGCTGTTCGACGGTGCGCGGCGACAGGAACAGCATCTGGGCGATCTCGCGGTTGGTGCGCCCCTGCGCGGCCAGCCGGGCCACCTCCCGTTCCCGTGGCGTGAGGCCGCCGCCGTAGCCGGGCCGCCCGCCCCGCGCCACCACCCCGTGTTCGCGCAGCGTGTGCTGGCAGCGAGCGGCGTCCCAGCCGGCGCCCAGCCCGGTGAACACGGCTCCGGCCGCGGCCAGCACCGCCAGCGCGTCGGCGTCGCCGGGCCGTGAAGCCAGTTCGCTGCGGGCCCGGCCCTCCTCGGCCTGGGCCGCCTCGTACGGGCGCGGCTGCGCCGCGAAGCCCTTCGCCGCACCGGCGAAATGCTCCACCGCCTCGGCATGGCGGTCCTCGGCGGCCAGCAGGTGCCCGCGGCACAGCTCCAGCGAGGCCTCCGCCAGCGGCGACTCCCGCCCGCGCATGCCCGCCGCGAACTCCTCGGTCAGGCCACGCGCCTCGGCGGTCAGGCCCGCCTGGCCCAGCACGTGCACCGCGTACGGGGCCAGTTCGGCGGCCCAGTTCCAGATGGCCTTGGCCCGCACCCGGGCCACGGCGCGGCGGGTCTCGGCGACGGCCTCGTCGAGCTGCCCCCGGGCCGCCAGCACCCGGATGTACGCCCCGGACGCCGCGGCCACCACGGGCACCGTGCTGGTGTGCGGCGCGGCGACGCCCGCCGCCGCCAGCGAGGACTCGGCGGTTTCCCAGTCGCCGCGCGCCATCGCCAGCAGCCCGGTCACCAGGTGGCCCTCGACCTGTGTGGTGGGGCCGTCCGGCCCGATGAACTCCGTGGCCCGGTCGGCCAGCCCGGTCCAGCGGCCCATCGACCAGTCCAGGCGCAGCATGGTGCAGCGGGCCGTGGTGGAGGTGACCGACGCGCCGACCTGCGCGGCGAGGTCGGTGGCCTGGCGCAGGAAGTCCTCGGCGGCGCGGTGGCGGCCCAGCAGGATCGTCGCGTCGGCGAGGTTCTGCAGGCCTCGCGCGACCTGCTGGCGTACGGCCAGGTTCGGGCCGCCCTCGGTGGTCAGCCGCTGCGCCACCGTCCACGCCGCGGGGTCGCCGCAGTTCATCAGCAGGGTGGCCCGGTTGGCCAGCACGGCCATCTTGATCGCGGCGTCGTCGCAGGCCGCGGCGGCCTCCTCGGCGCGTTCCAGCCAGCCCAGGTCGTGGCTGAACGAGGAGAAGTGCAGCACCGGCCAGGACAGCACGGCCATCGCCCGGGCGGCCAGCGCCGGGCGTTCGTGCAGCTCGTCGACGGCCTGTTCCACTTCGGCCGCGCCCTCGGCGTACTCCCCGGCCTGGTTCATCAGCACCAGCCCCAGCTTGAGCCGCAGCTCGCCGCGGGCGGCGACGGGCAGCCGGTCGTCGGCGATGATGCGGCGCAGCAGCGCGACGGTCTGGTCGGAACGGCGGCCGACCTCGGCGGTCTGCGCCAGCCGGATCGTCAGCCGGGTGCGCACGTTGCGGGGCACGGTCTGGTCGGCGAGCACCTCCTCCAGGGTGGCGATCGCGGCCTCGTTGTCGCCGTCGGCGATGTAGCGCTCGGCGGCCGCCTCGGCGTGGCGCATCCAGGCTTTGTGCTGGCCGGAGCGGCGGTGGTGGTGGGCCAGCCGGGCCAGCTGCGGGGCCGCGTTGCCGTGGGCGAGCGCGGCCGCGGCGCGGCTGTGCAGCTCGCGCCGCCACGGTCCGGGCATCACCTCGTACACGGCGCGGGCGGCCAGCGGGATGCGGTAGCCGTAGCGGCCGTCCTCGGCCTCGGCGAGCACTGCCCCGGCCAGCACCTCGACGAGCGCGTCGCGGCCCTGCCCGGCGTCCATCCCGGACACCTCGGCGAGCAGTTCCTCGGCGACGGGTTCGTCGAGCACGGCGGCGGCTTCGGCGATGCGGCGCCCGGTCGTGGACAGCGCGGCGACGCGGGCGTTGGTCAGCTCGCGCAGCCGGGCGGGCGGGGCGAACCGGCCGAAGCCGTTGCCGTCGGGGTCCTCGCCGGGCAGGCGCAGCTGCTCCAGCACGTCCTCGATGACGCGGGGCACGCCGCCGGTGGCCGTGGCGAGCCGGGCGGTGAAGTCGGCCGGCACGTCCGGGTTGGCTCCGCTCTGCCGCCGCATCTGGCGTACCAGCTGGCGCACCTCCTCGGCCTGCAGCGGCTGGACGCGCACGGTGGCCGAGCGCATCTGCGGGGCGTACGCGGCGGCGACGCCGAGCGGCAGTCCCGGCACCGCCAGCTCTTCGGGCCGGTAGGACAGCACCAGGCACACCTCGGGCAGCGGCGCGGACAGCAGCAGCGACAGCAGGTCGCGCGAGTCCGGGTCGATCCACTGCAGGTCCTCGACGACGAGGGTGACCCGGCCCAGCGAGCCCAGCAGCGCGCGGATCGCCCGCAGCATCCGGTGGCGCTCCTCGGCGGGGTCGGCCAGCCCCGGCAGGGCCGGCGGCATGCGGTCGGCCAGTTCGGGCAGCAGCGGGCGCAGCGCGCCCAGCAGCGGGTTCAAGGTGGACGCCGGGGGCAGATGCGGCTCGGCGCTCAGCAGCAACCCCGTCACCGCGGCCAGTGGCAGCGGCGGGCGGATCGGCGGGCACGCGGCGGCCAGCACCGTGCCGGCGGCCTGCCGCCGCCACTCGTTGATCAGCCGGGTCTTGCCGCTGCCGGCTTCGCCCGCGACGAACAGCACTGCGGGTGGATCGGCCACAGCGTGGAGGAAGCGTTGCAGAGTCTCGTTGCGCCCGACGAACGCGCGGTCTGTCTGCACGACCGTATCTTCGCCGCTGTCGGGCATCGACGCCAAGTCGTCCCGTGCAGTGATCGCGACAGCGGTGGCCCGGGCTTGCCGGGGCGGCCGGCCGCGCGGCCCGTGGGTAGTGTTGCGGCGCAGGGAAAGAGGAGGCGCGGATGGGCCGGGTCATCGTCATCGGGGACGTCGGCGGTTTCCCCGATCAGCTGCGTGCGGCCCTGATCGCGGCCGGGGCGCGGAAGAAGGATCTGCGGCTGCCCGCCGACCTGACCGTCATCCAGGTCGGTGACCTGGTCGACCGCGGCCCGGACAGCTCCGGCGTGCTGCGCATCGTCGCCGGCCGCCTCGACGAGCAGCCGGACCAGTGGATTCAGCTGCTGGGCAACCACGAGTCGCAGTACCTTCCCGGCGGCGACCACTTCTTCCCGGAGCGGCTGTCCAAGAACGACGCCCGCCTCCTGCGCACCTGGTGGGAGGACGGCAGGCTGCGCGTCGCGGCGGCGCTGCGCACCGCCGACGGCGACGACTACCTGCTCAGCCACGCCGGCCTGACGTTCGCGTGCTGGCAGGAGCTGGGCGAGCCGGCCACCGCGGCGGCCGCGGCCCGGCTGCTCGACGAGCGGCCCGAGCCGATGCTGTGGCGCGGCTTCTACACCGGCACCGACGGCAAGTCCGGGCCGCTGTGGGCCGAGGCGGGTTCCGAGCTGTACGGCGAATGGCTCGGCTTCCACGCCACCGGCGGCTTGGTGCCGTTCGGCCAGATCCACGGCCATTCACAGGTCGTCGGCTTCCGGGACCGGAGCTGGCGCTGCACGGGGAGGATCCGGCAGCGGGCGACCGTCGACTGGGAGGCCCGGCACGTGCGGGTGCGCGCGGGCGGCCGGGTGCTCATCGGCGTCGACCCCAAACACGGCCGCAACGGCGCGGCGTCGTGGCGTCCGCTGGAGCTCGACGGCGCCACGGTGCTCGACTTCGGGCACCGTGCGGGCGACGCGGTGAACGCGATCGCGGGTGAGTCGCGACCCGGCCGCGGGGCGGATCGGCCGTACGACGTCGTGCTGTTCGGGGCGACCGGGTTCACCGGCGGGCTGACCGCCGAATATCTCGCGCACCACGCGCCGGAGGGGTGCCGGTGGGCGCTGGCCGGGCGGGACCCGGACCGGCTGGCGGCGGTGCGGGACCGGCTGGCCGCCGCCGTGCCCGGCTGCGCCGAACTGCCGCTGCTGCCCGCCGACAGCGGCGACCCTGAGTCGCTGGCCGCGCTGGCCGCCTCGGCCCGCGTGGTGATCAGCACCGTCGGCCCGTACGTGCTGCACGGCGAGCCGCTGGTGGCCGCGTGCGCGGCGGCCGGGACCGACTACGTGGACCTGACCGGGGAGCCGGAGTTCATCGACGACATGTACGTGCGCCACCATGCCACCGCCGTCGCGTCCGGGGCGCGGCTGGTGCACGCGTGCGGGTTCGACTCGGTGCCGCACGATCTCGGCGTGTACCTCACCGTCGGGCGGCTGCCGGCCGACGGCCCGATCCAGGTCGACGGCCACGTGCGGGCCGGTGGCACGGTCTCCGGCGGCACGCTGGCCTCGGCGCTGCTGGCGTTCTCCCGGCGGCGGGAGACCGCGCGGGCGAGCCGGGAGCGACGCGCGCTCGATCCCCGGCCGGCGGGCAGGCGGATCCGCACCCCGCTGGGCGGGCTGCGCCGGGTGCACCCGGACAGCGGGCTCCAGGGCTGGTCGGTGCCGCTGCCGACGGTCGATCCGCAGATCGTGGGCCGGTCAGCGGCGGCGCTGGAGCGGTACGGGCCGGACTTCGCCTACACCCACAGCGCGGCGGTGCGCCGCCTGCCGGTCGCGCTGGCCGGGCTCGCGGGCGCGGCGGTGCTGTTCGTGCTGGCCCAGCTCGGGCCGGTGCGGCGGTGGCTGATGCGGCGGCTGCCGAGCGGGCAGGGGCCCGGCCCGGAGCAGCGGGCGAGGAACTGGTTCAGTGCCAGGTTCGTCGGCGAGGGCGGGGGCCGTCGGGTGGTCACCGAGGTGTCGGGCGGTGACCCGGGTTACGGCGAGACCGCCAAGATGCTCGCCGAGTCGGCGCTCTGCCTGGCCTTCGACGCACTGCCGCCGACGTCAGGGCAGGTCACCACGGCCGTGGCGATGGGTGACGCGCTTGCCGCACGACTGGTCGAGGCCGGGTTGCGGATCAAGGTCGAGCAGGTCTGAGCACGACAGCACGGCCCGCCGAGGCCGGAAACGGACAGTGGCCGCCGGGCTGATGCCCGGCGGCCACTGTCACGTACTGCGGATCAGCTCAGCTCGACCGGCATCCGCCGGCGGCGGGCCATCGTGAACACGACGACGCCGAGCGCCACGAGCGCGCCGCCCACGCCGGCGATCAGGCCGACCTGGACACCGGTGACCGGCAGGCCGCCGCCCGCGTGCGCGATCTTCGCCTCGTTGTTGGCGTTGTTCGCGTCGCTCCACGGCTCGCCGCGGCCGACCGGGGTCAGCGTGGACACGCCGTCCGCGCCGCTGTCGCCGGTGATCTCGAACTTGAAGTCCAGCGTGTACGTCTCACCGGCGCCGAAGAAGTAGCTCTGGTTCCAGCAGTGGTAGTACGTGTACCCGGGCTTGGAGCCCCGGCCCTCGTAGCCGTCGCCGACCTTCTCGATCGCCTCGCACTGCTTGGGCACGCCGACGAGCTTGGCCCACTCCGGCACGGTGATGCCGAACATCAGGATCGGCTCGCCGGAGCTGACCGAGTTCGACGAGCTGGGACCGGTGTTCTTCACGCCGAGCTTCGCCGTGACGGTGTCGCCGACGCCGCCGGCCAGGTCCGCGCCGATCGCGGCGAGGTCGAACGGGGTCTTGATGTTCCAGCTGGAGTCGGCCCAGTTGTCCCGGGTGTCGATCTCGACGACGCGGGCGGTGCGCTGGCTGGGCAGGGTGGCCGGGACCAGCTTCAGGTGCTTGCCGGAGCCGCGCTCGGCGAAGCCCATCCGGGTGCGCGCCTGGGCGGGGAGGTCGTCGCCGACGTCCACGATGGAGGTGCCCCGCTCGAACGTCGAGGTGTCGGCGGCGATGCGGCCCTGGAACCCGCCCTCGATCTCGACGGCCTCGTTGGGGCCGAGCCCGCCCTCGATGGGCAGGGTGCAGTAGACGTGCGTGCCCTGGGCCTCGTCCCAGACGGCGTACTCGCACTCCTCGTACTCGACGGGCGTGATGCCGTGGGTGAGGCTGAAGGTGAAGCTCAGCGACGGCGCGGCCTTGTCACCGACGTTGCCGACGACCATAGGCATGGACACGTCGTCGCCGATCTTCGCGTCCTGGTCGTACTTGCCCTGGTCCAGGACGATCAGGTCGGCGCCGCTCTTGACGGTGACCTTGGTGTTGACCGTGTACGGCTCGTTGTCGGCCGACGACGTGGTCACCGGGACCTCGGCGGTCGCGCCCTCGGTCGCGCCGGCCAGCGGCTGCAGCAGCACGGAGATGATGCTGTCGACGCCGCCGTCGGCGAAGGAGCAGGTGGCGGTCTTGTCGGCCACCTTGCACTTCTCGCCGTCGGGGCCGGGGAAGGAGACCTTGGCGATGCCGTCGAGCGCGGCCAGGTCGAGGACGACCTTGCCGCCGGTGACATCCTCACCGAAGACGTACAGCGGGTAGACCTTGCCCGGTGCGCCGCTGGCGCCCATGGTCAGGTCGTCGAACTGGGCGCCGAAGTAGCCGGCGGCGTGGGCGGGCGCGGGGGCCAGCGCGATGGCGGCCGCGGCGACAGCGCCCACTGCCAGCAGGCGGCGGGGGATGTGCAGTCTCATGGGGTGTTGCGTCCTCCCGTGACGATGATCGTGCCGCCGCAGGATACGCAGAGCGTTTCACGTTCGCTGACCCGTCGGTCAGGCTATGGCCGGTCGGTGGCGGCACTCGTCCCATCGGCCGACCTGCCGTGTCGTGGGGCATCGGCATGAACCGGTTCAGCCGAATGTTCGCGGCTCGGGATGTGCGGGCCGAAGGAGGCACCTTAACCGGTTGCGTCCATCGGTGCATCAACCTATGCTGATGCGGACGCTTGTAGGGAGCCGTCGGGCTGCGTCATACCGATTCCTCGTGTCCGTCCCCCCGCGTCGGCCGTGCCGGCGGGGCTGCTCCCTCCGAGGTGAACATGAAGAGAAAGATCGCGCTGGCCGCTGCGTCCCTGCTGGCGCTGGCCGTCGCCGTGGTGGCGTTCAGCCAGCCCGCGCAGGCCGCCACCGGCATCCGCGTGTCCAACGGCAAGCTCGTCGAGGCCAACGGCACCGCCCTCAAGCTGCGCGGCATCAACCACCCGCACGCCTGGTACGCCACCCAGACCAGCTCCTTCGCCAACATCAAGGCGGCCGGGGCCAACTCCGTGCGCGTGGTGCTGTCCGGCGGGCGATGGACCACCAACACCGCCTCCGACGTCGCCAACGTCATCTCGCTGTGCAAGACCAACAAGCTGATCTGCGTACTGGAGAACCACGACACCACCGGTTTCGGCGAGCAGAGCGGCGCGGTCAGCCTGGACACCGCCGTGAACTACTGGATCAGCATCCAGAGCGCGCTGACCGGCCAGGAGAACTACGTCATCCTCAACATCGGCAACGAGCCGATCGGCAACAACGCGGTGACCCCGAACTGGACCGACGCCACCAAGAGCGCCATCCAGCGGCTGCGCAGCGCCGGGTTCCAGCACACCATCATGGTGGACGCGCCGAACTGGGGCCAGGACTGGTCGTTCACGATGCGCGACAACGCGCCGAGCGTGCTGGCCGCCGACACCACCGGCAACACCATCTTCAGCGTGCACATGTACGGCGTGTTCGACACGGCCGCCGAGGTGACCGCGTACGTCGACTCGTTCACCAGCCGCAACCTGGCGCTGTGCGTGTGCGAGTTCGGTGACAACCACTCCGACGGCAACCCCGACGAGGACACCATCATGGCCAAGACCCAGTCTGCCGGGATCGGCAACATGGGCTGGTCGTGGAGCGGCAACGGCGGCGGCGTCGAGTACCTGGACATGGTGACGAGCTTCAACCCGGCCCAGCGCAGCACCTGGGGCAACCGCTACATCACCGGCAGCAACGGCCTGTCCACCACCTCGACGCAGGCGACCATCTACAACACCGGCGGCGACACGCAGGCCCCGACGACGCCGGGCACCCCGTCGGCGTCGAACGTGACCTCGTCCTCACTGTCGCTGTCGTGGTCGGCCTCGACCGACAACGTGGGCGTGACCGGGTACGACGTGGTGCGGGTGTCGGGTTCGACGGAGACGGTGCTGGCCTCGCCGAGCACGAACTCGGCATCGCTGACCGGCCTGACCGCCGCCACCCAGTACACCCTGGCCGTGTACGCCAAGGACGTCGCGGGCAACCGCTCGTCCCGCTCGTCCACGGTGAGCGTGACCACACAGACCGGCGGCGGCACGGGCGGCTGCACGGCCACGTACACGATCACCAACCAGTGGCCCGGCGGTTTCGGGGCTAACGTCACCGTGACCAACGGCGCCACCGCCAGCACCAGCTGGGCCGTGACCTGGACGTTCGCCAACGGGCAGACCATCACGCAGATCTGGAGCGCGGTGGACACCGCCAGCGGCGCGAGCCACACGGCGCGCAACATGAGCTACAACGGCAACCTGGGCCCGAACGCGTCCACGTCGTTCGGGTTCAACGGGACCTGGAACAATTCGGTCAACGCGGTGCCCGCGCTGACCTGCACGCGTAGCTGACGCTCGCTTTGCGAACAGTTGAGCCCGTCCCGTGCCCGCGGGGCGGGCTCAGCTGTTTAGTTCCCGACATACCCTTTCTCCACGCGTATTGGGGAAATTAGGGCTTATTTGGAGACACCCGCGTGTAAGAGCCTGAAATATGCATTCCGCTCGTTAGCCTGTCGCACTGTCAGCGGACACCACACGAGCAGGAGGCTTTCACGCTATGGGTCATCGGAGATCGCTGCCCGTCGGTGCGGCGCTGATGTCAGGAATCCTGTCGATCGCCATGCCCGGCCCGGCCGCGCACGCCGCCTCGCCGCCGACCGCGCCCACCATCACCGAGCCCGGCGCGGACAACACGCTGGTCAGCGCGGCGGACGTGCACATGGAGGCGGCGCCGTTCAGCGACCCGGACGGCGACGCGCACCTGTGCAGCGAGTGGGAGATCAGCACCGGCGGTGAGCGGATCTGGGCCAGCGGCTGCACCGGCGGCGTGCTGCGCAACCACATCCACATGGGCGACGGCGTGTTCGAGAACTCCCATGCCGGTCGCGGTGACCTGATCCCCGACAAGGACTACGAGCTGCGGGTCCGGTTCAAGGACAGCAGCGGCGACCCGGGCACCGAGTGGAGCGCCTGGACCGAGCGGCCGTTCCGCACCGCCAAGGAGCTCAAGCCGCGGCCCGACGCGCCGGAGTGGGTCGTCAAGCAGGACGGCTACAAGGTCGAGGAGGTGGCCGGGGGCTTCTCGCTGCCGGTCAACATCGCCATGGTGCCCGGCCACGTCGCCGACCCGAGCAAGCCGATGTTCTACGTGACCGAGCTGTACGGCAAGATCAAGGTGGTCAAGGCCGACTACTCGGTGTCCACCTACGCCGACGACCTGCTCAACTACGACCCGTCCAAGGTCTTCCCGGGCAGCGGCGAGATGGGCCTGGCCGGTCTGGTCATGGACCCGGCGTCGGGCGACCTGTTCGCGTCCATGGTGTACAAGGACGGCAGCAACTACTACCCGAAGGTCGTCCGCTTCCACAGCACCGACGGCGGCAAGACGGCCTCGTCGAAGAAGACGATCCTCGACCTCGACGACGAGCCGCAGAGCGCCTCGCACCAGATCTCCAACCTGAGCATCGGCCCGGACGGCAAGCTCTACGTGCACCTCGGCGACGGCTTCGAGCCCGACACCGCGCAGGACAAGGACTCGGCCCGGGGCAAGGTGCTGCGGCTGAACCTGGACGGGTCGGTGCCCAGCGACAACCCGTTCTACAACGACGACGACGGCATCAGCGCCCGCGACATGATCTTCGCGTACGGCCTGCGCAACCCGTTCGGCGGCGGCTGGCGGGCCAGCGACGGCCAGCACTACTCCGTCGAGAACGGCCCCGGCGCCAACGACCGCCTCGCCCGCATCACCAAGGGCACCGACTACGGCTGGGGCGGCAGCGTCAACGACATGAAGAAGAACGCGCTCTACTACTGGGAGCGCACGCACGCGCCGGTGAACATCACCTTCACCGAGCAGAGCGACCACCACGCGGGCGGCTTCCCCGAGGACAAGTGGGGGCACGCGTTCGTCTCCGAGAGCGGCCCGACGTACGCCACCGGCCCGCAGGAGAAGGGCAAGCGCATCGTCGAGTTCTCGTTCAACGGCGACGGGTCGGTCTCGGCCCCGAAGACGCTGGTCGAGTACAACGGCGGCGGCAAGACCACGGTCGCCGGCCTTGCCGTCGGCCAGGACGGCCTCTACTTCACCGGCCTGTACCCCGACAGCGGCGACCCGACGAAGGCCGGCGCGAAGATCTACCGGGTGCGCTACGCGCCGCAGCAGGCAGCGTCCCCGGTCATGATCTACGGCGACCGCGACTTCAAGGGCTCCTTCCAGGCGCTCGGCGCGGGCGTGCACGACAACGCCGCCGGTGAGCTGGGCTCGGTCGGCAACGACAAGATGAGCTCGCTCAAGGTCGGCCCCGGCTACCGCGTCGTGGTGTGCCAGGACGACACCTCCCAGGGCCGCACCAACGCGCTGAACCTCGGCGCGTGCCGCTACTACGGCCCCGGCCAGCACGAGTTCGTCGGCACGGACCTCAACGACAAGGCGTCGCTGATCGCCGTCCTGGGCGGCCCGGCCAAGGGCAAGGGCGTCACGGCGTACACCGGGACGAACTTCTCCGGCGACTCCCAGGGACTCGGCGTCGGCGGCTTCGAGGCCAGCGTCGGCGAGCTGAACCAGGTCGACACCGATACCAGCTCGATGAAGGTGGCCACCGGGCACGAGGCGCTGGTCTGCCAGCACGACCGCGACGCGGGCGTCAACAGCGGCCAGGTCGGCCCGTGCCGGTACTTCACCGCCGGCGACCACGCGGCGATCGGCGACAACTTCGAGGACAACGTGCACCTGATCGCGGTCGGCGGCCCGGCCGTGACCGTGTACGAGGGGGCCGCGCTGACCGGCGTGTCCCAGCAGTTCACGCCCGGCATCCACCAGGCATGGCAGGGCAACCTGAACGTCGTCGGCAACGACGCGATCACGTCGTTCCGGGTGGAGCCGGGCTACCGGTTCGTGGCGTGCAGCAACGACGGCAAGAACTTCTCCAACAAGGGCGACCTCGGCCCCTGCCGGACGTTCGGCGCGGGCGACCACACGCTGCAGGGCAGCACGCTCGACAACAAGATCTCCCTGATGGCGGTGCTGGCCGGGCCGAGCAACGGCGCGCGCATGACGGTCTACCGCGACCGCGACTTCAAGGGCGTCTACAACAAGTACGGCATCGGCATCTACGAGTCGGCGGAGATCGGCCCGGTCGGCAACGACAAGATCAGCTCGCTGAAGGTGGCGGCCGACCACGAGGCCGTGGTGTGCCGCCACGACAGCGCCAAGGGCGAGGCCGACATCAACCCGTGCCGCCTGTACGTCGCCGGCGACCACAAGTACGTCGGCGCCGACCTCAACG
This sequence comes from Catellatospora sp. NPDC049133, assembly GCF_040648455.1. Classification (NCBI taxonomy): domain Bacteria; kingdom Bacillati; phylum Actinomycetota; class Actinomycetes; order Micromonosporales; family Micromonosporaceae; genus Catellatospora; species Catellatospora sp. NPDC049133. Next base: position 36,386 of record NZ_JBEZDT010000043.1, read on the forward strand.
ACGACATCTCCCTGGTCGCGATCTCGAAGTGAACCCTGCTCGAAGCGCCGCCGGCCCTCGGGCCGGCGGCGCTTCGGCGTCCTGCGCGACAGGACACGACGCCCGCCATGAACGTGCGCCCGGTCGGCCGCCTCCGCGCCTCGGCCTTGGCGGGTGCCTACCTCGCGTTGCGGCTACATCTATTTTGATGTGAGCACATCAAAATAGATGTAGCCGTGTTCTCGACGATCCTCTGCCGGCCGCCGTACCTGCACAAGATCGCTCAACCTGCCCGGCATCTGTGCGTATCTTGCGCCCGCTTACCCGCACCTGCCTTGCAAGTCGAGCGATCTTGGTGCGCCGCGCTCGGGCCGGGCGTGCCTCGGGCGATCCCGACGGCGCGCGGCGTCACCGGAGGCCGAGGAACTCCGGGGCGGCGAGCAGGTTGCGGGTCAGCTCCTCGACCAGGGGAGACTGCTTGCCGCGGCGGGTGATCAGGCCGATGTAGCGGGTCGGGGCGGGGGCACGCAGGGTCAGCACGGACACACCGGGCGGTGGCCCGGCCAGCGCGACCGACGGGATCAGGCCGATGCCGACCCCGGCCGCGATCAGCGACACCGCGAACCCGTAGTCGGTGGTGCGGCAGGAGACGTTGACCTCGAAACCGGCGATCGCAGCGTATCCGTCGAGCAGTTCGCCGACGCTGACGCAGCCCTGCACCCACCGCTCGCCCGACAGCTCGGCGAGGTCGACCTCGCCGAGCCCGGCAAGCCGGTGCCCGGCGGGCACCACGATCCGCATCGGATCGTCGAGCAGCGGTGTCCAGGCCAGCCCGGACCGGTCACCCGGCCGCACCGGGGGAGGGCCGTCGAAGTGGTACACCAGCGCCAGCTCCGCCCGGCCCTCGCGGACCAGGGCCAGGCTCTCCTCGGTCTCGCTCTCCAGCACCGTCAGCTCGGCCCGCGGGTGCGCCGCGGCGAACCCGGTCAACGCCGGCGGGAGCAGCAACTGCCCGCCGCTGATGAAGGTGGCGACCGCGAGCCGCTCGGCCCGGCCCTGGGCCAGCCGCGTGATGCGCTCCTGCGCGTGGACCAGCTCGGCGAGCACCACGTCGGCGGACTCGACCAGCACCCGGCCCGGGTCGGTGAGGGTGGTGCCCCGAGTGGTGCGCTCCACTACCGGCGTGCCGAGGCTGCGTTCCAGGGCGGCGATCTGCTGGGACACCGCCGACGGCGTGAGCAGGAGCGCCGCCGCCGCGCCGCTGAAACTGCCGTGCTCGGCCACCTCGCGCAGGATGCGCAGCCGCTGTACGTCGATCATTAGAACCTCTGCAAGCCGCGTAAGGAAGTCATCACTACCGCTAACAACTCTAGCGCGCGAGGCTGAACACATGAAGCGTCAAGCCTGGGTCCTGCTGGCCGCGATGTCGGTGCTCTGGGGCATCCCGTACCTCTTCATCAAGATCGCGCTGACGGAGCTGTCGCCGCCGGTCGTCGTACTCGGACGCACCCTCATCGCCGTGGCGGTGCTGCTGCCGCTGGCCCACCGGCGCGGGGCGCTGGCCGCGCTGCGGGGGAGGTGGACCGCGATCGGGGCGCTGTCGCTGCTGCACGTCGTCGCGCCGCAGCTGCTCATCACGTACGGCGAGGTCCACATCAGTTCGTCGCTGACCGCGCTGCTGCTGGCCTCGCAGCCGCTGGTCATCGCCGTGCTGGCCGTGCGCTTCGACGCCTCCGAGCGCGCCGGCGCCCGCAAGCTGCTGGGGCTGCTCGTCGGCCTCGTCGGGGTGGCCGCGGTGGTCGGCTTCGACCTCGGCGGCGGCGACGGACTGGAACTGCTCGGCGCGGGCCTGGTCCTGCTCGCCGGGGTGTCCTACGCGGGGGCCACCACGCTGGTGAAGAAGAAGCTGTCGGACGTGCCGCCGCTGGGCGTGGTCGTCGGCACCACCGGCATCGCCAGCGTGCTGCTCCTGCCCGCAGGCCTGCTGTCGGCCCCCGCGACCCTGCCCGGCCTGGAGGCCTCGGCCGCCGTGCTCGCCCTCGGCCTGCTCAGCACCGCCCTGGCGTTCCTGGTCTACTACAAACTCATCGCCCTGGCCGGAGCCGGCTCCGCCGCCCTGGTCTCCTACACCAGCCCCGCCGTCGCGGTCGGCCTCGGCGTACTCCTGCTCGCCGAACCCCTCACCCCCGCCACGGTCCTCGGCTTCGCCCTCATCCTCCTCGGCTCCTGGCTCTCCACCCGCAAACCCACCCCCCACCCCCACCCTCACCCCACCGCCCTCCGCCACCCCGCCCTCACGCGTTGATCATGAACTTATGGCACGGCTGAACGGCGTGTCGGCGACCTAACTTCATGATCGATCAGGCCCCTCATCCAGCTCGGATGAGGGGCCTGATCGATCATGAAGTTGTGGCCAGGACACACCGTCGAACCGTGCCATAAGTTCATGATCAACGCGTCGGGGCGGGGCGGGGCGGCGGCCCGGGGGCCCGGTGGGTCAGGCGGTGCGGGCGGCGGCGCGGGCCTGGTGGGCGGCGCGCTTGTCCTCGAAGCGGGAGGCGGCGGTGTTGAGTTTGGCGAGGACCTCGACGAGTTCCTCGCGGATGCGCTCGCCCTCGGCGGACAGGCCGGTGCGCTCCAGGACCTTGAGCTGGCGCAACACGGGCATGACCACCTCGTCGTGATGGATGCGCAGGTCGTAGATGCCGGCCATGGCGATCTGCACCGACTTGCGGCCGAAGTTCTCGATGGTGTGGCCGGGCATCTGGAACGACTTGACCACCCGCAGGATCGCTTCCATGGTCGCGTTCGGGACCAGCTCGAACGCGGCCATCAGCAGGTTGCGGTAGAAGAGCATGTGCAGGTTCTCGTCGTTGGCGACCTTGGCCAGCAGCGCGTCGCAGATCGGGTCGCCGCTGACGCGCCCGGTGTTGCGGTGCGCGACGCGGGTGGCGAGTTCCTGGAAGGAGACGTACGACAGGGAGCCGAGCACGTCGGGGTGGTCGGCGGTGAAGCCGGTCTCCATGTGCGTCATGCGCGCCCGCTCCAGCGCGATCGGATCGACGGCGCGCGTGGTCAGCAGGTAGTCGCGGATCGCGGTGCCGTGCCGGCCCTCCTCGGCCGTCCAGCGGTGCACCCAGGTGCCCCACGCGCCGTCGCGGCCGTACAGCGTCGCGATCTCGTGGTGGTAGCTGGGCAGGTTGTCCTCGGTGAGCAGGTTGACGATCAGCGAGGTGCGGGCGACCTCCGACAGCTTCGACTGGCTCGGGTCCCAGGCCTGGCCGCCGAGCGGGCCGTCGAAGTCGCTGCCCTGGCTCCACGGCACGTACTCGTGCGGGAACCACTCCTTCGCGGTGGCCAGGTGGCGGTTGAGGTTGGTCTCCACCACCGGCTCAAGTTCGCGCAGCAGTACCAGGGTGTCGGTGGTTTCGGTCGTCAACGAAGTCCTCCTGAGATGGGCTGGTAACTACGGTACCGTAACCTACGGCACCGTAACTAGTCCTCGTCCTCGGAGTCTTTTGCCTGCTCGGGGGCGGGAGCGGTGCCGCCGAGGTGGGCGGGCAGCCACCAGGAGTCCTCGGGGCCCTGGGGTTTGTCCGGATACTCCTGCTGTGCCCGGTCCAGCAGCGCCTGCATCCGCCGGTGCAACTCGGTGGTGACGATGTCGGACTTGTCCCGCTTGCTGGGATACATCGGCTCGCCGACCAGGATCGTCACCGCCACGTGGCGCTGGTAGAGCTTGCGCGGCCGCCCCTTCGTCCACAGGCGCTGCGGGCCCCACAGCGCCATCGGGATCAGCGGCACGCCGGCGGCCGCGGCCATCCGCCCCGAGCCGCCCTTGAGCTCCTTGACCGTGAACGACTGGCTGATCGTCGCCTCGGGGAAGACGCCGATGACCTCGCCCTCCTTCAGCGCTTCCAGCGCCGCCTTGTACGACGACAGCCCCGCCTCGCGGTCCACCGAGATGTGATGCATCCCACGCATCAGCGGCCCCGCGACCCGGTTGGCGAAGATCTCCTGTTTCGCCATGAACCGGACGAGCCGCTTCGACGGCTGCGCGGCGAACCCGCACAGGATGAAGTCCAGGTAGCTGATGTGGTTGCAGGCGATGACCGCGCCCCCGGTGGTGGGCACATGCTCGGCTCCCTGCACGTCGATACGCAGGTCAAGAACGCGGAATGCGGTCTTCGCGAGGGCGATCACGGGCGGGTATACGCGGTCCGACATGGCGTAACAGTAGAGCCCGCGCCCGGACGCTCCGACGGCGCGGCAGCCCCCACAGCGTCAGCGCCGCCGCCGCGAGCAGCAGCCCCGCCCCCGCGAACGCAGGGCCGGGCCCGTACGCGGCGGCAAGCGCTCCCAGTGCGACCGACCCCGCGGCCGCACCGAGTTGCAGCAGCAGCGACTGCACCGACAGCACCGTGGCCCGCTCCGCCGCCTCGACCCGGTCGTGCAGCAGCCGCCCGACCGGCGCCACCGCCGCCCCCAACCCCAGGAACATCAGCAGGTACGCCGCACCGGCCGCGACCATGCCGAGCCACCCGGAAAGCGCTGCCGTGCCGGCGAGCCCGGCCAGCCCCAGCGCCGCCAGCACCGAGCCGGCACACGCGGCCCGTCCCGGCGAGCCGAGCCACCTGGTCAGCGGCACCCCGAGCGCGCTGCCGGCCGCGTCCGCCGCGAAGCCGACCGCCGCGACGAGCGCGTACGCCAGCACGCCGCGGCTCGCCCCGCCCGACAGCACCGCCATCCAGGCAGGTGTGAGCAGCTCGATGACCGCCAGGCCGGTGCCCGTCGCAGCGGCCACCACCAGCACCCGCACCAGCACGTGGTCGCGCCCGGCCAGCCGCAGGCCCGCCGTGACGGTCGCCGGCACGCCGCGCAGCACCGCCCCGAACTCCGGGCGGGGCCCCCGCGCCTCCGGCATCGCGAACACGACGACCAGCAGCAGCGCCAGCTCGCCGACGGCCGCGAGCAGCACCGGCACCGCGAGCCCGGAGCCTTGTGACGCCGCGCCAGGCCAGGCGAACGGAATGACGCCGCCGGCGAGCACGCCGATACCGAGTGCGGCCGATGCGGCCACCGCCCCGCGGGCGAGGCCCGGTCCCAGGTCCGCGTCGCTCCCCTCGGCCGCGTGCACCGCGTCGACGTACCAGGCCTCGGCCGGGCCGGAGGAGAGCGCACGGGCCACCCCGCGCAGCACCGCGGACAGCACCAGCAGCCACACCGCCTCGGTGAGGCCGAGCAGGGCCAGCCCGGCCAGCCCCGCCGCGGCGGAGGCGACGAGCACCGGGCGACGGCCCAGCACATCGGACAGCCCGCCGGTCGGCAGTTCCAGCGCCATCACGGAGATCCCGTACACCGCGCCGATCGCCGCGATCTCGCCCAGGCTGAGCCCGTGCTCGAGCAGCAGCAGCACCAGGGGCGCGGTGTAGAGCCCGGCGGGCAGCCAGGTCAGGAAGGTGATCAGCACGTACCGGCGGCCCGCCGTGTCCGCGGTGATCATGAGCGGTCCCCGAGGCGGGGCAGGCCGGACACGACGATGCTGACGGGGCGGGCGGCCGGGTCGCCGGCGTCCTGCGCGGCCAGCTCGTCGACGTGCGCGTAAAACCGCTCCCACAGCGTGTTCAGCGAGGCGGGCGTGAGCCGCGGGAGCAGGTCGCCGACGCCGGACGCCTCGACCCACTCGTCGGACAGCGTGCTCAGCGCGGCCTCGTACGCCACGACGTCCCTGATCAGGATGTCGACCTGCTGGCGGCGCATCACCGCGGACGCCTCGCGGCCCTCCGCGGTGGCGGCCATGTCGACGGCGCTCCAGTCGTTGACATGGTGGACGGCCTGCCAGCGCCGGGCACGCGGGTGGCCCGGGTCGCCGGCCTCGGCGATGAATCCGTACTGCTCTAGTTTGCGCAGGTGGTAGCTGGTGGACCCGGTATCGGTGTCGAACCGGTGCGCCAGCTCGGTGGCCGTGGCCGGCCCGTGCTCGCGCAGTGCCCCCAGCAGCCGCGCCCGCAGCGGATGGGCGAGCGCCTTGAATTCTTCGATCTCGCCGACCCGGCGCACGCCGTCACTTTGATTCATGCTGAGCACGCTAGCCTTGCAGAACTTTCTTTGCAAACAAAATTCTGCAAGGCTCCTGATCATCAGAGTGGCTTGCCTGGTGTGCGAATCTTGAAGCCGAATACCGCCAGGTGCCTGGCAAGTCGGGCGATCATGGCCGGGTGGGGCGCCACCGAACCTGCGGCGCCGGGCCGAGGCGCGATACGGTGGCTGCGGGATCCGTGAGACAGGGGAGGTGGACGTGGCCGTCGTGGTCGCGATCAGCGGCTCGCCGTCACCGACCTCGCGGACCGCGCGGGTGCTGGCCAACGTGGCCGGAGCGCTCGACGCCGAGATCGACACGATCGCCGTGCGCGACCTGCCCGCCGAGGTCCTGCTCGGCTGCGACCCGTCGCATCCGGTGATCCTCGACATCGCCGAGCGCCTGGCCGCGGCCGACGGCGTCATCGTCGCGACGCCGGTGTACAAGGCCGCCTACAGCGGCATCCTCAAGGCGCTGCTCGACCTGCTGCCGCAGTACGCCCTCGCGGGCAAGACGGTGCTGCCCCTGGCCACCGGCGGCACCGTCGCACACGTGCTGGCCATCGACTACGCGCTGCGGCCCGTGCTGACCACCATGGGCGCGACCCACGTGCTGCCCGGCTACTTCGTGCACGACCAGCTCATCAGTGACGGCCCCGACGGCGACGTCGTCATCGCCGAGCCGGCCCGCACCCTGCTGGACGGCGTCGTCGCCGCCTTCGCGGCCGCGCTGACCCCGAAGGTGCGCGCCTAGCGCCTCCCGGCATCGTGCCGCCAGTCGGCGACTACCTCGATGTGCAGGTCGGTCCAGTCGAGCTCCCGCCGAGGCCGCCAGTCGTCGACCGATACGCAGTGGTGCGGCGCGCCGCAGCTGCTGCCTGTGCCCGCCTGCGGGCCCTCGGCCAGCCGTCGCAGGCAGTGCCCCCAGTCGCGGAACGCGACCGTGCTGCCGACGATGAACACCGTCCGCCCCGACAGCTCGATGCGCAGGTGGTCGCGCTGCTCGGCGTACCCGCGGGCGTCGTGGTCGACGTCGGAGTAGGCCGGCAGCACCCCGGGCGGGATCACCGCCGTGTGCGGCGTGCCGCCCCGCAGCCGCGCCCGCACCTGCTTCCACCGCGACAGCGGAAACTGCAGCCGGTGGTGCAGCAGCACCAGGTCGAACGACGCCGCTCCGGTCTCCGCGAACGGCGTGCGCGCGGGTGGCAGGGAGGTGCGCATCGGCAGGTGCACCAGCGAGTTCGGCGAGATCGTGGCCAGCGCCCACGCGGCGTGCATGACGGCGGCCGCCGTCCGGTCGGTGTACATCAGCAGGCAGTGCGGTCGGCGGTCACCACCGGCGGCGAACAGGGCCGCGCGGGGCAGCGGACGGTGCGGCCGCAGCACGCGGTAGGTCGACGGCCCGAGCCGCACCTCGTCGACGAGCGTCCGCAGTCTCATGCGGGGCCGCAGGGTCATCGCGCATGCCTGCCAGGGTGGCGTCGGCGCCGCGTGCCGTACAAGCGGATTCCGTCGCGACGCCCGCGAGCGCAAACCCGGTCGACGGCGACGGGCCGGTGCTGGATCATCCAGGCCATGACAGTGCCGACAAGGCAGATCCGGGCGCTGCACGACGACGAGACCGTCACCGTCTACCAGGCGTACCGGCCGGAGATCGGTGACGCCGCGGCCGGGCTGGGGCGCTTCCCGGACTGGTACCGCCGCGACCGGATGACCTGGATCAAGCCGTCCTTCCTGTGGATGATGTATCGCTGCGGCTGGGCCACCAAGGAGGGCCAGGAGCGGGTGCTCGCCATTCGTCTGCGCCGCGCCGGCTTCGACGCCGCCGTACGACAGGCCGTGCCGAGCCATCACGACCGCGACGTGTACCCCGACCAGGCGACCTGGCAGCGGGCCTTGAAACGCTCCCCGGTGCGTGTGCAGTGGGACCCCGAGCGCGACCTGCACCTGCGCCCGCTGGCGTACCGCGCGATCCAGATCGGCCTGTCCGGCACGGCGGTCGACGGCTACGTCGACGACTGGACCGTCGCCATCACCGACGTGACCCCGCTGGCCCGCGAGATCCACGCCCTGGTCCAGTCACGAAACCTGCTCCAAGCCACCCTTCTGCTGCCCGACGAGCAACCCTACGAGCTGCGGATCTAGATGATTTGTGGTCGCTGGAGCGACAACAAATCATCTAGATCCGTTCGCGGCGGCCGCCACAGCGGCGCGATGCTGGAGAACTCCGCCTACGGCGACGCCGTCGGCGGGAGCGGACTCTAGAAGTCGTACACCGTCGTCGGCACTCCTGCGGCGAACAGCGTCTCCCGCACGAGCGGCTCGATGCGCTCCCAGCGGCCGCCGGCCAGGCCGCAGCCGATGCGCGGCATGTGCACGGACGCGCCGAGCCGGGACGCGTGTCCGGCGAGGGTACGCAGGCAGGACTCGACGGCCTCGTACCGGATCGGCGGCCCGGAGCTGCCGGTCTTGATGCCGCGCTGGGCGACCATGTTCGCGACCCAGGTGTCCGGCAGCACCTGCACCAGGCGCACCGCGCCGAGGCCGAAATCGTTGCGGGCCCGCTCGCGGTGCCAGCGGCGGAAGTCGCGTTCCGGTTCCGGCCACCGCCGGGAGATCGCCAGCACGAAGCCCTTGCCCCAGCCGCCGATGTCGTTGCACACGTGCGCGATCACCTTCGGTCCCTTGGCCTGCGGGCTGGTCGCGTCGCCCTTGACGATCGTCAGCGTGGTCACGGTGGGCATCATGCCGCCGGGGTGCGACACCGGTCGACCGAAATCGTGACGCGCGGCGGGCCCGCGCTGGGCGACACTGGCGGGCATGTCACCTCGCAGCGTCACCGACCTCGTCACCCTCGCCGAGCGCGGGCGGCGGGTGAAGTATCTGATGTTCTGGGGGCACCAGCCGAACACCGACGGGAGCATCGGCCCGAGCTGCCTGAGCCAGTGGTGGGAGGCCCCGTTCACGGTCGACGGGCTGAGTTTCGCGACCGCCGAGCACTACATGATGTGGCGCAAGGCGACCCTGTTCGGCGACACCGACGCCGCCCGGCGGGTGCTCGCGGCCGGCCACCCGCAGCAGGCAAAGGGCGTCGGGCGCGAGGTCCGCGGGTTCAGCCAGGCCGTCTGGGAACGGGAGCGGTACGCGATCGTGGTGGCGGGCAGCGTCGCGAAGTTCGGCCAGGACGAGGCGCTGCGGTCCTACCTGCTGTCGACGGGCGAACGAGTGCTGGTCGAGGCCAGCCCGGTGGACGCGATCTGGGGCATCGGCCTGTCGTCCCGTGACGGCGACGCGTGGCACCCGCAGCGCTGGCGCGGCCTGAGCCTGCTCGGGTTCGCACTGATGGAGGCCCGCGAGCAGCTCGCGTCCGGCTGAGGCGGCCACGCTGCGGGGTACGCGCCGGACGACGTATCCTCGCGCGATGTGCGTCTCGGCTGAACTCGCGGACTTCCGCGGCACGACCGTCTACGCGGGTCGCCGCAACCACCCGGTGCACGGGCGGATCGAGGTGTTCGGCTACCAGAACACCGCGGTGAACCTGGCGTCCGGCCCGAACGCGATGCTGCTGCACCTGCCCGGACGCCATCTCACCCCGGACAGCTTCATCGACGTCGGCCGCCACCGCGACGTGCTGGACCGGATGCTCGACGCGGTCGGGGGCGGCGCGGTGGCCGCCGACGGCATGGCGTGGATGGACGGCCCCGTCCCGCGGGCCCACGTCTTCGACCACGACGTCTACACGGTGGTGCTGGCCGACGACCCGATGGCCGTGTACGCGGCGCTGGAGCGCGTCCCCCCGCACCGGCGGCCGCCGGTGAGCCCGGACCTGTTCGAGTTCTACGCGCTGGCCTTCCCGCGTCACACCATCGCGCTGTGCTGCTTCGACAACCGCGACGCGCTGCGGGCGAAACCGCTGCTGCTCTGGTATGAGCCCATCGACCCGGACCGGATCGTGCTGCCCGCCGTGGACTGCCACACCGGCGGCGTGCCGCAGTTCGGCAGCCCGGTGCACCGCGACCACGTGGTGATCTTCGGGGTGGACGAGGCCGACGTTGCCGAGGACTGGGGGCGCAGCCCCGACCACCTGTACAGCGCGGTCATGGACTGGCCGCGCGACCTGCGGCACCGCCTGCGCGAGTTCCTGCCCGACCGGATCGTCGCCGCCGGAATCGACGGCCTGGACCGCCCTGACCTGCTGGCCAACGGCGACTTCGGCATCGACCTCGCCGCCCTGCTCGCCGACGAAGGCCTAGCCCGCCTCGACAGCCTCCACCTCGTCACCCCCTGACCCCGACCGTCCCACCTGCCGCAACTCTTAAAGTCGCGGTCTCCGAGGCGGCCTGATGCCGCGACTCTTCAAGAGTTGCGGCAAAGGGGCGCGGCAAAGGGCGGGTCAGGACGGGAAGGCGGGGAGGTGGCGGTCGCGGGCGGAGGTGAGGTGCTGGTGCATGGCGTCGGCGGCGGCGTCGGCGTCGCCCTTGGCGATGGCGGTGGCGATGCGCTTGTGCTCGCCGACGGTGTCGCCGGTGCCCGCCGACGGGAAGTAGATCCGGTGCAGGTGCAGGTGGGAGTGCAGCCGGATGATGGACTCGCGGAGCAGGCCGCTGCCGGAGACCTCGGCGACGAGGTCGTGGAAGCGGGCGTCGAGCGCGGTGAACGCGGCGTGGTTGCGGTAGCCGTCGCCGGCCTCGACGGCGGCGGTCGCGGCGGCCTCCTCGCGGACCCGGCGGCGCTGCTCGGCGTCGGCGTAGGTGGCGGCGCGGCGCGCGGCGGCGGGTTCCAGCAGCAGCCGCATCTCGAACAGCTCGTCGAACTCGGTGCGGGTGAGCAGGGGCGTCGTGGTGTAGCCGGACATCGCCCGCTTGCGTACCAGCCCGTCGGACTCCAGGCGGGCGAGCGCCTCCCGGACGGGGGTGGGGGAGACTTCGAGGGTACGGGCAAGACCGTCGATGCTCACCCGCTCGCCGGGAGCGATCGCATGCTCCATGATGAGGGTCTTGAGCGACTCGTAGACGTCATCGGTCAGCGTGAGCCGCTGCGCGGGCCGGATCCGGCCGGAGATGGGCGTAATGGCCATCGGACACCCCTTGACTGTCACCGTCGTGAGCGAGTACACCTTACCGATACGGCAATGATATAGGATCTATGATTCTTATGGACGTGACAGGGGGCAGACACGTGCGGATCGACGCGCACCACCACCTGTGGACCGCCGACTACGCCTGGCTGGCCGAACCCGGCCTGGAGCCGCTGCGCCGCGACTACACGGTCGAGGATCTGCGCCGCGAGCTGCCCACGGGCAAGGTCGACGCCACGGTGCTGGTGGAGGCCGGGCGATGCCGGCTCGACGAGACCGTGGGCTTCCTGGCGCTTGCCGCGGACACCCCCGAGATCGCGGGCGTGGTCGGCTGGGCCTCGCTGACCGATCCGGACCTGCCCGGCACCATCGCCGCGCTGCTCGACGGGGCCGGCGGCGACCTGCTGGTCGGCCTGCGGGACCAGGTCCAGGGCGTGACCGACCCCGGCTACCTGGCCCGCCCGGACGTTCGCGGCGCCCTGCGCGCGATCGGCTCCGCCGGACTCACCTTCGACCTCGTGGTGCGCGAGGACCAGCTCCCGGCCTGCGCCGCCGCCGTCGCGGCGGTGCCGAACACCATGTTCGTGCTCGACCACCTGGGCAAGCCGCGCATCACGCCGGACGGGCTGGGCGAATGGCGGGACGCGGTCGAGCCGCTCGCGGCGTGCGACAACGCGGCAGCCAAACTGTCGGGGCTGCTCACCGAGGCCGGTCCGGGCTGGACGATGGAGGCGATCGCGCCGTTCGTGGAGACCGCGCTGGAGCTGTTCGGCCCCGACCGGCTGCTGATCGGCTCGGACTGGCCGGTCTGCGAGCTGGTCGCCTCGTACGCCGACGCGCTGGCCGCGGTCGGTTCCTGCCTGTCGGGGCTGTCGCCCTCGGAGCGGGCCGCCGTGGCGGGCGGCACCGCGATTCGCACCTACGGTCTGGAGATCAATCAATGAAGTTCATGCGGGTCGGCGCCCCGGGCGCGGAGAAGCCGGTGCTGCTGTCCGGCGGCCGGCACTACGACCTGTCCGGGATCACCGGCGACATCGACGGCGCGTTCCTGGCCGGGGACGGCGTCGAGCGGGTCCGGGCGGCCGCGGCGGAGCTGCCCGAGATCGACGTCACCGGCCTGCGCGTGGGTGCACCGGTGGCCCGGCCGGGCGTGGTGCTGTGCGTGGGGCAGAACTACGCGGCGCACGCCGCCGAGTCCGGCGCGACGCCGCCGACCACCCCGATCGTCTTCTACAAGGCCCCGAACAGCGTCGTCGGCCCGTACGACGAGGTGCTGATCCCGCGCGGCTCGACCACCACGGACTGGGAGGTGGAACTCGCCGTGGTGATCGGGCGGCGGGCCCGCTACCTGGAGTCGCCCGCGCAGGCCCTCGACCACGTCGCCGGCTTCGTGCTGTCCAATGACGTGTCCGAGCGCGACTTCCAGCTGCACCAGTCCGGCGGGCAGTGGTCCAAGGGCAAGTCCTGTGAGACGTTCCAGCCGCTGGGCCCGTGGCTGGTCACCCCGGACGAGATCGCCGACGTGCAGGGCCTCGGGCTGCGCTCGTGGGTCAACGGCGAGGTCCGGCAGGACTCGAACACCAAGGACATGATCTTCGACGTGGCGTACCTGGTCTGGCACCTGTCGCAGTACACGGTGCTGGACCCGGGCGACGTGGTGAACACCGGCACCCCGCAGGGCGTCGCGCTGTCCGGCCGGTTCCCGTACCTGGCCGCGGGCGACGTGGTCGAGGTCGAGATCGACGGCCTGGGCCGCCAGCGCGCCGTCATGGGCCAAGCCTGACGGGCGGCGACCCGGGGGCGGTGCGGGCGGCGGCGTCCCGCACCGCCCCCGTTCTTGTGTGTACTGCACGACAGTTTGCGGGACAGCAGGACTTGTGCTCCTTGCGTAACCTCTGGCGATCGGCTGTTCACAGAGAGCGGGGGCCACATGAGACAGTTCAGAATCGCCGCGGGCGCGGCGGCCACCATCGCGGCGCTGGTCGCGGCGCAGCTCGGCACGGTGTCACCGGCGGCCGCGGCCATCGGTTACGCCTCGATCTACTCCAGCGACCTGACCCGGGAGCTGCGGATGGCCTGCGACGGGCCGTCGCACGTCTTCGGCGCGGGCGGGCGCGGGCACACGAAGTCCGACTTCGACGGCGACTACTCCGAGGACATCGTGACCTTCGGGGTGAACCAGACCACCGGCAACCGGGTGGTGGTCGTCCAGCTCACCGCGCTGCGGTGCGTCTTCTACGGACCGGCGGCCGGGCTCGACTCCATCGTCTCCATGACGGCGGGCGACATCGACCACGACGGCTTCGACGACCTGGTGCTCGGCCTGGCGGGCCAGACCGCGGGCGCCGGCGGCGTCTGGGTCGTGCCCGGCCACCCGTCGGGCTTCGGCATCTCCTCCTCGGTGTACTGGGACCAGGACACCGCCGGTGTGCCGGGCCAGCGCAACGCCGGCGACGGATTCGGCTCGGCGCTGGCGCTCGGCGACATCAACGACGACGGGTACGCCGATCTCGCGGTCGGCGCACCGGGCGAGCAGGTGAGCACGTACCCGGGCGAGGGTGCGGTGACCGTGCTCTACGGCTCCGCCACCGGCCTGACCGCCACCGGCGCGCAGCGCTTCCACACCAGCCTGTCCACGGTGCCGGGCACGCCCGCCGGTCCAGGCGAGAACTTCGGCCGGGCGCTGGCGATCGGCGACGTCACCAATGACGGCAACGGCGACCTCGTGGTCGGCTCCGCGGTCGGCGGCGGCAACGTCATGCTGCTGAAGGGTGCGGACACCGGGATCACCACGACCGACGTCGACGCCTTCACCGGCGCGGAGGTGTCCACGGCGAACGTGACCGTGCACGGCTACGGCACCCGGCTGCTGGTCGCCGACGTCACCGGCGACGGCTTCGGCGACATCGTCGCGGGCACGCCGGACAGCGACGTCAAGGGCAAGGCCGGGGCCGGCGCGGTCGTCGTGCTGGAGGGCAGGGCCGGCGGCGTCCAGGCGACGGGCAAGCAGCTGCTCGTCCAGGGCAGCACGGCCGGCATCCCGGGCACCCCGACCGCGGGCGACCGCTTCGGGGCGTACGTCGCGGCCGGTGAGCTCACCGGCACCGCACCGATCGACCTCGCCATCGGCGCACCGGGCGAGGACATCGCCGCGCAGCCCGACGCCGGTGTCGTCGCGATCCTGCCGGGTCTGGCCACCCTCGGGGTGGGCGCCACGCAGATCAGCCTTTCCTCGATCAACATGGGCTCGCAGCCCAACGGCGAGTTCGGCCTGTGGCTGGCCGTGATCGACCGCTGGCACAACAACGCCCAGTTCGACCTGGTTGTCGGCCTGCCCGGCGCATCGGGCGGCACGCTGCCCCAGAACGGCATCGTTTACGCGTTCGAGGGTATGCCCGGCGGGCAGCAGTACGACGAGCTGTTCCTGGCTCACTATGTCCAGACGCCGACCGACGTCGTCCTGCAGCGCCTCGGCACGTCCTGACGCACGGCTGAAAGAAGAAGGCGGCGCGGTCCCCCTGTGTGGGGACCGCGCCGCCGGTCTTTGCGGCCCGGTCAGCGGACCAGGCGCAGGCCGCTCATGCCGCCGTCGACGGCGAGCGAGGTGCCCGTGGTCGCGCCGGAGCGCGGTGAGGCCAGGTAGGCCACGGCCTCGGCGACCTGGTCGGCGGTGACCAGGCGACCGGTGGGCTGGCGGGCGGCGAGCTTGCGCTTCTCCTCGGCCGGGTCGTCGGCCCCGGCCAGCAGCCGGGCCACCCAGGGCGTGTCGACCGTGCCGGGCGCGACGCTGACCACGCGGATGCCCTCGCTGACCAGGTCGGCGGCCATGGCCAGGGTCAGCGCGTGCACCGCGCCCTTGGTCGCCGAGTAGACGGCCCGGTTGACCAGGCCGGCGGTGGCGGCGATCGAGGAGATGTTCACGATCACGCCGCTCTTCGAGCCGCGCAGGTACGGCAGCGCGGCGC
This sequence comes from Catellatospora sp. NPDC049133, assembly GCF_040648455.1. Taxonomy (NCBI): domain Bacteria; kingdom Bacillati; phylum Actinomycetota; class Actinomycetes; order Micromonosporales; family Micromonosporaceae; genus Catellatospora; species Catellatospora sp. NPDC049133. Next base: position 51,485 of record NZ_JBEZDT010000043.1, read on the forward strand.
GGCTGGCGCGGGCGATGCCGACGACGTTGACGTCGAGGCAACGTCGCCATTCGTCGTCGGCGGCGTCCTCGACCGTGCCGACGGCGCTGATCCCGGCGCAGTTGACGAGGATGTCGAGGCTGCCCAGGCCGCCCATGACCCGGGCCATCGCCTCGTCTAGCGGCGCGGTGACGTCGGCCGTGACGGCCAGGTGCCGGCCGCCCTCGGCGGGGGTGCGGTCGAGCACGGCCACCGCCGCGCCGCGGTCGGCGAGCAGGTCGGCGACCGCCGCACCGATGCCCGACGCGCCACCGGTGACCGCGGCCACCAGACCTGCGAACTCAGTCAAAGGACTTCCCTCGTGGATAGCTCGCGAAGGCGAGAGAGTGGACAAGTCCCCACGTAGTGGGGAGGGTGCGCGGAAGCGTGTTTGCATGAACGGATGCCGTAAGGAGCCCGATCCGTGCTCTGAATTGGACAGTTTGGTAACCTGGTCACTGTGACCGGAGGGGTGAAACGGGCGTTCAAGTACCGCTTCTACCCGACCGATGTGCAGGCGGCGCAGCTGTCGCGAACGTTTGGATGCGTGCGCAAGGTTTACAACCTGGCCCTCGCTGCCCGCACCGCAGCGTGGAAGCAGCGGCAGGAACGCGTCGACTACTACGCCACATCGGCGATGCTCACCGCGTGGAAGGCCACTGAAGACCTGGCATACTTGAACGAGGTGGCAGCTGTGCCGCTGCAGCAAACCTTGCGGCATCTGCAGACCGCGTTCGCGAACTTCTTCGCCAAACGGGCCTGCTACCCCCGGTTCAAGTCCAAGCGCAGGTCCCGCCGATCGGCGGAGTACACCCTTAGCGCGTTTCGCTACCGCAATGGCCAGTTGACCTTGGCGAAGATGTCCGAGCCGCTGAAAGTTGTCTGGTCGCGTCCGCTCCCTGAGGGTGCGCGGCCGTCGACGGTGACTGTCAGCCAGGACGCGGCGGGACGTTGGTTCGTGTCGCTGTTGTGTGAAGATCCTCATGTGCAGCGGCTGGCTGCCAATGGTGTGGCACTCGGCATCGACGCGGGGATCGAGCATCTGCTGGCATTGTCCACCGGAGAGAAGATCTCCAACCCGAAGCATGATAACCGTGACCGCAGGCGCCTGGCCCGTGCCCAGCGAGAACTGGCTCGTAAAGCCAAGGGCGACGGCATGAATCGGGCCAAGGCAAGGCTCAAGGTTGCCCGTGTGTATGCCAGGATCGGCGACCGGCGGCGTGACTATCTGCATCAACTGACGACTCGTCTCGTGCGTGAAAACCAAACGCTCGTGATCGAGGATCTGTCTGTGCGCAACATGATCAAAAACCGAGGTCTGGCCCATGCTATCTCGGACGCGGCCTGGCGACAGCTGCGCACCATGCTTGAGTACAAGGCCGCATGGTACGGACGCAACTTGATCGTGGTTGACCGCTGGTTTCCCAGTAGCAAATTGTGCTCGGCGTGCGGAACTCTCGCTGACAGCATGCCGCTGAACGTACGGGCGTGGACGTGCAGGTGCGGGGCTGTCCACGACCGCGATGTCAACGCCGCGAAGAACCTTTTGGCCGCCGGGCTGGCGGTGTCGGCCTGTGGAGCCGGTGTAAGACCTCAACGGGAGTCCTCCCGGACGGGGCGGTCGGCAGTGAAACAGGAAACCCCACGGGCGACCGTGGGGATCCCGCGTCAGATGGGAGAGAAGTCAACTTTCCACTCCGGGCCGTCAGGGAAGCTGTAGCGAACTAAAGACTCCTCATGCATCCTGGCCGAGAACCCGGGTGCCTCGGGAGCGGCGTACCGGCCGTTCACGATGCGGACCGGGTCGGCGAAGTGCTCGTGCAGGTGGTCCACGTATTCGATCATCCGGCCGTCCAGGGAGGCGGCCACCGACGTGTAGTCGAAGAACGACAGGTGCTGCACCAGCTCGCACAGGCCCACCCCGCCCGCGTGCGGGCAGACCGGCTTGCCGTACGCCGCGGCGAGCAGCAGGATCGCCAGGTTCTCGTTGACGCCGCCGACCCGGGCGGAGTCGATCTGCACCACGTCGATCGCGTCGGCCTGCAGCAGCTGCTTGAACATGACGCGGTTGTGCACGTGCTCGCCGGTGGCCACCCGGATCGGCGTGCCGCCGGGCCCGGCCTGGGACAGTCCGGCGCGGATCGCGGCGTGGCCGAGGATCTCGTCGGGGCTGGTGGGCTCCTCGATCCAGTACGGGTTCAGGTGTCCCAGGGCGCTCACCCAGCCGATCGCCTCGCCGACGCCCCACCGCTGATTGGCGTCGATGCCGATCGGGAAGTCCGGCCCCAGCGCCTCGCGCGCCGCGGTGAACCGGCGCAGGTCGTCGTTCAGGTCCGCGCCGACCTTGAGTTTCACCATGGAGAACCCGTCGGCCACCGCGCGCAGCGCCCGCCGCGTCACCTTCGCGTCGTCGTAGCCGAGCCAGCCCGCCGAGGTGGTGTACGCCGGGAAGCCGGTGGCGGCGAGCTGCGCGGCCCGATCGGCGCGCCCCGGTGCCCGCTCGTCGAGCAGGTCGCGGGCGGCGTCGGGGGTCAGCGCGTCGGTGAGGTAGCGCCAGTCCACGCAGTCCACGATGGTGTCGGGGGACAGGCTGGTCAGGTAGCGCCACAGCGGCAGCCCCGCCCGGCGCGCGGCCAGGTCCCAGGCGGCGTTGAGGACCGCGCCGGCGGCCAGGTGCATGACGCCCTTCTCCGGGCCGAGCCAGCGCAGCTGGGAGTCGTGGGTGAGCCGGCGGCCGAACTCGCCGAGGTCCAAGGTGTCCAGATCCTGGCCGACCACGTACGGTCGAAGCGCTTCGATCGCCGCGGCGCAGACGTCGTTGCCCCGCCCGATGGTGAAGGTGAAACCGTGCCCGTCGGTGTCGCCGTCGGTGAGCAGTTCGACGTAGGCGGCCGAGTAGTCGGGGTCCGGGTTCATCGCGTCGGAGCCGTCGAGGTGGCGGGAGGTGGGGAAGCGGATGTCGCGTACGCGCAGATCAATGACCTTCATCGCGCCCCGCCCCGGGGTGGGCTGTGGTGGGTCGGCATGTGCTTGGCTCCTTCCGGCTACATCCTGGATCCTATAGGATCTAGCCTCAAGAGCAAGATGCCGTCCAGGGAGGAGTGCCCACGCGGTGAAGATCGCGCTGTTCGTCACCTGTCTCAATGACGCGCTGTTCCCGCAGGCCGGGATAGCGACGGTGACGGTGCTGGAGCGGCTCGGCCACACGGTCGCCTTCCCCGCCGCTCAGTCGTGTTGTGGCCAGATGCACGCCAACACCGGCTACGCCGCGCCCGCGCGGCAACTCGAACGCCTCACCGAGACCGCCTTCGCCGGCCACGACGTCATCGTCTCCCCCTCCGGCTCCTGCGTCGCCCACCTGCGCGCCCACACCACCCTGCCCGTCTACGAACTGTCCGAACTGCTCATCGACGTCCTGGGCGTCACCGACGTCGGCGCGACCTTCCCCCACCGCGTCACCTACCACCCCACCTGCCACGGCCTGCGATCCCTGCGTCTGGGCGACCGCCCCACGACGCTGCTCCGCGCAGTCGGCGGCCTGGAACTCGTGGACCTGCCCGAACCCGAACAGTGCTGCGGCTTCGGCGGCACCTTCGCCCTCAAGAACGCCGCCGTCTCCGCCGCGATGCTCACCGACAAATGCACCAACGCCGCCCTCACCGGCGCCGAATACCTCGCCGCCGCCGACAACTCCTGCCTGGCCCACATCGGCGGCGGCCTCGCCCGCCACCCCGCCGCCCCCACGCCTATCCACTACGCCGAAATCCTCGCCACCACCGGAGCCCTCTCATGACCCCGCTCCCACCCCACTCCACGGCGACGATCTTGCGTAAACCGTGGGTACGACACGCACTTTCCGGACAGATGGGCAACAGTTCACGCAAGATCGTCGTGATTTCGGCGGGCGGGACGGAGCGGGGAGGGGTGCGGTGAGTAGGGAGTTGCCGATCGTGGCGGTCCGGCCGTTTGCGGTCGCTGCGGAGCGGGAGCTGGCCGACGGGCAGTTGCGGGCGAATCTGGGGCGGGCCACGCGGACCATTCGGGAGAAGCGAGCTCGGGTGGTGGCGGAGGTCGCGGACTGGGAGGCGACGCGAGAGCGGGCCGCGGCGGTCAAGGACGAGGTGCTGGACAACCTGGGAGAGCTGCTGGCGCGGTTCGAGGCGGCGGCGGTGGCGGCCGGGGCGACGGTGCATCACGCGACGGACGCGGCGCACGCGAACGCGATCGTGACCGAGCTGGTGAGGGCACAGCGGGCCGAGCAGGTTGTGAAGATCAAGTCGATGGCCACGCAGGAGATCGGGCTCAACGAGGCGCTGGAGGCCGCCGGGATCACGCCGGTCGAGACGGATCTCGCGGAACTCATCGTGCAGCTCGCCGAGGACACGCCGTCGCACATCCTGGTTCCGGCGATCCACTACAACCGCAGCCAGATCCGGGAGCTGTTCGCACGGCGCATGCCGGGGTTCACCGCGACGTCGGACGAGCCGGCGGTGCTGGCGGGGGCGGCGCGGGAGTATCTGCGGCGCACCTTCCTGGCGGCGAAGGTCGCGGTGTGCGGGGCGAACTTCGCGATCGCGGAGACCGGGTCGCTGGTCATCGTCGAGTCCGAGGGCAACGGGCGGATGTGCCTGACCCTGCCGGAGACGCTGATCGCGGTCGTCGGCGTGGAGAAGCTGCTGCCCCGCTTCGCCGACCTCGGCGACTTCCTGCGGTTGCTGCCGCGTTCGTCGACGGGGGAGCGGATGAACCCGTACACCTCGATCTTCACGGGGGTGACGCCGGGCGACGGGCCGCGGCGGCTGCACATCGTGCTGCTGGACAACGGCCGTACCCAGGTCGCCCAGGACCCGGTCGGGCGCGCCGCGCTGCGCTGCATCCGCTGCTCGGCCTGCCTCAACGTGTGCCCGGTGTACGAGCGCGCGGGCGGCCACGCGTACGGCTCCGTCTACCCCGGACCGATCGGGGCGATCCTGTCCCCGCAGCTCACCGGGCAGGACGCGGGGTTCAACAAGACGCTGCCGTACGCCTCGACGCTGTGCGGGGCCTGCTACGACGTCTGCCCCGTGAAGATCAACATCCCGGAGATCCTGGTGCACCTGCGCCAGACCGGGCCGAAGCCGACCGCCGAGCGGGCCGCGATGTCGACCCTGAGCTGGGTCATGCGCGACCGCAGACGATGGCGCGCCGCGCTGCGGGCCGCCCGCACCGGGGCCGCGCCGCTGCGCGCCCTGACCCGCCGCCGGGGCGGCACGCTGCGGCGCGCGCCGTGGCCGCTGTCGGCCTGGACCGCGCACCGCGACGCGCCGCTGCCCGCGGCGGAGTCCTTCCGAGACTGGTGGAGGCGCACCCATGAACAGGCCTGAGGAACGCGCCGCGGCGCGCGGGACCCTTGCCGAGCTGTTCGCCGAGCGGGCCAGCGACTACCGCGCCGGGATGCACCACTGCACCGAAGAGGAGCTGCCCGAACTGCTCGCCCGGCTGCTGGCCGGAGCGTCCAAGGTGGTCCTGCCGCCAGGCCTGCCCGCGGCCTGGACGGCGTCGTTGCCCGTGCCCGCACTCCGCGACGGTCGGGCTGTCGGGCACGTTCCTGCCGGTCAGGCCGAGGAGCTCGGCGCGCGGAGTCCGAACGGTCCAGCGGGAACGGTCCATGCGGTCAGCGAGGGTCTGCTGACCGCTGCCGACCTGGACGAGCCCGGCCTGTCCGTGCTGACCGGGTGCGCGGTGGCGATCGCGGAGACCGGCACCATCGTGCTCGACGCCGGGCCGGGCCAGGGGCGGCGGCTGCTGACGCTGGTCCCGGACCACCACGTCTGCGTGGTACGCGACGCGCAGATCGTCGCCGACGTGCCCGACATGATCGCCGCGCTGCCCGATCCGACGCGTCCCCTGACGATGATCTCCGGACCGTCGGCGACCAGCGACATCGAACTCAACCGGGTCGAGGGCGTGCACGGGCCGCGCCGCCTCGACATCGTCCGCGTCCACCGAACCCCGGAAAGGCACCACTCATGAGCAGAACGCTCGGCGGCTCCTCCGTCGCGGTCAGCGCGCTGGGCTTCGGCGCGGCGTCCATCGGCAACCTCTACCGCGCCGTATCGCCGGAGCAGGCCGCCGCCACCGTCGAGGCGGCCTGGCAGGCGGGCGTCCGCTACTTCGACACCGCCCCGCACTACGGGCTCGGCCTGTCCGAGCAGCGGCTGGGTGCCTTCCTGACCACTCGCCCGCGCGAGGAGTACGTCATCTCCAGCAAGGTCGGCCGCATCCTCGTCGACGATCCGGGCGGCGCGGGCGACGACATGGCCAACGGCTTCGCCGTGCCCGCGACCCGCCGGCGGGTGTGGGACTACAGCGCCGACGGCGTGCGCCGTAGCATCGAGGAGAGCCTGGCCCGGCTGGGGCTGGACCGCCTCGACATCGTGCTGATGCACGACCCGGAGGAGAGCCCGGAGCTCGAGCGGGCCCTGCGGGAGGCGTACCCCGTGCTGGACGGGCTGCGCCGGGAGGGCGTCGTCGGCGCGATCGGCGTCGGTTCCAAGGACCCGGCTACCCTGGCCCGCTTCGCCGCCGAGACCGACGTGGACGCGCTCATGGTCGCCGGCCGGTACACGCTGCTGGAGCAGCCCGCGCTCGACGACATCCTGCCCGCCTGCACGGCACGCGGCATCTCGGTGCTCAACGTCGGCGTGTTCAACAGCGGCCTGCTGGCCGTGGAATGGCCCGACGAGACCCGGCCGTACGAGTACGGTGCCGCCCCCGCCGACATCCTCGCCCGCGCGCAGGGCATCGCCACCGCCTGCCGCCGCCACGGCGTGACCCTGCCGCAGGCCGCGCTCGCGTTCGCCGCCGCACACCCGGCCGTCGCCTCGGTCGTGGTCGGCGCGGGCAAACCCGAGCACGTGAACCGCAGCGCCGAGTGGTTCGCCCTGCCCACGCCGCCCGCGTCGTTGTGGTCCGACCTGGTCGCCGAGGGTCTGCTGCGCCCCGACGCCCCGGTGCCCGTATGACCTACCTGCACCTCGACCTCGGCAGCGGCGGCCAGCACACCGAGCCGGCACTCGGCTGGGGCGGCCCGCCGCAGGCACTGTCCATCCTGCGCAAAGCGCTGGACGGGCCGGTCGATCCGGCCCCCGCCAGGCTGCCCGTCGCGCTGGTCACCAGCACCGTCGCCGGGCTGGGCGCGGTCGGCACGGCCCGGGTCGCGGCCGTCGGCGTCTCGCCGCTGTCCGGCGCGGTCGCCGAGACCCGTGCGGAAGGCCCCTATGCGGCGGGTATGCGCGCCGCCGGGGTCACCGGCATCAGCCTGACCGGGGCTGCGGATCAGCCGTCCTATGTCGTCGTCGAGGCCGGACGGGCCACCGTGCTCCCGGCGGGCGACCTGTGGGGCTTGGAGACCGGGCAGGCCACCGAGGCGCTGCTGGCCCGGCACGGGGACGACGCCGCCGTCGCCGTGATCGGGCCCGCGGGTGAGGCCGGGACGCGCTACGCCAATGTCGTCACCTGCGGCTCGTTTCCGTTGCCCCGCCTCGGTTTCGGGGCCGTGCTCGGTGCCCGCCGGATCAAGGCCGTGGTCTGCGTGCCGTCCGGCTCCGCGCCGTGGCCGCACGACGTGCTCGCGGCGCAGGCGCTGTTCACCGCGTACCGCAGGGAGATGCCGGACCACCCGCTGGCCGGCTGGCAGCTCGCGGCCCCGGGCTTCGGGGCCTGGCCGGGCACCTCGACCGAACCGGGCACGGCCGCGGTGCGCAACTTCGCCGACACCGCCACCGCTCCCGCGTCCTGGCCGGACCTGCACCCCGACCGCTACGCCGGGTTCCTGTCCTGGTCGGGTGGCTGTCCCGGCTGCCCCAACGACTGCGTGAAGGGGTACGCGGGCGCGGGCCTGCACCAGGAGGCCGTGGCGATGCTCGGCCCGAACCTCGGCATCGGCGACCTCGGCGCGATCCTCGCCGCCAACGCCCGGTGCCAGCAGCTCGGCCTCGATCCGGTGTCCCTGGGCGGCACCCTGGCCTGCGTGTTCGAGGTCGTCGAGCGCGGCATGCCGCCGCCGTGGCTGGCCGCCGAGCTGCCATCGGGAGCCGGGTTCGGGGCGGCCGCGGCGCTGGTCGAGCTGGTCGAGCGCGCCGCCCGGCCGGGGCATCCGCTGGGTGAGGGCGCGGCGCGGCTCGCCGCGCGGATCGGCGCGCCCGAACTGGCCATGACCAGCCGGAACGTCGAGTTGCCGCCGTTCGACCCGCGGGTGCAGCCCGGCCTGGGCCTGATGTACGCGGCCGCGCCGTTCGGTCCGCGCTACGACGCCGTCGAGCACGACCTCGATTTCGACCCGGTGCGCGGCCTGCCGCACTGCTACGACGAGGTCGAACGCATCGGGCTGTCCGTGCCCGCGCCCGCGTCCACGCTGGACGCCGCCCGCACACTGCGTCTGGCCGACCTGTGGAGCGGCCTGGACGCGCTGCTGATCTGCCCGTTCGCGAGCACCCCGACCCGGCCGCTCACCCTGGACCGGGTCTGCGAGCTGGTACGGGCCACCTCAGGCCGGGCGATCACCCCGGAGCAGGTGTTCGCCCTCGGGCGGGACCGGCTGCGCGCCCAGCAGGAGATCAACGACCGGCTGGGCGTGCCCGCCGGGACGCTGCCCACCCGGTTCTTCGACGAACCCGTCGCCGCCGGTGCGTTTCGCGGCGCGGTCCTGGACCGGGCGGAGTTCACCGCCGCCGTGGAGATGCTCCGCCGCCAATGGCGCGCCGCCTGAGGCTCGGCACGCCCGGCCGGCGAGCTCCGCGACCGGCGTGGCGCGGTCGGTGTGAGCGCCAAGATCGTTCGACTTGCCTGGCAAGCGTGCGTATCTTGAACGCGCTTTCGCACAGGTGCCTGGCAAGTCGGGCGATCTTCGGGGCGTCCGGTGGGGAGAGCGGTTTGGTCCTGACCGGAATGCGCGAATCGCTCGATTCGGCACGGTGGAGCGGGGGTCGTTGCCTAGGCTTACGGCATGGCTCGTACCGCCGCTGACCAGGTGCGCAGTGAGGACTTGTTCACGACCGCGCTGTGGGGATACTCCATGGACGAGGTGGACGCCTACGTCGAGGACACCGCGAGGCGCATGCGCCGGCTCGCCGCCGAGATCCAGCGGCTGTCCATCGCGGAGAACCAGCTAGGCGCCGCCCGGATCGAGATCTCCAAACTGACCTCCGAACTCGCCGAGGCGCGGCCGCTGGCCGGCGTCGGTCCCCGGGTGCAGGCGATCCTGCGGATGGCCGAACGGGAGGCCGAGACGCTGCGCCGGACCGCGTTCGAGGTGCTGCGCAAGGCCTACGAGGAGGCGCGCGAGGTCCGGCAGAAGACCGAGGACGACGCGTACCAGGCCAAGCGCGACTACGAGCTGGCGCTGGCGCACCGCCGCAAGCACGACAAGGACGAGCTTGCCGCCGCGGCCCTGGCCGAGGCCGCCCCGAGTGCCGAGCCGGAGCCCGAGCCCGAGCCGCGCGAGACCGTGGGGATGCGGGAGCTGTTCGCGGTCGCATCCGCGAAGAAGCGGCTGCCGGTGGGCGAGGCCGAGAAGCACACGGCGAAGAAGCGCCTGCCGGTGGGCGAGGCCGCCCGCAAGAGCATCGGCGAGCCGGAGGCGGCCGAAGCCGGGTCGGATCGGGAGTTCGCCCCAGATCTCGAAGCCGAGCGCGACGTCGAGCCGCTCCCCGCCCGGGTGGACGCCCGTGCGGCCGGCCCGGCCAAGGCGAACGGTCGGGCCGCCGGGTCGGCGCCGGTGGGTGACGCTCGGGGCAAGGCGGCGGCGGCGGACGCCACAGCCGTGGATGCCGGACCCGTCGAGGTCGCCGCGCAGCGAGACGAGCCGGGGATCGAGGCACACGCTGTGCCCGAGGTGCTGGAGGACGAGTACCCGGTGATCGAGGAGCCGGTGGAACGGTTCCACAACGGCTCGAACAAGTCCCGCCGCAAGCGGGCCCGCAACCAGCGCGCCAACCCCGCCGGCTCACCGGACGCCGCCGACACCCTGCCCGCCAAGCGCCCTTGAGCGGGCCCGCGAGGCGCGAAGATCGTCGTTTGAGGTCATGATCCGCGGTTCGAGCGCAGATCATGACCTCAAACAGCGATCATCCGCCGTAGCCGGAACCGTCGGCGGCGGCCGGGGTCAAGCGGGCAGGGTCAGCGGGCTTCGCGCCAGCCGCGCTTGAGGTCGCCGTTCCAGCCGCGCTTGATGTCGGCGGCGGCGTGCGGTGCTCCGACCCGAAGCACGTCCCAGTGGCGGCTCGGCTCCTCGGAGCTCTTCAGCGTGATCCGGTCACCGACTCTGACCTTGGGTTCCACCCAGCACGTCAGCATCCGGTTTCCGGATCTCAGGTCGACCTGAACCAGCGTTGTCATGACGGCGACGGTAGCAGTGATCTTGATCTGAGTCCGCCGAGTTTCGCGGTCTCGGGTGGGGACTGGTTCACATTCTGTTCACGGGCAGCGCGGGCGGGGTCACGCTGCGGGTACGGTGCCGCCCGTGACCCTGTACCTGCTCGCCTTCCTGGTGATCACCGTGGCGGCCTTCGCCCAGGCCATCTCGGGCTTCGGCTTCTCCCTGGTCGCCGTGCCGCTGCTGGCGATGATCGTCGACCCGCAGCCCGCGGTGGTGGCCGCGACGATCGTGAGCTGCTGCCTCAACGCCGGCAACGCGTACGGTCACCGCAACCACATCGACGTCCGCGCGGCGCGGCGGCTGCTGGTGTGGGTGCTCGCGGGGCTGCCGCTGGGTGTGCTGGCGCTGCGGCTGCTGCCGGCGGGTGCGCTGGTCGCGACGATCGCGCTGGTGACGCTGGGCTGCACGGTGATCGTCTGGCGGGGCTGGCGGATCGCGCCGACCGGCTGGAGTCTGCGCGGCGCGGGCCTGCTGTCCGGGGTGCTGACCACGGCCACCGCCACGAACGGCCCGCCGCTGGTGGCGGCGCTGCAGGCGATGCGGCTGGAGCCGCGGGCGTTCCGGGCCACGCTGGCGCTGCTGTTCGCCGCGGTGTCGCCGGTCGCGGTCGCCGGGTTCGCACTGGCGGGCCTGCTCGGCACCCGGGCGGTGCTGGTCGCGGCGGTCGGCCAGCCCGCGGCGGCACTGGGCGGCTGGGTGGGCAACCGGGTGTTCGCCCGGTTCGACGCGGCGACGTTCCGCCGGATGGTGCTGGGCGCGCTGGTGGTCAGCTCGGCGGCGGCGCTGGTCAAGGCGGGGGCCGGGGCGCTGTAGCCGGATGTCGCAGGGTTGGGGCAGGGTGGACGGCGTGACTGATCAGCTGGTACGCCTCGTCCCGTGGTCCGACGACGATCTCGGCCTGCTGCGCCGGGTCAACACCCCGGAGATGAAGAAGCACCTCGGCGGCCCGGAGACCGAGGAGAAGGTGCTCGCGCGGCACCAGCGCTACCTGGCGCTGCCCCACGGGCGCATGTTCCGGGTCGCGCTGGCGGCGACGGGCGAGCCGGTCGGCACCATCGGCCACTGGGACCGGGAGTGGCAGGGCGAGCAGGTGTACGAGACCGGCTGGAGCGTGCTGCCGGAGTTCCAGGGCCGGGGCATCGCCGTCGCGGCGGCGCGGGCGCTGATCGAGGCGGCGCGGGCCGACGGGCGGCACCGCTGGCTGCACGCGTACCCGGGGGTGGACAACCTGCCGTCGAACGCGATCTGCCGTAAGGCGGGGTTCGAGCTGGTCGGGCCGTACGACTTCGAGTACCCGCCGGGCAGCCTCATGCTCAGCAACGACTGGCGCTACGACCTGCGGAAACCGTGATCGACGCGTACCCGCCAAAGAATCTTGGAAGAATTTCCCGGCGGATGTAGAGAACGGCGCGCCGGCTCCGTCCGTGAGGTGAGGGCGGGCCGACGGGGCCCGCCGGACCGAAGGGAACACCACGATGAAGTACCTGCTTCTGATCTACGGCAACCAGGAGAAGTGGGCGTCGATCCCGGCGGAGGAGTTTCCGGCGGAGATCGCCAAGCAGGACGCCTGGAACGTGAAGTACAAGGAGACCGGCGAGCTGCTGGGCGCGTACGGGCTGGCCGACGCGGCGATGGCCAAGCTGGTGCGCCGCGCCGGTGGGCAGCCCGCGGTGACCGACGGGCCCTACCTGGAGACCAAGGAGTACATCGCGAGCTTCTACCTGCTCGACTGCGAGAGCCAGCAGCGCGCGGAGGAGATCGCGGCGGACATGCCGTGGACCGACAAGGACCCCGTCGAGCTGTGGCCGGTGCTGCACGAGGCCCCGGGCAACGACCTGTGATCGTCGACCGGCGCGTCGAGGAGCTGCTGCGCGAACTCGCGCCGCAGGTCCTCGGCGTGCTGGTGCGCCGCTACGGCATGTTCGACGCCTGCGAGGACGCGGTGCAGGAGGCGCTGCTGGTCGCCGCCCAGAAGTGGCCGGTCGACGGGGTGCCGGACAATCCGCGCGGCTGGCTGATCACGGTCGGCGCGCACCGGCTGCTCGACGAGGTGCGCAGTGAGTCGGCCCGCCGCCGCCGCGAGGAGTCGACCGCCCTGGCGACGCCGCAGTCGGCGCTGGTCGGCGCGCCCGCCGACGCCGAACCCGACCGCGACGACTCGCTGACGCTGCTGTTCCTGTGCTGCCATCCGGCGCTGGCCGCGCCGAGCCAGGTCGCGCTGACCCTGCGCGCGGTCGGCGGTCTGAGCACCGAGCAGATCGCCACGGCGTTCCTGGTGCCGACGGCGACCATGGCGCAGCGCATCAGCCGGGCCAAGGCGAGCGTGAAGGCGGCGGGCGCGTCGTTCGCGATGCCCGACGCCGCCGACCGCGCCGGCCGCCTGCGGGCCGTGCTGCAGGTCCTCTACCTGATCTTCAACGAGGGGTACGCCGCCACGGCCGGCCCCGACCTCACCGCCCCGCAGCTGTCCGACGAGGCGATCCGCCTCACCCGCTGGCTGCGCCGCCTGCTGCCCGACGACGCCGAGGTCGCGGGCCTGCTCGCCCTGATGCTGCTCACCGACGCCCGCCGTCCCGCCCGGACCACGCCCGACGGCAGCCTCGTCCCCTTGGCCGAGCAGGACCGGGGCCGGTGGGACCAGGCCCGGATCGCCGAGGGCGTAACCCTGGTCAGCGAGGCGCTACCTCGCGGCCAGGTCGGCCCGTACCAGCTCCAGGCCGCCATCGCCGCCGTGCACGACGAGGCCCCCACCATGGCCGACACCGACTGGCCCCAGATCCTCGCCCTCTACACCCTGCTGGAACAGGTCGCCCCCAGCCCGGCTGTCACCCTCAACCGCGCCGTCGCCGTAGGCCACGTCCACGGCCCTCGCACGGCTCTGGACCTGCTCGCCACCCTCGACGGCGACCCGCGCATGTCCCACCACCACCGCCTCCTGGCCACCCGGGCCCACCTGCTCGAACAAGCCGGCGACCACGTCTGCGCCGCCACCGCCTACCGGGCGGCCGCCGCCCTCGCCACCAACCTCCCCGAACGCCGCCACCTCACCACCCGCGCCGCCCAGAACGAAGGAAGGGCACCTTCACAACGCTCCGCGTTGTAGAAGGTGCCCTTCTTGACGGCGCGTGCCGCTGGGCTGCGGTTCGGCAGCGGTTCGACGACCCGGGCGGGCGGCCCGGCCGCCGGGGCGGCGGCCAGGCGCAGGGCCTGCGGTCAGGTGGGTTGGCCGGGGCCGGGCGCGGTGTCGGCCCCTGCGGCGCGGCGGCGGTGGAGGGCCAGGCCGCGCAGGGCGGCCAGGCCGATGACCAGCCAGACGACGTTGACGGCCACCGACGGCAGCGCGCGGTGCACGACGCCGTTGACCGCGAGCGCGACCGCCCCTGCGAGGTTGAGCAGCTGGTACGTCGTCCCCGCGGCGATCCGCCCGCTGGACAGCAGCCCGTACGCCAGGAGCAGCGCGGCCGCCCCCAACCAGCCGACCACCTCGACGAGCAGCTCGACGCTCACGGCAGGGCCCCGGCGCTCATCGCGGCACCAGCGCGTACGCCCGCACCGGGAACGTGCCGAAGTCGCGCACCGGGGCGGGCGCCGCGTGCAGCCGGGCCCCGTGCACGGGCAGCTCGCCCAGCCCGGTCAGGTGCTCCAGGACCGGGATGCCGGCGTGCAGCAGGATCGAGTGCGCGGGCCGGGTCTTGCCGTCGGTGCAGTCGATGTTGACGCTGTCGATGCCGACCAGCGTCGCCCCCGCGGCGGCCAGGTGGTTCGCGCCGTCCTCGGCCAGGTACGGCGCGGCGACACCGTACTCGGCGGTGCGCCAGTGCCGGTCCCAACCGGTGTGCAGCAGCACCGCCTTGCCGGCCACGTCGTACGGCGCGAGCGTCTGCGCGGTGATCGGCCGCTCGGCGGCGCCGGTCAGCCGGACCACGACGACGGGCAGGTCGGCCAGCGACTCCAGCGGCAGCCCGGCCAGGTCCACGCCGCCTTCGTACCGGTGGAACGGGCTGTCCACGTAGGTGCCCGTGTTGCTCACCATGCTGATCCGGTCGATGGTGAACTCGGTGCCCTCGGCGTAGACGCCGCGCGAGTCGGCCCGGGTCAGGTGCGGCAGGATCTCCGGCCCCGGCAGCCCCGGGTAGGTCGTCATCCCGGCCTCGATGACGTGGCTCAGATCGACCAGCCGGGTGCCCGCGCCGGTGGCAGCCTCAGCGGATGGGCCGCCCCGCGACCCCTTGTGCGCCTCGGCGAAGACCTCGACGCCGGACAGCCGCACCTGGTCCACCATCAGCAGGCCGAGGTGGCTGACGAACAGGCCGGCCAGGTCGTCGGCGGTGACGTCCGGGCCGGGCACGTCCAGCCGGAAGCCCTGGACCTGCAGGCCGCCGCCGTTGGAGAAGGTCACGTCCGCGTCGAAGGACGCCCGGTACTCGGTCATGCCTCCATGATCCGCCGATGTCGGCATACAGCACAAGCGACGAACTCTTCATGCGGCATGTAGCCTGACTGAATGCAGATCGACCCGCGCCGTCTCGCCGTGCTGCGCGCCGTCGCCGACGCGGGCGGGGTGCTCGCCGCCGCGTCCGTGCTGCACCTGACCCCGTCGGCGGTGTCCCAGCACATCGCGCGGCTGGAGGCGGAGACCGGAGTGACCCTGCTCGACCGCTCGCAGCTCGGCGGGCGGCGCGCCGCCGGGCTCACCCCGGCCGGGCGCATGCTGGCCGGGCACGCCGCGAAGCTCGGGCAGGTGCTCGCCGCCGCGGAGCACGAACTGGCCGCGTTCACCGGGCAGGTGGCCGGGCCGGTGAACGTCGGCGCGTTCCCGACCGCGATCCGGCACCTGGTCGTGCCGGTCGCCGCCGAGCTGGGGGAGAGCGCGCCCGCGGTGACGCTGCGCATCCGGCAGTTCGAGCCCGAGCCGGGGCGGGCGGCGCTGCGTACCGGCGAACTGGACCTGCTGATCACGGAGTCCGATGCGGCCGCACCGGCCCGCGACCCGGCGGGACTGCGCACCGTGAAGCTGTTCGACGACCCGTACCGGATCGTGGTGCCCCGCCGCTGGGGACCGGTCAGCGACCTCGACGTGCTGCGCGACCGCCCCTGGGTGGACGGCCCGCCCGACACCGCCGTGCGCCGCGTGCTCGACCGCGTCTGCGCCCAGCACGGCCTGACCCTCGACCGCCGGCACGAGTGCCTCGAATTCCCCGCCGCACTCGCCGTCGTCGCCGCCGGCCTGGCCGCCGCCGTGGTCCCCGCCCTGGCCCTGCCCGAGCAGCACCCCGCCGTACGCGCCATCACCACCCCGCTCGTCGGCGCCCGCCGCCTCGACCTCATGCACCGCCGCGGCCGCCACGAACCCAGCCCCGCCGCCCGCCTCGTCGCCGCCGCCCTCACGGCCCGAGCCCAAGCCACCGCCCCATCCTCCTAGGAAGCCCCAGTCACCGTGCCGAAGGAAGGGCACCTTCTTATCGCTATGTGTTGTAGAAGGTGCCCTTCCTTCGCTTGCGGCGCTGGGAGCTGCGGGGTTATGCGTTGTTGGCGAGGGTTGCGGTGAGGCGGCCGACGATCGGCTCGAGCACCTGGTACGCGCCGTCGGAGAGGTCGCCGTCGCCGCGCATGTCGCGCAGCTTGGCGAGCAGCTCGCGGGCCTCGCCGGCGGCCTCGCCGTCCCCGTCCCGGCGTAGCCGCTTCTCGATCTCCTGGACCTGCTTACGCAGCTCGGATGCCTCCTTGCCGGCGATCCCGCCCGCCCGAGCCAGCCGGTCGATCTCCTGTCGCAGTTGCGCGAGCGGGTCGGCGGGCCGGGCGGCTGACGGCTTGGGGGCGGCCGGGCGGGTCGCACCCGCCGCGTTCGGCGGGCCCGCGTTGCTCGACGGCCCCACCTCGGCGGCGTCGCCGGTCGGCGCACCCGCCGAGGCGAGCACGATCAGCATGAGACCGGCCACGATGGCCACCACGGCCGCCGTGCCCCACAGCACCGGGCGCAGCCAGCGGTCGGGCCGGTCGGGGCGGGCAGACCGCACGCGCTCGGGCCGGGCCGGTGGAGGTGGCGGCACGGCGGCGACTCCGACCAATGTGCCGCGCGGCGAGGCGTTCCCGGATGGCGACACCGGCGCGGAGACGAGGGTGTCCGACAGCTGGGCCGTCGTGTACGGGTCGGGCACGATCGCCTCGCCGATCGTCAGCAACTGTGCGGCGACCTGCTCGGCGCTGCGTGGCCGGTGCCGGGGGTCGGCCGCGGTCAGTTGCCCGGTGAGTTCGGCGAGCGGCTCGGGCACCCCGGCGCGCAGCAGGTCGTCGCGTACGACGTCGCCGTCGTGCCCGGCGGGCGGGGGAGCGCCGGTGAGCATCGCGTACAGCGAGCAGCCGAGCCCGAACACGTCGGTGCGGGCGTCGACGGGGCCGCCGGCGGCCTGTTCGGGTGCGGTGTAGCCGCGGGTGCCGGCGACCAGCGACGGGTAGGCCGCCTCCTGCCAGGCCGCGATGCCGAAGTCGCACACCTTTACTACACCCGACGAGTTGACCAGCAGGTTCGCGGCGGTCACGTCGCGGTGCACGATGCCGGCCGAGTGCGCGGCGGCCAGCGCGGCGCAGGTCTGCACGGCGATGCCGACGGCTTGGTCGCGGTGCAGCGGGCCGTCCTGCAGCAGGGCGTGCACGCTGGGCCCGTCGACCAGCTCCATCACCACGTACGCCTCGGCGGCTTCGACGGCGACGTCGTACACCGCGACGATGTGCGGATGTGGCAGCGCGGCGACGGCCTGCGCCTCGCGCCAGAAGCGCTGCCGTGTCGCGGTGTCGGCGAACCGCGCCGGGTCCAGGATCTTGACCGCGACCGGGCGGCGCAGGCGCATGTCCTGCCCGCTCCAGACGGTGGCCATGCCACCGTGCCCGATCTCCTCGTCGACCCGGTACCGGGCGCCCAGCATTCGGCCCATCGTGTGGCCCTACCCGTTCCGGTGGCCCGCAAACCGATTCCGGCCGATGTCACCCGCCCGCGTCGGGAAGACGACTCTGCCGCGCCGAGGTTTAGGCGGATCTTGTGGGCTGTTTAAGGTCTCCACAAGGGAGTCCTCCGTAGCGTTCGGGGCATCGGCCGTGCACCGCGGTCACCGCCGCACGCCGCCGCCCCGCGAGCCGGGTCGCCGGCCGCGTGCGCCCCGGCAGGAACGGAGTTCACCCCATGCGAAGACTGGTCGCCTACCCGCTGATGGCGCTGGGTCTCGTGACCGCGTCACTGGCGATCGCCTCGCCCGCGTCCGCCCACGGGTACGTCTCGTCGCCGCCGAGCCGCCAGGCGCTGTGCGCGTCGGGCCGGGTCGCCGACTGCGGGCCGATCCAGTACGAGCCGCAGAGCGTCGAGGGCCCGAAGGGCCAGCGCAACTGCCACGGCGGCCTGGCGCAGTTCGCCGTGCTGAACGACGACAGCCGCAACTGGCCCGCGACGACGGTCGGTTCCTCGGTGACCTTCAACTGGGTGCTGACCGCCCGGCACTCCACCAGCAGCTGGGAGTACTACATCGGGGGCAGGCGGATCGCGTTCTTCGAGGACGGCGGCCGCCAGCCCAACGCGACCGTCTCGCACCAGGTGAGCCTGGCCGGGTTCAGCGGCCGGCAGAAGCTGCTGGCGATCTGGAACATCGGCGACACCCCGATGGCCTTCTACAACTGCATCGACCTGCAGATCGGCGGGGGCGGCCCGGCCCCGTCGCCGACCGCCGCCCCGTCGCCGACGGCCCGGCCCAGCGCGTCGCCGACCGCGCGTCCGAGCACCCGGCCGACGGTGCGGCCGTCGAGCCCGGCGGTCTCGCCGTCGCCCCGCCCGACGGGCACCGTGCCCGGCGGCGCGCAATGGGCCCCGGGCACCACCTACCGGACCGGCGACGAGGTCACCTACCAGGGCGTGCGCTACCGCTGCCGGCAGTCGCACACCTCGATCGTCACGTGGGAGCCCTCGTACTACACGCTGGCGCTCTGGCTGCCGATCTGACGAGCTTCCGGCGGGCCGTCCCCCGTGCGGCCCGCCGGTCACCACTTCGCCTCCCCTCGTGCCCCGCCGCCTCCGAACAGGACACCGACGATGAGACAGTTCCGGATCGCGCTGGCCGCCGCAGCGCTCACCCTGCTGGCCGCCTGCGGCACCGCCGCGCCCGAGCCGGCTGCCTACCGGGTGCCCGCCGCGCCCAAGGCGGACGCGACGTTCAACGCGACCGACGTGATGTTCCTGCAGATGATGGTCACTCACCACCAGCAGGGCCTGGAGATGGTCAAGCTGGCCCGCACACGCGGGACCAGTGAGGAGGTGGCGATGCTCGCGGGAGCGATCGAGGTCACCCAGACCACCGAGCTGGAGGTCATGCAGGGCTGGCTGACCGGCTGGGGCGAGTCGACCACCGCGGACCACCACCCGAACGCGCATGCGTCCCACGGCGGCCTGCCGATCACCGGCGCGGACGAGATGGCGGCGTTGAAGAAGGCCACCGGCAGCCAGTTCCAGACGACGTTCCTGAACCTGCTGATCGGCCACCAGCACAACGCCGTCGAGATGGCCCGCATGGAGACCGACGGCGGTGCCAACCCGCAGGTCAAGGACTTGGCCAACCGCATCACCCTGTCCCGCACCGAACAGATCAAGCAGATGCTGGGCATGGTCTCGGCCTGACCGGGCTTCATCCCGCAGTTTCGGGGAAAGCGCACGAATCACCGGCCGACAGCTGCGGTTTCCCGGAGACTGCGGACAAACCCGTGTTGTACGAGGCTCCGTCCGCGCCGCCCCGGCAGCAGGGGCGGGGCCTCGGCGTATGTCACGCGCGCGTGGCGTGAGGCTGGGGCGGGATCATGCCGTCCGGTCGCCGTGCAGCAGCGCCGACAGCCAGGTCAGCTGGCGTCGCACCTGGTAGGCCTCGCCGCCTTCGTGGTGGTTGAACGGGTAGGCGTGGATCTCCCGCGTCGGCCGCTCCGGGTGGCCGTTGGCGGCGCCGTAGTGGTTGTGGGCGGCGAAGACGCCGCGGGGCGGGCATACGTTGTCGCGCAGGCCGGTGCCGAAGTGCGCGGGCGCGACGGCGCGGCGGGCGAAGGAGATCCCGTCGACATAGGCCAGCGTGCGCCGGACGGCGTCCTCGGCCTCCCGGTGCACGGCGAGGAAGTTCACGATCTCGCCGTACGGCGGCGCGTCGGTGATCTCGATGGCGCGCTGCAGGTCGCACAGCAGCGGCGCGGTGGTGATCAGCGCGGCGAGGTCGGGCACGAGTCCCGCCACGGCCAGTGCGACCCCGCCGCCCTGGCTGTTGCCGGTGGCGACGACCCGGCCGTCGACGCCGGGAAGGGCGCGGGCCGCGTCGACGGCCCGGACGGCGTCGGTGATCAGCCGCCGGTAGTAGTAGTCGTGCGGGTCAAGGATGCCGCGGGTCGCCGGCCACGGCCCGCCGAGCGCGCCGCCGTGCGGATCGGGGGTGTCGCCGCCACTGCCGTACTGGCCGCCCTGCCCGCGCGCGTCCATCAGCAGATG
Source organism: Catellatospora sp. NPDC049133 (assembly GCF_040648455.1). Taxonomy (NCBI): domain Bacteria; kingdom Bacillati; phylum Actinomycetota; class Actinomycetes; order Micromonosporales; family Micromonosporaceae; genus Catellatospora; species Catellatospora sp. NPDC049133. The sequence goes on from NZ_JBEZDT010000043.1 coordinate 71,422, forward strand.
CGCGTACCCGGCGGCCGGCCAGGTCAGGCGCTCGTGGGGCAGGCCGCGGCCGCGGCCGTAGCCGACATACTCGACGACCGCGGGCAGCGGGGTGTCGACCCCTGCGGGGCGGGTGTACCAGGCGCGTACGGGGTCGCCACCGAACCCGGCGAAGGTGACGTCCCAGCTGTCGAGCAATGGCAGGTCCGTCCGCACTCGCCGGACGTCGCCGAGCACGGGGTGTGCGGCGGCTTCCTTGAGCGTGGCGGACCAGAACTCGTCGAAGTCGGCGGGTTCGGCGACGTCGGGGGCGTAGTCACGGAGCCGGTCGAGGGGCAGGTCGAACAGGGGCATGGGTCCTCACCGGGTGGTCGGGGCCGGGTGCGACGGTGACGCGGGGTCCACGCCGGGTGTCTGGCGCGAGTGCGCGGGCGGTGCGGTCGTCTCGCGGACGACGAGTTCGGTGACCAGGTCGATGCGGCTGGTCGGGAGGTCGGTCTTGTCGGCGAGGTCGAGCAGCATCTGGGTGGCCGCGCCGGCCATGTCACGCAGCGGCTGGTGGATGGTGGTGAGGGCGGGGTCGGTCCAGGCGGCGACGGGCAGGTTGTCGTAACCGATGACGGACAGGTCGTCGGGCACGTGCAGGCCGAGCTGCCGGGCGGCGCGCAGCACGCCCATGGCCTGCATGTCCGACTGGGCGAAGATCGCGGTGGGCCGCTCGGGCCGGGTGAGCAGGTCCAGGGCGTGCTCGTGGCCGGTGGCGACGTAGAAGGCGCCGTGCCGGACGAGGTCGGGGTCGACAGGGATGCCGGCTTCCTCGTGTGCGGCGCGGAAGCCGGCGGTGCGGGCGCGGCTGCACAGCACGTCGGTCGGTCCGGAGATGACGGCGATCCGGCGGTGGCCGAGTTCGATCAGGTGGCGGGTGGCGATCAGGCCGCCGCTCCAGTTGTTCGCGCCGACGGTGGGCACCGAGGCGGAGGTGGCGCTGTCGGTGTCGATGACGACGAACGGGATCGCGCGGCGTTGCAGCTGGCGGCGCTGGGGTTCGGTGAGGTGGCACTGGACGAACAGCACGCCGCGGGGGCGGCGGGCCACGACGCCGTCGAGCCATTCCTGGGGTGGACGGTGCCGGCCCTGGAGTTGGGACAGCACGAGGTCGACGCGGGCCGGCACGGTGACCGTCTCGACGCCGCGGATGATCTCCATGGCCCAGGTGGAGTCGTACTCGTGGAAGACCAGGTCGATCTGGCCCGCGCCGGTGGGCTGGCGCTTGGCGCGGCGGCGGTAGCGGTGGCGTTCGAGGCTGGCTTCGACGCGGGCCCGGGTCAGCGCGGAGACGTCGAGGCGGCCGTTGAGCACTTTGGAGACGGTGGCGGTGGAGACGCCGACCTCGTCGGCGATGGTCGCGATGGTCACCGTGCCGGGGCCGGTGCTCGGACGGGCCTTCGTCATGTGTCGCCTCACCGCTGCCTCGGAAGTTTCGGAACCGAACTCTAAATCACGATCGGCATTTTCGGCCAGAGTGTTCGATGCGCGGGTTCGCCGAGATCGATGGTCCTCTTCGGACTGTCACGCACTGCAACCGTTTGTGTCAGCACTTCAGCAGCCCTTGACACGTCCGGTTGGGACGCTTAAGTTGCCCGGCACAGGTAACGCAATATTTCCGAAACTTTCGGGAAAACACGAAGTCCGGCTCGCTCCGCCCGTCGACGACGGCGGCGCGCCGTACGCCATCGCTTCGGTTTGAACACGGGAGGTTCTCCGATGAGCGTGCCCGGGACGCTGGACCCGCCGCGGTCCGCGCCGGACGTGGGCGGACCGCCGCCCGAGCCCGCGCCGCCGCTGCGTCCCCGGCGGCTGACCTGGCGGCGGGCGCTGCGCCGGGACTGGCAGCTGTACTCGCTGGCGGTGCTGCCGCTGCTGTTCTTCGCGGTGTTCCGCTACCTGCCGATGATCGGCAACGTCATCGCCTTCCGTAAGTTCTCCCCGGGCGGCAACCCGCTCGGGGAGTACTGGGTCGGTCTGCGCTACGTCGAGATGTTCCTCAACGACCCGACGTTCTGGAACGTCTTCACCAACACCCTGGTCCTGGGCGTGCTGAGCCTGGTCGTCTGCTTCCCGCTGCCGATCGTGCTGGCGCTGCTGTTCAACGAGCTGACCAGCCGCCGGCTCAAGCGCTTCGTGCAGTCGGTGTCCTACCTGCCGCACTTCCTGTCGGTCGTGATCGTCGCCGCGATGGTGATGCAGCTGCTGTCCGTCGACGGCACGGTCAACCAGGTGGTACGGGCGTTCGGCGGCGACCCGGTCCCGTTCCTGCAGCAGCCCGAGTGGTTCCGCACCATCTACGTGTCCTCGGAGGCGTGGCAGACCGTCGGCTGGGGCACCATCCTCTACCTGGCCGCGCTGACCACGATCGACTCCGACCTGTACGAGGCGGCCCGCATCGACGGGGCCAGCCGGTGGCGGCAGACCTGGCACGTCACCCTGCCCGGCATCCGCCCGACGATGATCACACTGCTGATCCTGAACATCGGCACGTTCATGGCGGTCGGCTTCGAGAAGATCCTGCTGCTGTACAACCCGCTGACCTACCCCACCGGCGACGTGATCTCCACGTACCTGTTCCGGATGGGGGTGCTGTCCAACAGCTTCAGCTACGCCGCCGCGATCGGCCTGTTCGAGGCCGTCATCGGCCTGACGCTGGTGCTGACGGCCAACCTGATCGCCCGCCGCGCGGTGGGGACGAGCCTGTGGTGACCGGCAAACCCCGGCGGATGCGGGTGACCCGGGGCTACCGGGTGTTCCAGGCCGCCAACGCGGTCGTGCTGACCCTCGTGGTGATCGTGACGCTGTACCCGTTCGTCAACGTGGTCGCGCGTTCGCTCAGCCAGGAGGCCTACATCCGCGCCGGGCAGGTCAGCCTGGTGCCGCGCGGGTTCAACCTGCACACGTACCAGCTGGTCATGGCCGACGAGATGTTCTGGGCCAACTACCGCAACACCGTCTTCTACACGGTCGTGGCGACCGCCGTCGCGATCACCCTGACCACCTGCTACGCGTACGTGCTGTCCAAGAGGCAGCTGCGCGGCCGCTCGGCGCTGGTCGGCGTCGCGGTGTTCACCATGTTCTTCTCCGGCGGCCTGATCCCGAACTACATCCTGGTCACCAGCCTCGGGCTGAAGAACTCGGTGTGGGCGATCGCGCTGCCCAACGCGATCAGCGTGTTCAACCTGCTGGTCATGAAGGCGTTCTTCGAGTCCATGCCGACCGAGCTGGAGGAGGCCGCCGCCGTCGACGGCCTGGACACCTACCGCATCCTGTGGCGCATCGTGCTGCCGCTGTCCAAGGCGATGATCGCGACGATGGTGCTGTTCTACGCGGTGGCGTTCTGGAACTCGTGGTTCTCGGCCTTCCTCTACATGGACCAGTCGGAACTGTTCCCGGTCACCGTCTACCTGCGCAATCTCATCGCGGGCGCGACCGGGGCCGGTTCCGTCGGCGCAGCCGACGCGGATCTGCAAGTGGCGGCCAACATCCAGGCCGTGACGATCGTGCTCACCGTCGTGCCGATCCTGCTGGTCTACCCCTTCGTCCAGAGGTATTTCGTGTCCGGCGTGATGCTCGGGGCGGTCAAGGGGTGAACCGGCTGCAAGTAGCACATTCCACTTATCGACCGGAAAGGCGATTTCTGATGGCTACCCGCTCCCGCAGACGCGTCGCGGCCTTCGCGGCCGCGCTGCTCGCCGTGTCCCTCGCCGGGTGCACCGGCGAGGAACCGACCTCCGAGGACCTGTCCGGCAACCGCGTCGGCGCGATGGCCGACTACGGCGTGAACTCGCAGTTCAAGGCCACCGAGGCGCTGAACTTCTCGATCCTGTACAACAACCACCCGAACTACCCGCTCAAGAACGAGTGGCTGTTCTGGTCCGAGCTGACCGCACGTACCGGCGTCACGCTGACGCCGACCGCGGTGCCGCTGTCGGACTACGAGCAGAAGCGCAGCCTGCTCATCGGCGCGGGCGACGCCCCGCTGATCATCCCGAAGACCTACCCGGGCCAGGAGACGCCGTTCGTGGCGTCGGGGGCGATCCTGCCGGTCAGCGACTACCTCGACCTGATGCCCAACCTCAAGGACAAGATCGCCAAGTGGAACCTGCAGCCTGACATCGACCAGCTGCGCCAGCTCGACGGCAAGTTCTACCTGCTGCCCGGCCTGCACGAGAACGTGTGGACCGACTACTCGCTCGGCGTGCGCACCGACATCCTCGCCCAGCTCAACCTCACCGTGCCCAAGACCTGGGACGAGGTGTACACGATGCTCAAGGCGATGAAGGCCGCGTACCCGAACCAGTACCCGATGTCGGACCGGTGGAGCAAGCCCACGCCCGGCGGCTCGCTGTTCAACTACATGTCGCAGGCGTTCAGCACCAACGGCGGCTGGGGCTACCGCAACGACTACTGGGACGCCAATGCCAAGAAGTTCGTCTTCACCGGCGCCACCGACGGCTACAAGCAGATGGTCACCTACCTGAACAAGCTGGTGAAGGAGGGTCTGCTCGACCCGGAGAGCTTCACCCAGGACGACGACACCGCCATCCAGAAGCTCGCCACCGGCAAGTCCTTCGTGATCAGCGCCAACGCGCAGGAGCTGGTCAACAAGTACCGGCCGACGATGGCCCAGACCCAGCCCAAGGCCACCATCGTCAAGATCCCGCAGCCGACCGGCCCGGCCGGCGAGGTCAAGGCCGGCAGCCGCCTGGAGAACGGCGTCATGATCTCCAAGAAGGCCCGGGACAGCAAGAACTTCGTCGCGATGATGCAGTTCATCGACTGGCTGTACTACTCCGACGCGGGCCAGGAGTTCGCCAAGTGGGGCGTGCCCGGCACCACCTACAACAAGGACGCCTCGGGCAAGTTCACGCTCGCGCCCGACGTCGACTACGTCAAGCTCAACCCCACCGCCACCAAGCACCTGCAGAAGGACTTCGGCTTCGGCAACGGCGTGTTCGCCTACGGTGGCACCACCGCGCTGCTGCAGTCGACGTTCTCGGCCGAGGAGCTGGAGTACCAGAAGGCGATGGACGCCCGGAAGATCCTGCCCGTGCCGCCGCCGCACCCGTACGAGGACGCCGAGGCCGAGCAGGCCACGCTGTGGGAGACGCCGCTGAAGGACCACGTCGCGCAGATGACGCTGAAATTCATCCTCGGCCAGCGCGACCTGTCCGAATGGGACGCCTACGTCGGCGAGCTGAAGGCCAAGAACATGGACGCCTACATCGAGCTCGTCAACAAGGCGTACGACCGCTTCGCCAAGCAGCGGGGCTGACCCGAGTCCCGGCCCGGTCGCGCGCCGGCGCGGCCGGGCCGTTCGCACCGACGCGGAGGAACCGCCATGCGCATCCACGTACCCGAGGCCGCCTCCGGCCGCCTGTCCGACGCCTGGCGTCTCTGCGTCGGCACCGGTCGGTTCGAGCTGGCGTTGCGGCGCGACTACCAGGACTCGCTGGCGATGATCCAGCGCGACATCGGCTTCCGGCACATCCGCGGCCACGGCCTGCTGTCCGACGGCGTCGGGGTGTACCGGCCGTACGAGTACCAGGGCGCGACCCGCACCCGCTACGCGTTCACGTACGTCGACCAGGTCGTCGACGCCTACCTCGACCTTGGCATCCGCCCGTTCCTGGAACTGGGCTTCATGCCCGCCGGCCTGGCCTCGGGCGAGCAGACCGTGTTCTGGTGGGCCGGCAACGTGACCCCGCCCCGCTCCTGGAACCAGTGGGCCGACCTGGTCCGGGCGACCGTGTCGCACCTGGTCGACCGGTACGGCATCGAGCAGGTGCGGACCTGGCCGATCGAGGTGTGGAACGAGCCCAACCTCAAGGAGTTCTGGGCCGGCGCCGACCGCGACGCCTACCACCGCCTGTACGAGGTCAGCGCCGACGCAGTCAAGGCCGTGGACGCGTCACTGCAGGTCGGCGGGCCGGCGATCTCACCCGGGGCGGACGACTGGCTGATCCCGTTCGCGGAGTTCGTCGACGGGCGCGGGGTGCCCTGCGACTTCGTCAGCAAACACGCGTACACCTCGGGGCCCGCCCAGCACGTGCCGTTCGGGGTGCACCAGACCCTGGCCCCGGCGGAGCGGCTGCTGGAGCAGTTCGCCACCCCGCGCGAGCTGCTGGCCGCGACCGGGCTGGCCGGGCTGCCGGTGCACATCACCGAGTTCAACTCCTCCTACCGGCCCGACAACCCGGTGCACGACACGGCCCTGCACGCCGCGTACCTCGCGCCGGTGCTGGCCAACGGCGGCGACCTGGTCGACTCGTTCTCGTACTGGACGTTCTCCGACATGTTCGAGGAGGCAGGGGTGCCGACGTCGCTGTTCCACGGCGGCTTCGGGCTGCTCACCCATCGGCAGATCCGCAAACCCACCTACCACCTGTACGCGTTCATGGCCCGGATGGGCGAGCACGTGCTCAGCCGCGGCGGCGACCACCTGGTGACCCGCGACGACACCGGCCGGGTCACCGTGCTGGCCTGGGCCCCGGTCGATGTCACCGGCGGCCCGCCCGTCGACGGCCACACGGTGCGCCTGTCGATCCCGATCGGCGGGCTCGGCACCGCGTCGGTGTACCTGAGCCGCTCGTCGGTCAGCGAGGAGGCCGGCAACGCCTGGGCGGCCTGGTGCGAGATGGGCCGCCCGGCCTCACCCGGCTCACGGCAGCTCGCCGACCTGTACGAGGCCGCCGAACCGGGGCGCAGCCACCGCAGCCTGCCGCGTGTCGGCGGCTGCGTCGAGCTGGACCTGGTGCTGGCCCGGCACGAGGTGACCCTGGTCGAGCTGACCCCGGTCGTCGACGAGACCCCGCCCTGGTGGGACGACAACCGCCTGCTCGGCCTGGCCCGCCCGGCCCCGCAGCCCTCGGGAAGGAGCGCGGATGAGTGACCGCGGCGATCGCGCACACCTCACCGAACCGGCGGGCAACCACGGCCCGTTTGCGGCTGAGCAGGCTCGCGAGCACGGGGAGCCGGCATGAACGGCACCGCACAGGCCGCGAACCGGTTCGGGCAAGGATTGCTGTCGCGAGCCGCAGCGCTGGTCTACAGCCTGCTCGTCGTGGAGCTGCTGCTCCTGCTGACCACGCTGCCGGGCCTGGTGCCGCTGGTGCTGCTGGCGCGCGACGCCAGCAACATCCCGCTGTTCGCGGCCTGCGCGCTGCCACTGGGCCCGGCCGTGTCCGCCGCCCTGTACACACTGCACCACCACCGGGCCGACCTGGCCGATCTGGCGCCCGCGTCGGCATTCTGGCGCGGCTACCGGCTCAACGCCGGGCCGGTGCTGCGGGTCTGGGCTCCGCTGCTGCTGTGGCTGGCCGTCGTCGCGGTCAACCTCGCCCACCTCGACGCCGCGGCCGTGCCCCGCTGGTGGGCGGCGCTGCTGGTCGTGCTCGCCGTCGTCGCGGCCCTGTGGGCGACGAACCTGCTGGTCATCACGTCACTGTTCGAGTTCCGGGTCCGCGACGCCGCCCGGCTCGCCTCGTACTTCCTCGTCCGCCGGCCCGCGGTGACCCTCGGCAACCTCAGCGTGCTCGTCGCGGCGGCCGGGCTGACCGTGCTGCTGTCCGAGGCGGTGCTCAGCCTGTTCGGCGCGGTGCTGGTCCTGGTGCTGCTGCGCAACTGCCGCCCGATGACCGGCCAGATCGGGACGGAGTTCACGGCATGACCCTGCCTGTCACGAACAAGATCCCCTACGGCGGCGACTACAACCCCGAGCAGTGGCCGCATGACGTGTGGGCGCAGGACCACAAGCTGTTCGACCTCGCGCGCGTCGACACCGTCACCGTCGGCGTGTTCACCTGGGCGCTGACCCAGCCCGCGCCTGATGTGTACGACTTCACCACCCTCGACGCGATCGTCGAGCGGGCCGCCGCCGAGGGCCGGGCGGTGTGCCTGGCGACCGGCACCGGCGCGCACCCGGCCTGGCTGGCCCGCGCCCACCCCGAGGTCACGCGCGTCGACTTCGAGGGCCGGCGGCACCGGTTCGGCCAGCGCCACAACTCCTGCCCCAGCTCACCGGTGTTCCGGCGGCTGTCGGCCGAACTGGCCCGCCGCATCGCCGCCCGGTACGCCGCCAACCCGGCCGTGGTCGCCTGGCACGTCGGCAACGAGTACGGCGGGGCCTGCGCTGACCCACGACCTGATACGCGGGCTCAAGGACGGGCAGCCGTTCTGGCTGATGGAGCAGACCCCGAGCTTCACCGCCTGCCGGGACGTCAACCCGCTGAAACGGCCCGGGATCAACCGGCTGTGGAGCTGGCAGGCTGTCGCGCACGGCGCGGACGCGGTGCTGTACTTCCAGCTACGGGCCTCGCGGGGCGCGAGCGAGAAGTACCACGGCGCGGTCATCGGGCACGCGGGCCGGGCCGACACCCGGGTGTTCGGTGAGGTCGCGCAGCTCGGTGCGGAACTGGACCGGCTGGGTGGGGTGAGCCTGGGCGCGCGGACCCCGGCCCGGGTGGCGCTGCTGTTCGACTGGGACAGCTGGTGGGCGCTGGAGATCTCCGACGGCCCGTCGCGGCTGGTCCGCTACCAGCAGGTGGTGCGGGCCTACCACCGGGCGCTGTGGGACGCCGGGGCCGATGTGGACGTGGTGGCGGTGACCGCCGACCTGAGCGGCTACGACGTGGTCGTCGCGCCCGCGCTGCACATGGTCAAGGGTGATCTGGCGCAGCGGCTGGAGATGGTCGCGGCGCGAGGGGGCTCGGTGGTGACGACGTTCCTGTCGGGGCGGGTCGACGAGGACGACAACGTGTTCGAGCTGGTCATCCCGCAGGGGGCCGAGATCGTCGGGACATACCGGGCGGACTTCTGCGCGGGCACGGCCGCCGTCACCCGCAATACGTTCGGGGCCGGGCACGGGTGGTACGTCGCCGCCGGGCTGGAGCAGGACGGCGTGTCGTGGGTGATGCGGCAGGTGCTGGCCCGGCACGACCTGCTCGGGCCGTACGCCGACGTGCCCGACCTGGAGGCCGCGGTGCGGGTCGCTCCGGACGGGACCCGGCTGCTGTTCCTGCTCAACCATGCGACGGCCCCGGCGGAGGTGGCCGCTTGCGCGACCGGTCTCGACCTGCTGACCGGGGAGCGGATGTCGCGCGGTCAGCCGCTGGTCCTCGATCCTGCGGGCGTCATGGTGATCCGGTGCGACGACTCGCTGTGATCCACTGGGTGCGGGTGCCGCCGGTGGGCATGCCCCGCTCGCGGTGATCCGTTTTTGTGGACGCCTGGATGCCCCCATGGGGGCGTCCAGCGTTCCACAAAAACGGATCATCAGCACGTAGTCAGTGGATGCGACGGCCGTGGGCGTCGGGAATGCCCGACTTGCGGTAGAAGTAGGTGTTGATCTGGTCGCGCCACTCCTGCGCGCACCGCACCTGCTCGTCGAGACGCTCGCGGATCCGGGCGTCCACGTCCGGGGCGACCAGTTCCGCGTCACCCAGCCGCGCCCACCGCGAGCGCATCCGCGCCACCTGTTCGGCACCGGCGAAGTGCGTGTCGTAGATGTGCTGGATCACCGTCGTGCCGCTGCGCAGCACGTGGGTGTAGGGCACGTGGTGGAAGAACAGCAGCAACTCGTCGGGGCATGAGGCGGGCGACTCGTAGACGTCCGACCAGGGCAGCGGGTACTGGCCGGTGTAGCCGGTGCCGGTGGCGCGGGTGCGGTCGACGCCGATGCCGTCGCGGTCGGCGAAGTGGTAGGTGCCCCAGGGGGTGTATTCGTAGCCGTCGACGTCGGGGCCGTAGTGGCTGCCGGGCCGGACCATGAACCCGACGCCCAGCGGTGCGGTGTAGGACTCGTAGGTGTGCCACGAGCCGTCCATGACCTCGTGCAGGGTCCGGCGGAGCAGGTCGGGGTCGGCGGTCGCGGCCGGGGTGAAGGTGAGGTCGATCCACTCGTCGAGGAGCGTGAGCGGGTCGAGCAGGGGGTTCCAGGCGAGGCGGCCGAAGGCGTACAGGTTCGCCTGCGCGAGCGGGTGGCCGGTCCAGAACCGGTCATCGCCCACGTTGGACACGGCGACGAGGCCGCCCTGCCCGGACGGCCGCCGGCCGGATCCGGCGCGCTCGTCGCCGTGGGCGACCCCGGAGGCGACCTCGGCGACGGTCGGCCCCATCGCGCCCCAGGGCGTGAACGACAGCACCTCCCTCCACATCGGGCCCAGGTAGCACACGTGCCGCTGCTGGCCGGTGTACTCCTGGGTGACCTGCAGTTCCACGGCCAGGTGGGTGCCCGGCATGGCGGCGATCACCGGGGACACCGGCTCGCGGGTCTGGAAGTCGATCGGGCCGTGCTTGACCTGCAGGATCACGTTTTCGGCGAAGCGGCCGTCGAGCGGCGCGAAGTGGTCGTGGGCGGCGCGGGCCCGGTCGGTGGAGCGGTCGCGCCAGTCCTGGCGGTGGTCGTAGACGAAGGCGCGCCAGTGCACGACGCCGCCGTACGGTTCCAGTGCGGCGGCGAGGGTGTTCGCGCCTTCGGCGTGGGTGCGGCCGTACCCGAACGGGCCGGGCTGCCCCTCGGAGTCGGCCTTGACGACATAGCCGCCGAAGTCGGGGATCGCCGCGTACACCTGCCGGGTCGTCTCCGCCCACCAGGCCCGCACGTCGGGGTCGAGCGGGTCGGCGGTGGGCAGGCCGCCGAGCGCGACGGGGGAGTTGAAGTTCACCGACAGGTGCACCCGGATGTGGTACGGCCGCAGCACCTCGGCGAGCGCCGCGACGTCGCCGAGCCGGTCAGTGAGCAGGTGCGCCTCGGTGGCGTGCACGTTGACGTTGTTGACGGTGATCGCGTTGACGCCGACCGAGGCCAGCAGCCGGGCGTAGGCGCGGATCCGGTCCAGCTCACCGGTCAGCCGGCCGTCGCGCCAGAAGATCGAGCCGCCGGAGAAGCCGCGTTCGACCTGGCCCATCACCGGGTGGGTGTCGATGTTGTCCCAGTGGTTCAGCATCCGCCGCGCCGTCACCGGGTGGTGCACGTCGATCGCCGACGCCGCGCCGAACGCCGCCGCGCCGAGCCGGACCACGTGGAACAGTCCGTAGAGCAGCCCCGCCGCACCGTCGGCCAGGACCACGGTGACGCCGTCGCGCCGGGCGATGGCGAAGCCTTCCGCGCCGAGCGTGCCCCGGCCTGAGCGATGGTCCAGCTCTGCCCGCACCGGCACTGCCGCATCCGGCAGGCCGTCCGCATCCGTCAGCGCCAGCACCAGGTCGAACCGGCCGTTTCTGCCGTCATCGCCCACGCCGCCGAAGATCGCGGGGTCGTCCTGCAGGCTGCCACCGTGGTGGTCGACGGCCCGGGTGAGTTCCCACATGACGGTCTGCGCGAGCGGCCCGTCTGCGCGGACCAGGACGCGGCGCGATCCGACGGCCCGCCACACCTCGTCGGGCAGCCAGACCGGATGTACGGCGTCACCAGTCATGGACGGTGCCGTCCTTGAGCCGGTTGACCGGCAGGTACGCGGCCACGTACGGGAAACGGGCGGCGGCCTGCTCGTCGAGTTCCACGCCGAGGCCGGGCTGCTCGCCGGGGTGCAGGTGGCCGTCGGTGAAGGTGAACGACTGCCGGAACACCTCGTCGGTCAGCGGGCTGTGCTGCATGTACTCCTGGATGCCGAAGTTGTGGATGGCCAGGTCCAGGTGCAGCGCGGCGGCCATGCCGACGGGGGAGATGTCGGTCGGCCCGTGGATGCCCGACTTGATCTGGTACTGCGCGGCGAAGTCGAGCAGCTTGCGCATGGCGGTGATGCCGCCGGTGTGGGTGACCGCGCTGCGCACGTAGTCGATGAGCTGTTCGCGGATCAGGGTCTGGTAGTCCCAGACGGTGTTGAAGACTTCGCCGATCGCCAGCGGGGTGGTGGTGTGCTGCCGGACCAGGCGCAGCGCCTCCTGGTTCTCCGCCGGGGTGCAGTCCTCCAGCCAGAACAGGTCGTAGGGTTCGAGGTCCTTGCCGAGCCGGGCCGCCTGGATGGGGGTCATCCGGTGGTGGCCGTCGTGCAGCAGCGGCAGCTCGGGCCCGAACTCGTTGCGTATGGCCTCGAACACGCCGGGCAGGTGGCGCAGGTAGGCGCGGGTGTCCCAGTCCTCCTCGACGGGCAGCGGGGTGCGCTGGGCGGGCTCGTAGTCGTAGCGCTCGCCCTCGGTCTGCGCGGCGACGCCGTAGACGGCGTTGATGCCGGGCACGGAGGTCTGGATGCGGATCGACTTGAAGCCCAGCGCGAGGTGCTTGCGCACGGAGTCGAACAGCTCGGGCAGGTCGCGGCCGGAGGCGTGCCCGTACGCCATGACGCCGTTGCGGGACGCGCCGCCGAGCAGCTGGTAGAGCGGCATCCCGGCGGCCTTGGCCTTGATGTCCCACAGGGCGACGTCGACGGCGGCGATGGCGGCCATGGTGACCGGGCCGCGCCGCCAGTAGGCGGAACGGTACAGGTACTGCCAGGTGTCCTCGATGCGGTGGGCGTCGCGGCCGATGAGCAGCGGCACGACGTGGTCGGTCAGGTAGGAGGCGACGGACAGCTCGCGGCCGTTGAGCGTGCCGTCGCCCAGGCCGGTGATCCCGTCCTCCGTCGTGATCTTCAGCGTGACGAAGTTGCGGCTGGGGCTGGTGACGATGACTTCCGCGGCGACGATCTTCACGAGGTGCCCTTTCAGGACGGTTCCGGGCCGACCAGCGATGCTAGGCCCATAAATCAGACGTAATCAAGGCCAACCCACAAACTGGTATGTTGTATGGGATGGACACCCCACCCGCCGCGTCCCGGCTGCACTCCCGCGTGCTCGACGAACTCGGCGTCGCGATCTGCGGCGGGACGTTCCCGCCCGGCACCGTGCTCTCCGTCGACGAGTTGGTCGAGCGGTGCGCCGTGTCGCGTTCGGTGGTCCGCGAGGTGCTGCGGGTGCTGGCCGCCCTCGGCCTGGTCGAGGCGCGCCGCCGGGTCGGCACCCGGATCCGCCCCGCCGCCGACTGGAACGTCTTCGACCCGCAGGTGATCCGCTGGCGGCTGGCCTCCGACCAGCGGCTGGCGCAGCTGCGCTCGCTGACCGAACTGCGCGCCGCCGTCGAACCGCAGGCGGCCCTGCTCGCGGCACAGCGCACGTCGCCGACCGACGCGGCCGAACTGGTCGCGCTCGCCGCGAAGCTGTGGGCGGCGGCCGAATCCGGCGACGAGGCAGGCTTCCTGGCCGCCGACATAGAGTTCCACCGGCGGGTGCTGCTGCACTCCGGCAACGAGATGTTCGCCGGGCTGCACGAACTGGTCGCCGAGTCGCTGACCGGCCGCCACCACTACCACCTCATGCCCGTCCATCCCGACCGCCGGGCGCTCACACTGCACGCCGACGTGGCCCAGGCGATCCAGCGCCGCGACGCCGACCGCGCCCGCGACGCGATGACCGCCCTCACCCAGCAGATCCACGACGAGCTGCCCGAAGTCGAAGGAAGGGCACCTTCACAACGCCTTGGGTTCTAGGCGTCGTTGCAACACCTGATCATTTCAGGGGTTGCAGTGTTCGAGATCCGCGCCGGCCGGGTTCCGCAGGGCCGTAAGAA
>NZ_JBEZDT010000044.1:0-82769 GCF_040648455.1 Catellatospora sp. NPDC049133
TCGACGACGCCGACGCGCTGGACCGGCCGTCGCTGGACGCCATCGCCTTCACCGCCCGCCGGGTGGGCGCGCACCGCGTCACGCTGCTGCTGACCGCCACCGGCGACCTGCCCCTCAACGGCGTGCCGCGAGTCGCGCTCCGTCCACTCGACCCGGCGTCGAGCCGCGCGATGCTCGCCGACCTGCTGCACGAGTCCGGCCGGGCCGGCGAGCAGCGTCCGTTGTGGATGCCCGCCGGCCCCGACACCGCAGACCTCGGCGGCCTCGCGCTCCGTGCCACCGTCGGCGATGAGGTGCTGGCCGCGCTGGCGGCGCTCGGCGGCGGCAACCCGCGCGCGCTCACCGATCTCGCCGCCTCGCTCAGCGACAGCCAGCTCGCCGGGGAGGCCCCGCTGCCGACCCGGCTGCCCGTGGACAGCGCGCTGCTGCGCACGTACCGGGCCCGGCTGGACCGGCTCGCGCCGGACACCCGCTGGCTGCTGCTGCTCGCCGCGGCCGACGAGGAGACCGACGCCGCGGGCCTGATGCGGGCCGCGCACAGCTCCGGGGTGGACATCGCCGCGCTCACCCCCGCCGAACGCGGCGGGCTGGTCCGGGTCAGCCGGGGCGGCATCGTGTTCCCGCAGCCCATCGCCCGCGCGCTGGCGTACGAGGAAGCGCCCCTGGCCCAGCGCCGCGCCGCGCACCTGCACCTGGCGCAGATCCTCGACGCCGACACCGAACGGCTGCGCCGCGCCGTGCACCTGGCCGCCGCCGCCCACGGCCCCGATGCCGAGCTGGCCGAGGAGCTGGAGGAGGCGGCCACCGGCGGCGGCTACTCACGCGCCTCCACCGCCCTGGAGCACGCCGCGCAGCTCACCACCGAGCCTGGGGGAGCGGCCCACCGGCTCGTCACCGCCGCCCGGTACGCCTGGCAGTCCGGCAGCGCCGGGCGGGCCCGCAGCCTGCTGCGCCGGGCCCGCCCGGCGGCCCGGGACCGGGTGGTGTCCGCCGAGAGCGAGGTGCTGTCCGGGGAGATCGAGCTGCGTGCCGGGGCCACCGCGAACGCCGCCGAGTCGCTGCTGACCATCGCCGACCGGCTCGCCGGGTCCGAACGCGAACTGGCCGTGCTGGCGCTGATGCGGGCCGGGGAGGCCGTCTGCTTCTCCGGCGACTACCCGCGCTACGCCGAGGTGGCCAGCAGGGCCGCGGCGCTGCGCCGCCCCGACGACCCGCCGGAGCTGGAGGTCGTCTTCGAGCACATCGCCGGGTTCGCGTACACCTTCGGCGGCCGGCACCACCGCGCGATCCGCCCGCTGCGGCGCGTCGTCGAACTCGGCGAGACCCTGGACAGCGCGGCCCCGCTGACCTGCGCCAGCGCCGCCGCGCTGCTGCTGGCCGACGATGTCGGCGCGCACCGGCTGGCCGCCCGCGCGGTCGAGGTCGCCCGGGACAGCGGCGACGTGTCCGCGCTGCCGCTGGCCCTGGAGATGACCGCGTACGCCGAGTACTGGCTTGGCCGCTACGACGCCGCCGCGGCCACCAGCCTGCAGGGGCTGCGCGCCGCACGGGCCTGCGGGCAGGGCAACTACGCCGGGGACCACCAGGCGATGCTGGCCGTGCTGTGCGCCATCCGCGGCGATCGGGAGCAGGCCCTGCGGCACATCCGCGACATCGAGGTCGCGCCCGGCACCGGGCAGGTCAACCGCCCCAAGGCGCTGAGCCAGTGGGCGCTGGCCGTGCTCGACCTGATGGCCGGCCGCCCCGCCGACACGGTCGCCCGCATCGCGGCGATCGCCTGCCCCGTCACCGGCCGCGGCCACATCGTGGTGCAGGCCATGGCCACCCCGTGGCTGGTCGAGGCGGCGGTCCGGGCCGACGACCGGGAGCAGGCCGTCGCCGCGCTGGCCGGGTTCGACCTGTGGGCGTCGTCGACCGGCGACCCGGTGCGCCGGGCGCTGTCGGCGCGCTGCCACGCGCTGCTCGCCCCGCGCGGCAGCGCCGAGGCCGAGGAGCACTTCCAGCAGGCGCTCGCCCTGCACCTGGCCGGGGAGGCCGACTTCGAACAGGCCCGCACCGAGCTGCTGTACGGCCAGGAGCTGCGCCGCGCCCGCCGTCCCCGCGACGCCCGCGAGCACCTGCACCGCGCCCTGGAGACCTTCACCCAGCTCGACGCCCCCGCCTGGGCCGACCAGGCCCGCGCCGAACTGCGCGCGGCCGGCGAGGCCGTCGACGCCCCCGCCGTACGCGCCGCCGACGTCCTGACCGCCCAGCAGCTCCAGATCGCCCGCCTGGTCTGCGACGGCGCGACCAACCGCGAGGTCGCCGCTCAGCTCTTCCTGTCCCCCCGCACCGTCGACCACCACATGCGCAACATCTTCGCCCGCCTCAACATCCGCTCCCGCATAGAACTCGCCAAAGCCCTGACCTGACCGCCCGGCCGGTCAAGATCGTCCGACTTGCCTGGCAGGTGTGCGTATCTTGGCCGTCCATTCGCGCAGGTGCCAGGCAAGTCGGCGGATCTTGGGACGTCGCGAGGCCGCACGCGGTGGGCGTGCGGCCTCGCGGGGCGGGGCGGGTCAGGGGAAGAGGATGACCGTGCGGGCGCCCTCGCCGCGGGACATGCGGGCGAAGGCCTCGGGGGACTCGTCGAGGGTGATCCGGTCGGTGATGAGGGCGGCCGGGTCGAGGCTGCCGTCCAGTACCTGGTGGGCCAGGGCGGGCACGTCGCGGTCGGGATCGGAGTTGCCGTACACCGAGGAGCGCAGGGTGCGGGCGGAGTGGAAGATGTCGAGCGCGGCGAGGCTGACCATGTCGTCCTTCGCGCCCATGCCGACCACGGTCACCTGGCCGCCGCGCCGGGTGGCCCGCCATGCGGCCCGGATGGTCGCCGAGCGGCCCACGCACTCGAAGGAGTGGTCGGCCCCGCGGCGTTCGGTGAGCCCTCGCACCTGGGCGCTCAGGTCGTCACCCGATACCAGGAAATGGGTCGCCCCGGCGGACACGGCCAGCTCGCGCTTGGCGTCGGAGACGTCCACGGCGATCAGCGGGTCGGCTCCGGCGGCGTGGGCGGCCATCACGGTCGACAGGCCGACCCCGCCGAGTCCGATCACGACCGCCGACTCGCCCGGCTGGACGGAAGCGGTCCGGTGCACCGCGCCGACGCCGGTCAGCACCGCGCAGCCGAGCAGCGCCGCGGTGGCGAACGGCAGCTCGGCCGGCACCGGGATGACGGCGTGGTCGCCGACGACGACCTCCTCGGCGAGCGCGCCGAGACCCAGCGTGACGTGCAGCGGCTCGCCGTCGGCGGTCGCCCCTCGGGCGGCGGTCGGCGCACCGGCGGTCTCGCACAGCCAGGGCTGCCCGTTGCCGCAGAACCAGCACCTGCGGCACGGCGGGGCCCAGTTCAGGACCACGTGGGCGCCGACCGCGACGCTCGCCTCCGGCCCGGCGGCGGTCACCACGCCTGCCGCCTCATGACCCAGCACCAGGGGGTACGGCGGCGCGAGGGTCCCGTTGACCATCGACAGATCGGAGTGGCACACCCCGGCGGCGCGGATGTGCACCCGCACCTCCTTCGGGCCGGGCGGGGGCAGCAGGATCGGCTCGATCTCCAGCGCCGCGCCGGGTCCGCGCCACAGCAGCGCGCGCACGGGGCTCATCGCTGGATCGCCTTCGTCTCCAGGAACTCCTCCAGCCCGTGCCGGCCGAGTTCGCGGCCGATGCCGGACTGCTTGAACCCGCCGAACGGGGCCAGCGGGTTGAACGCGCCGCCGTTGACGTCGACCGCGCCGGTGCGCATCCGCCGCGCGACGGCCAGCGCCCGCTCCTCGTCACCGGACCAGACCGCGCCGGCCAGGCCGTACCGGGAGTTGTTGGCGATGGCGACGGCCTCGTCGTCGGAGTCGAACGGGATCACCACCAGCACCGGCCCGAAGATCTCCTCCTGGGCCACGACGCTGTCGGGGTCCACGTCGGCCAGCACGGTCGCCGCGACGAAGTGGCCCCGGTCCGGCACGGGCGCGTCGAGGCCGCCCGCGATCAGGCGGGCACCGGCGGCCAGGCCCTGCTCGATGTAGCCGCGTACCGTCTCGCGCTGCGCGGCCGAGGCCAGCGGGCCCAGCCGGGTGCCCTCGTCGAACGGGTCGCCGAGGGTCTGCCCGGCGGCGGCCTCGGCGGCGATGGCCAGCGCCTCGTCGTACCGGGAGCGGTGCACGAGCATGCGGGTCCAGGCGGTGCAGGTCTGTCCGGAGTTGAGGAAAGCGTTGGCGACGCCGGTCTTCACCGCGCGGCGCAGGTCGGCGTCGTCCAGGATCACGTTGGCGGACTTGCCGCCCAGCTCCAGCGCGACCCGCGCGATGCGGTCGGCGGCCAGGTGCGAGATGCGCGCGCCGACGGCCGTGGAGCCGGTGAACGACACCAGGTCCACGTCGGGGTGTGCCGCGATGGCCGAGCCGACCACCGAGCCCGGGCCGGTGACCAGGTTGGCCACGCCCGGCGGCAGCCCGGCCTCGTCGACCGCGTCGAACAGCAGGTACGCCACCAGCGGCGTCAGGTCGGCGGGCTTGAGCACCACCGTGCAGCCCGCGGCGAGCGCCCCGGCCACCTTCGCCATGATCTGGTGCAGCGGGTAGTTCCACGGCGTGATCGCGCCGACGACGCCGACGGGCTCGCCGACGATCAGCGAGTTGCCGACGGTGTGCGTGCTCTCCGGCTGCCCCGCCATGTCGACGTAGCTGCGCAGCACGGTCAGCGGCAGTCCGGCCTGGACCTTCGTCGCGATCTTCATGGGGGTGCCCAGCTCGCGGGCCACGGTGGTGGCGATGTCGCCCGCGCGGGCCGACAACGCCGTGTGCAGCCGGTCCAGGTGCGCGGCGCGTTCCGCCGGGGCCAGCGCCGACCAGGGGCCGAACGCGGCCTTCCCGGCGGCGACGGCGCGGTCCACGTCGACGGCGTCACCGGCGGGCACGTGGGCGATCACCTGCTCGGTGGTCGGGTCCTCGACGGCGATCATGCCGGTGCCGTGTGGGGCGGTCCACCTGCCGTCGATGTAGAGCTGGGTACGGTCCGCGATCGGGGTGGTACGCCCCGGATGCGTCGCCGCGGCTGCCAGGTCCATGCTGTCCCTTCCCATCAGGGCGGCGTCGCCCGCGGCACGGCACCGGACACCGGCCGCGCGGGGCGGGTGACGGCGTCGTCGTGGGCCGCCCGGCGGGGCCGGTCGGTCCGCACGGATCGTGCGCCACCTCAGGTGCGAGGCGGCCGCGTTCCGGTGGCCGCGTAGCGAGCGGTCGGCACGGGGCCGGGCCGCAAAACTAGCGCTGCAAGTTTCGACTGTAGTACGAGTCGGGCCGCGGCTCCAGAGGCGGCAGCGGGCCGACCGTGGCCTCGTACTCCCGGGCCAGCCCGTCGACCAGCGCGTCGAGGCCGAGCGCGAACGCGCCCTCGTCCACGCTGTGCTGGTGCTCGGCGAGGCGGTGGGCCTGGGACAGGTGCGGGTAGTGGGCGGCGTACAGCTCGGGGTCCTCGACGAAGCCGCGCGCGAACGAGCCGAGTGACGAGCCCGCGACCAGGTAGCGCATCACCGCGCCGATGTGCGTGGCGCGGGCGGGCGGCCAGCCCGCCTTGACCAGCCCCCCGTACACGGCGTCGGCCATGTGCAGCGCGGCCGGCCGCCGTCCCGGGCCCTGGGCCAGGTACGGGACGATGTTCGGGTGCGCGGTCAGCGCGTCGCGGTAGGAGTGCCCCCACAGCCGCAGCGCGTCGCGCCAGTCGTTCGTGGTGAAGAACGACACGTCCACGCCCGCGATCACCGCGTCGGCGACCGCGTCCAGGATCGCGTCCTTGGTGGGGAAGTGGTTGTACAGCGACGGCCCGCGTACGCCCAGCTCGGCGGCGAGCCGCCGGGTGGAGAACGCGGCCAGCCCGTCGGCGTCGATCATCGCGGACGCGGTCTCCACGATGCGCTGCCGGCTCAACAGGGCCTGGCTGGGCCGGGGCATGGTCGGTTCTCCCTCGCTCGGTGCTGACCGAAACTCTGCCACAGCGGGGTCTGGACGAGATAAAACTTTCACCGCTAGTTTAATCGGGTGGACATGACACTGTCGCCGGAACACGCCGCGGTCCGCCGCCTCGCCGCCGAGTTCGTCGATCGCGAGGTCGTGCCGCACGCGGCGGAGTGGGACCGGCGCGAGAGCGTCGAGCGCACCGTGGTCAAGCAGCTCGGCGAGCTGGGCTTCCTCGGCCTGACCGTCGCCGAGGAGCACGGCGGCAGCGGGGGTGACCACCTGGCGTACTGCCTGGTCCTGGAGGAGCTGGGCCGGGGCGACTCGTCGGTGCGCGGCTTGGTGTCGGTGTCGCTGGGGCTGGTCGCGAAGAGCATCGCTCGGCACGGCACGGACTCGCAGCGTTCGTATTGGCTGCCCGGCCTGTGCGGTGGCGATCTGCTGGGGTGCTTCGCGCTGACCGAGCCGGGAACCGGGTCCGACGCGGCCTCGCTGACCACGCGGGCGGTGCGCGACGGCGGGGACTGGGTCCTCACCGGCTCGAAGATCTTCATCACCAACGGGACCTGGGCCGATGTCGCGCTGGTCTTCGCCCGTACGGGCGGGGACGGGCCGCGGGGCATCAGCGCGTTCCTGGTGCCGACGGACACGCCGGGGCTGACCCGGCGGGAGATCCACGGCAAGCTCGGGCTGCGCGGGCAGCCGACGGCGGAGCTGGTGTTCGACGCGGTGCGGGTGCCGGCGGACGCGCTGCTCGGCGAGCAGGGGCGCGGGTTTCACCTCGCCATGTCCACGCTGGACAAGGGGCGGATGTCGGTCGCGGCGGGCTGTGTGGGCATCGCGCAGGGGTGCCTCGACGCGGCCGTCGACTATGCGAAGACCCGCACCCAGTTCGGCAAGCCGATCGCGGCGTACCAGCTGGTCCAGCAGTTGATCTCGGATGTCGCGGTGGACACCGCGGCGGCCCGGCTGCTGGTGTGGCGGGTCGCCGACCTGGTCGACCGCGGGTTGCCGTACGCGACCGAGGCGTCGATGGCGAAGCTGTTCGCCAGCGAGGCGGCGGTGCGCGCGGCGAACAAGGCACTGCAGGTGTTCGGCGGGTACGGCTACGTCGACGAGTACCCGGTCGGCAAGTACCTGCGCGACGCCCGCGTCACCACCCTCTACGAGGGCACCAGCCAGATCCAGCAGTTGTTGATCGGCCGCGCCCTCACCGGCGTGAACGCGTTCTGAAATCCCCAGCTCAAACAGGTTGAGGCGTTAACAAGGGCACCTTCCTCCACGTATGGCGATGTGAAGGTGCCCTTCCTTTCAAGGAGGTAGCGATGGGCAGCAGGTTTGCGGGGCGGGTCGCGATCGTGACCGGTGGCGCGCAGGGAATCGGGGCGGCTACCGCGAAGCGCCTGGCGGCGGAGGGGGCGACCGTGGCGGTCGTCGACCTCAGTGTCGAGAAGAGCGCGGCGCTGGCGAAGGAGATCTCGGCGGAGGGTGGGACGGCCGCCGGATACGGGTGCGACGTGACCGACGAGGCGGCCGTGCACGCGATGACCGAGCAGGTGGTGGCCGACTTCGGGCGGCTGGACGTGCTGATCAACAATGCGGGGATCACGCGGGACGACCTGCTGTACAAGATGAGTGCGGCGGACTGGCACGCGGTGCTGAACACCAACTTGACCAGCATGTTCTATTGCTGCCAGGCGGCGCAGAAGCACATGGTGGCGGGCAAGTACGGCAAGATCGTGAATCTGAGCAGCCGGTCGGCGCTGGGCAACCGGGGGCAGGTCAACTACGCGGCGGCGAAGGCGGGCGTGCAGGGGCTGACGGCGACGCTGTCGATCGAGCTGGGGCCGTTCAACATCTGCGTCAACGCGGTCGCGCCGGGGTATGTGGCCACCGCGATGACCGCGGCCACCGCGGAGCGGGTCGGGTCGTCGGCCGAAGCGCACCAGAAGTGGGCCAGCGAGCACACGCCGCTGCGCCGGGTGGCCCAGCCGGAGGAGATCGCGTCCGTGGTCGCGTTCCTGGCCAGCGACGACGCGTCGTTCGTCACCGGGCAGACCCTCTACGTCAACGGCGGCGCGCGCTAAGCGAAGCACCTGAACCGGAAGGAAGCACAGTGGACTTCTCGCTCGACGACGAGCAGCGGGCGATCCGGGACACCGCCCGGGCGTTCATCCGCAAGGAGGTCGTCCCCCTCGAACACGAGCTGCTGCGCCGCGAGCGCGCCGGGCAGCCGGGCATCGAACGCGCCGAGCTGCGCGAACTCCAGCTCAAGGCCAGGAAGTTCGGGTTCTGGGGGCTGGCGACGCCGGCCGAGCACGGCGGCATGGACCTGCCCGCGATCATGCAGTCGCTGATCTGGACCGAGGTCGGGCACACCCTGGTGCCGTTCCGGTTCGGCGGCGAGGCCGACAACATCCTGTTCCACGCCAACGCCGCCCAGCAGGACGAGTACCTCAAACCCACCATCGAGGGCGAGCGGATCTCCTGCTTCGCCATCACCGAGCCCGGCGCGGGCTCCGACGCCGCGAACATCAAGCTGTCGGCCCGTCGCGACGGTGACGACTGGATCCTCAACGGCGAGAAGACCTTCATCACCAACGGCAACGACGCCGACTTCGCCATCGTGGTCGCGGTCACCGACAAGGACAAGGGGGTACGCGGCGGCGGCACCACCGCGTTCCTGGTGGACCGGGCGATGGGGTGGACGTCGGAGTTCATCGCCACGATGGGTCCCGGCGGCCCGGCGTCGCTGGTGTTCGACGACGTACGGGTGCCGTCCCGCAACATCCTCGGGGAGCTCGGGCAGGGCTTCGAGCTGGGCATGAAGTGGATCGGCAAGGGCCGTTACATCATCCCGTCGCACGCGCTCGGCATCGGCGAGCGCGCCCTGCAGATGGCCGTCGACTACGCCAACACCCGGATCACCTTCGGCAGGCCGATCGGCGAGAACCAGGCCATCCAGTGGATGATCGCCGACGCGGAGACCGAGCTGGAGGCCGCCCGCTGGCTGGTGCTGCGCGCCGCGTGGACGGTGGACCAGGGTGGGGACCCGCGGCACTCGTCGTCGATGGCGAAGCTCTACGGCGCCGGAATGATCAATCGGCTGGTGGACCGGGTCATGCAGATCCACGGCGGCATGGGCTACACCCGTGAGCTGCCCATCGAGCGCTGGTACCGGCAGGTGCGGCTGCTGCGCATCTACGAGGGCACCGACGAGATGCAGCGCCTGATCATCTCGCGGGACCTGCTGCGCGGGTACACGAAGATCGGCGGGCATCTGGCATGAGGGTGTTCGCGTCCGCCCAGGAACTGGCCGCTGCGGTCGGCCAGTGCATCGGTCCCGGGCCGTGGCAGCGCGTCGACCGGTCGCGGGTGGACGCGTACACCGCGGCCACCGGTGGTATGGACTGCGTCGGCATCGGGGCGGCCACGCCCGGCTGGCTGACCCTGTCGATGCTGCCGCTGCTGGTCCGCGACGTGTACCGGTTCGACAACGTGCGCCTCGGCGTCAACTACGGGGTGAACCGGGTCCGCTTCCCGGCCCCGATCCCGGTCGGGGCGCAGGTGCGCCTCACCGCCCGCATCGCCGAGGTCGAGCCCGTCGACGGCGGCGTGCAACTGGTCGCGCAGCTCACCGTCCGTGCCGACGGCGAGGACAAGCCCTGCTGCGTGGCCGAGACCGTCAGCCGCATCTACTTCGAGGAGGAGCAGTGAGCACGCTTTCCCTGGCCGCCGTCCTGGCCGAGGCCGCGCGCCGCCACCCCGCAAAGACCGCCGTGGTCGACGCGTTCGGCCGGGAGACCTACGCCGACCTGTGGCGGCAGGCCCTGGCGTACGCCGCGGGGCTGCGCGAACTCGGCGTCCAGCCCGGTGACGCCGTCGCGCTGGTCTGCCCGAACGTGACCGACTTTCCGCGCGCCTACTACGGCATCCTCGCCGCGGGCGGTGTCGTCGTCCCGGTGCACCTGCTGCTCACCCCGGCCGAGGCGGCGTACGTGCTGCGCGACAGCGGGGCGAAGCTCGTCGTCTGCCACAGCGGCATGCTCGCGCTCGGCGCGCCCGCCGCGGCTGAGGCGGGCGTCCCGGTCGTCAGCGTCGGCCCGCGCCCCGACGAGGGCGGCCCCGAGCGGCTGGAGCAGGTCAGCTCCCGGGTCCCGGCACTGCGCTCGTACGAGACCCGCTACCCGGACGACCCGGCCGTCATCTTCTACACCAGCGGGACCACCGGCAAACCCAAGGGCGCGGTGCTGACCCACCTCAACCTGGTGATGAACGCGACCGTCAACACGTTCGACGCCAACGACGCCAAGCAGTCCGACATCGTGCTCG
This sequence comes from Catellatospora sp. NPDC049133, assembly GCF_040648455.1. Taxonomy (NCBI): domain Bacteria; kingdom Bacillati; phylum Actinomycetota; class Actinomycetes; order Micromonosporales; family Micromonosporaceae; genus Catellatospora; species Catellatospora sp. NPDC049133. The sequence goes on from NZ_JBEZDT010000044.1 coordinate 10,317, forward strand.
GCTGCCTGCCGCTGTTCCACACGTTCGGGCAGACCGTCGGCATGAACGGCGCGTTCCGCATCGGCGCGACCCTCGTGCTGCTGGCCAGGTTCACCGGCGAGGCGGCGATCGACCTGATGCTGCGGGAGAAGGTGGACGTCTTCCACGGTGTGCCCACCATGTACATCGGGCTGCTGGAGGCCGCGGCGGGCCGCTCGGAGCTGCCCGCGCTGCGGATCTGCATCTCCGGCGGGGCGTCCCTGCCGGTCGCGGTGCTGGAGCGGTTCAACGCCGCGTTCCGGACCACGGTCTTCGAGGGCTACGGCCTGTCCGAGACCTCGCCCAGCGCCACCACCAACCAGCCGCACTTCGGCGTACGCGCCGGCACCGTCGGCCACGCCCTCTGGGGCGTCGAGGTCGAGATCGCCCGCGCCGAACTCGACGAGCGCGTCGAGCTGCTCGGCCCGAACGAACTCGGCGAGATCGTGATCCGCGGCCACAACGTGTTCGCCGGCTACCTCGGCAACCCGGTTGCCACCGAGCAGGCGCTGGTCGACGGCTGGTTCCGCACCGGCGACCTGGGCACCAAGGACGCCGAAGGCTTCGTCTCCATCGTGGACCGCAAGAAGGACATCGTCATCCGCGGCGGCTTCAACGTGTACCCCCGCGAGGTCGAAGAGGCCCTGGCCCGCCACCCCGCCGTCGAACTCGTCTCCGTCATCGGCGTGCCCGACGACACCCACGGCGAGGAGATCTGCGCCGTCGTCGTCCTGCGCCCCGACACCGACCCGGTCACCGAGGACGACCTCATCACCTGGTCCCGCGACCAGCTCGGCAAGCACAAGTACCCCCGCCAGGTCCGCTTCCTCCCCGACCTCCCCATGGGCCCCAGCCACAAGATCCTCAAACGCGAACTCCGCCGCATGCTCACCGACTGAAGGCAAGGAAGGGCACCTTCACAACGCTCCGCGTTGTAGAAGGTGCCCTTGTTAACTTCCCCTGCCGGTTTTCCAACCTGTGCACCGTGTGCCGCCGTGTAGGTGGGGCGGAAGGTCGGGAAGACGAACGGGGAGGTGACGTGTGACGGACGACGACGGGTTCCGCGAGTTCGTGCACGCGCGGCTCGGCAGGTTGTCGCGCATCGCGTATCTGCTGACCGGCGACCATCATTCGGCCGAGGACCTGCTGCAGAACGCACTGGTCAAGATCGCGTCGCGGTGGTCGAAGGTGTCGGCGGGCGGCGCGCCGGACGCGTACCTGCGCAAGGTGCTCTACCACGAGCACGTGTCGGCCTGGCGGCGCAGCCGCCACCTGCGCGCGGAGTGGCCCACGGCGGAGCCGCCGGAGGGCGGCAGCGGCCGGGACATGGCCGCCGAGACGGTGCGCCGCGTCCTGCTGGAGCAGGCGCTGGCCAAGCTCACCCGCAAGCAGCGGGCGGTGATCGTGCTGCGCTTCGTCGAGGACCTGTCCGAGGCCGACGCCGCGGCGGCGCTCGGCGTCTCCGTGGGCACGATCAAGAGCCAGACGTCGTACGCCCTCAAGAAGCTGCGCGAGCAGGCCCCGGAACTGCACGTGCTGGTCAGGGAGCCGAAGGAGGCCTGGGCATGAGCGAGCGCAGCGAGCGAATCACATCGCCTGGCACCCGTGCCGCCGACGAGCGAAGCGAGGAGAAGGCATGAGCGACCTGAACGAGCTGCTCGCGGACATCGGGGATCGCGCGCGGATCTACGACGTCACCGAGCGGGCACTGGTGCTGGGTCGTCGGCGGCGCAACACCCGCCGCCTCGCGGGCGTGGGCGGGATCGCCGCCGCGGTCGCGTTGTCGATCACGGGTGCCCTGGTCCTGCCCACCCGCCCGGAGCCCGGCCCGGCCGCGCCACCCTCGCCGACCCCGTCGCCGCCGGCGGTCGCCCTGACCGCTTGCGCCGCCTCCGAACTACCGATGCCGGAAGGCCTGCGCGCGGACACGTACCACGAGTTCGGCGGTGATCCCAGCGGCCGCTTTCAGGCGACGCGTGCCACCGACGGCAAGGGCCGCGATTTCCTGGTCGTCTGGGAGGACGGCAGCCCCAGGGTGGTCAGCGAATGGCCGAAGGGGGCCGTCCGGATCAATGCGGTCAGCTCGACGGGGACCGTGCTGCTGCGCGCCGGGCAGGCGGAGCTGAAGTCCTGGGTGGTGCGCCGTGACGGCACCACGACACGGCCGCTCGGCCCGGGTGCGGTCGGCCTCGGCATCAACTCCGCGGGCGTCATCGTCGGCCAGATCCAGGGCAACCTGCTGATGACCTGGCGGGACGCCACCGCGAAACCGGTCCCGTTGCCCGTGCCCGACGGCATGACCGCGGGTGACCCAGCGGCGATCTCCGACGACGGCACCGTCGTCACACAGTTGTTCGAGGGCCGGTTCGAGCAGACGCCGTTCCGACGGTTCGGCCCCGGCTGGGCGTACGTCTGGCCGCCCGGCGGCTCGCCGCAGCGGCTCGCGCTGCCTGACGCCATCGACGGCGTCAAGGTGAAGTCGTCGCGGGTCTTCCAGATCGCCGACGGCTGGGCCTCGGGCGTGCTGATCACCGGGGAGGGCGAGGACATCCGCCCCTATCCGGCCCGCTGGCGGCTCGGCAGCGGCGAGGTCGAGTGGCTGGCCGTGCCCGATCGGGGGGAGGGCGTTGTCAATCCTCAGGGTTGGGCGGTGCTTCGAGCGGCGGACGACACGACGACCCTGGTCCGCGGTGACGTGGCGATTCGGCTGACGGGCCTGCCAGGTCACACGCCACGTCCGTCCGACGTCACGGGGACCGCCCCGCTGATGGTGAGCGTGGTCGGCCCGGATGCCCGCGCCCTGTTCGGGCTCCAGGTGAGCGAGGGCGAGAACCGCGAGCTGGTGTATCGGAGACTGCGCTGGACCTGCCACTGAACGGCGTGATCGGGCCGGGCGTCGTCCCTGGTGGGAGCGCCCGGCCCGCTTGACAGCCGCGCCGAGGCTGTGGTCGGGTCGGGGGATGCGACGCCTGGTGCTCTGGGACATCGACCGCACGCTCATCGACGGCGGCAAGGTCGGGCGGGACGTGTTCGTCGCCGCGTACCAGGCAGTGGTGGGCAGCGAGCCGCCGCGGCTGCCGGAGTTCGGCGGCCGTACCGACCACTGGATCTTCACGACGGCGTTGGAGTGGCACGGCCGCGAGGCGCATCCGGAGATCGTGGCCGAGTTCTTCACGCACCTGGCCGCGCACACCCGGGCGCACCGACCGCGGTTGCTGGCCCGCGGTGCGGCACTGGCCGGCGCAGCGCAGGCGCTGGCCGCCCTGGCCGGTGAGACGGGCGTGGTGCAGTCCGTCGTCACCGGCAACATCCGCGAGGCCGCGTACGAGAAGCTGTCCGCGTTCGGCCTGCTCGGCCCGATCGACCTGGAGGTCGGCGGCTACGGCTGCGACGACGGGGTGCGCTCGGTGCTGGTGCGGCTGGCCCACGAGCGCGCGCAGGCCAAGTACACCGTGGTGCTGCCCGCGCGGCAGGTCGTGGTCATCGGCGACACACCGCACGACATCGAGGCGGCGCGGGCCAACGGCGCGCTCGCCATCGGCGTGGCGACCGGCTCGTGCACCGCCGACGAGCTGGCCGAGGCGGGCGCGGACACGGTGCTGCCGTCGCTGGCCGACACGGGCGCGGTGCTGCGGGCCGTCCTGGCCTGAGCCTTATCGGTTCGACAGGGCACCGGCCGACCCGCATGATCGCAGGCATGACGCGAACCGACGTGCCCGCCACCTGGGACGAACGAGCCACCCTGACCACCTTCCTCGACTACGCCCGCGCGACCGTGCGCGCCAAGTGCGAGGGCATCACCGACGAGGACGCGCGCAAGGCGCCGCTGCCGGATTCGCCGCTGATGACGGTCAAGGGCCTGGTCAGCCACGTGCGCTGGGTGGAGTACTCGTGGTTTCAGGTGGTGCTGCTGGGCGAGGAGGACGCCGGGCCGTGGACGGCGGAGGACCCGGACCGGGAGTTCAGCTACGCCCTCGACGTGCCGATCGAGCAGCTGCTCGCCGAGTACGAGGCGCAGAGCGACCGCTACCGCGAGCTGGTCGACTCGCTCGACCTGGACACCCTGGCCAAGCGCGACCTGCGCCGGGCCGGACGTCCCGCGACGCTGCGCTGGATCCTGTTCCACCTGGTCGAGGAGATCGCCCGGCACAACGGCCACCTGGACGTGGTGCGTGAGCTCGTCGACGGCACCAAGGGCGACTGAGCTGCCCGTTCCCGGGATGGCCGGCCCTGCGCGCGCGTAGCCTGAACCGGAGCGCGTCGGGGGAGGCGTCATGGATCTTGACCTGGGCGGCAAGGTCGCGGTGGTCACCGGGGCCAGCAAGGGCATCGGCCTGGCCGTGGTGAAGTCGCTGGTCGCGGAGGGCGCGAGCGTGGTCGCCGCGGCCCGGGACACCTCCGGGGAGCTGGCCGGGATCGACGGTCCGGTGCGTGCCGTCGCCGTCGACCTGACCGACCCGGCCGGGCCGCAGCGCCTGATCGACGAGGCGGTCGCCGCGTACGGCGGGCTGGACGTCCTGGTGAACAACGTGGGCGGGGTGAAGCCCCGGCTGGGCGGGTTCGTCTCGGTCACCGACGAGGACTGGATGTGGTCGCTGACCGTCAACCTGCTGTCCGCGATCCGGACCACCCGGGCGGCGCTGCCGCACCTGCTGGCCCGGGGCGCGGGCACCATCGTGACGGTGAGCTCGATCAACGCCTTCCTGCCCGATCCCGCGATCATCGACTACACCGCGTCGAAGGCGGCGCTGACGAACTTCTCCAAGGCACTGTCCAAGGAGGTCGGCCCGAAGGGCATCCGGGTCAACACGGTCAGCCCGGGTCCGGTCCGCACGCCGCTGTGGGTGGGTGAGGAAGGTGTCGCCAAGTCGTTCGGTGCGGCGAGCGGAGTGTCGGCGGAGGAGGTGGCCAAGCAGGTCGCCGCGCAGGCGGTGACCGGCCGGTTCACCGAGGCCGAGGAGGTCGCCGACCTGGTGGTGCTGCTGGCGGGCGCGCGGGCGGGCAACGTCACCGGCGCGGACTTCGTCATCGACGGCGGGCTCATCACCACGCTGTGAACCCGATCGGGCGACCTCGGCCGCCAATCTCTCGCTGCGGAGGTTTGGCACACGGCCTTTCGGGGAACCCGCGTGCGCCGCGCGGGCACTCGTGGTGTGAGGCGGGCGCCTCCCGGAACGAGTGTCGCGGACGGCCGTCACCCGCCGGCGGCTCGGTCGATTCGGTCGCACCCCGGATCGACCGCCGCCGGCGGGCCGACGAAGGTCAGCCGGCTGTTTCCGCCAGCGTGACCTGGGCGACCGGCACGCCCGGCGCGGTGCGGGGCTTGCCCGCCCGGCCGGACCACAGCACGCGGGCCAGCACGCCGGGGGAGAACAGCCGCTGCGGCGGGGACATCAGGTTCGCCACGGCCAGGAACGCCAGGCCGACCTCGGGGTGCCGGGCGGCCGCCCGGTGCAGGCGGGCGACGTACGCGTTGAGGAACCGGCCCTTGCGGGTGCGGACGCCCTCGACCTCGGGGTAGCCCAGGTCCGCGCCGACCGCGATGTCCCACGGCACGTCGATGACCTTCGACGCGGCCGCGTAGAAGCGCTTCGGCAGGCCTGCACCGCCCCTGCGCAGGCAGTCGCGCAGCACCATCGCCTCGGCGGCGGCGACCGTCATGCCCTGGCCGTACGCCGGGTTGAAGCTGCACACCGCGTCGGCGAAGGAGACCAGGCCCTCGGGCAGCCGGGTCAGGTGCTCGTAGCGGCGGCGCACGCTGACCGGCAGCCGCAGCCGCACCGCCGGGCCGACCGGCTCGCACGTGCTGAGCAGCTGGTGCAGCTCGTCACTGGCGAACCGGCGGGCGAACTCGGCGTACGCGTCCGGGTCGGACGGGAGCGCGCCGCCCTCGCCGACGCCGATCAGCGTCAGCATCCAGCGGTCGCCCTCGACCGGCACCACCACGCCGCCGATCGGCAACTCGGGCGACGGGCTGATCACGGCGGCGGTGAAGCCGAGCTGTCCCGGCGTACGCCGGTAGGCGCGCGAGATGTAGACCGTCTTGGCGTCCACGTGCTCCTCGGCGGGCTTGTCGTAGCCCAGCTCCGCCAGCCAGGTCGGGCCCCGGTTGCCGCGGCCGGTGGCGTCGACCACCAGGTCGGCCTCCAGCCGCAGTTCGGTGTCGCCGCCGACGGGCAGGATGCGCGCGCCGACGACGCGGGTGCGGTCCTCGCTCGCGATCAGGCCGACGGCCTCGTGGCGGGCGAGCAGCTGCACGCCGGGCAGCGCGGTGACCCGGCGGCGCACGTACGCCTCCAGGCCGACGCGGGTGACGCCGAGCCCGGCCAGGCCGGTGTGCGCGGCGGCCAGGCGCCGGCCGTCGTTGATCCAGATGACGTCGCCCTGGACGTCGACGGGGACCGCGCCGTCGGCGGTCATGTCGGCGGCGAAGCCGGGGAACAGCTCCTCCAGGACCTGGCGGCCGCGGGCGAGCAGGCCGTGCGTGTGGTCGCCCTGCGGCACCCCCTTACGCCCGGTGACGCCGTCGGTGGGCAGCGCGTCGCGGTCGAAGATGGTGACCTTCGCGTACGACTCGCTCAGCACGCGGGCGGCGAGCAGGCCGCCGATGCTGGCGCCGAGCACGATCGCGTGCCCGGACTTTTCCTTGGCAGACAAGGTTTTCTCCGTCTCGGTGTGAGGTGTGCACACACCGTAAGAAGGAGTGACGCAATCATGAAAACGAATATGCGGTCCGGTAGATGACACTGTGTGCCCGCTCACGTGCTCTGCGTGGGTCCTGTCGGGACTCCGACGGTGTACGACTGGAAGAATCTTTGAAAGATTTTGCAGCTCTGGGTCCGTGATCGATGGCCGCGGCGTGCTCCGATAGGTGCCGTCGATGATCGACAGCGCAAACGGAACCGTCCTCAGCTCTGATTTGTACGGTAAATCCGGCGCATCGACGCTCTTCACGTCACGTCAACGCGGGGCTAACATCCTTGAAACTTGCGCAAGAGTTTCCATCCCCGACCCTCCCCGACCCAGGAGGAGACTCGTGTCCACCCGCAACCGCCCCCTCGCCGCAGCCCTCGCCTCAGTGCTGCTGGCAGCCGCGCTCACCGCGGTCGCGCTCCTGCGACCCACCCCCGACCTCGTCCCGACGAAAGCGGACGCCAACCCGGGCAACCGCGACGTCATCGTGCACCTGTTCCAGTGGCCCTGGGCCTCGATCGCCAACGAGTGCACCACCGTGCTCGGCCCGAAGGGCTTCGGCGCGGTCCAGGTGTCCCCGCCGCAGGAGCACGTCGTGCTCAGCGGCCAGTCCTACCCGTGGTGGCAGGATTACCAGCCGGTCAGCTACCAGCTCGTCAGCCGCCGCGGCGACCGCGCCGCCTTCGCGAACATGGTCACCACCTGCCACAACGCAGGCGTGAAGATCTACGTCGACGCGGTGGTCAACCACATGGCCGGCGGCGCGTCCACGGGCGCCGGCTCGAACGGCTCCACCTACTCGCACTACAACTACCCGGGCATCTACCAGAACCAGGACTTCCACCACTGCGGGCGCAACGGCAACGACGACATCGTGGCCTGGGGCGACCGGTGGGAGGTGCAGAACTGCGAGCTGGTCGACCTGTCCGACCTGGCCACCGAGACCTCCTACGTGCGCGGCAAGCTCACCGCGTACCTCAACGACCTGGTGTCGCTGGGCGTGGACGGGTTCCGGGTCGACGCGGCCAAGCACATGCCGGTCGCCGACCTGCAGGCGATCCTCGGCGGCGTCACCGGCTCCCCGTACGTCTTCCACGAGGTGATCGAGGACAGCGCGTTCCCGCCGGGGGAGTACGCCGGGATCGGTGACGTCACCGAGTTCCGCTACGGCGACGTCGTCGGCAACGCGTTCCGCGACGCGAACCTGTCGAATCTGAACAACCTCGCTTCGCAGATGGCGCTGGCCAGTGGCGACGCGGTCAACTTCATCGACAACCACGACACGCAGCGCAACGGGCGCGCCCGGTTGACGTACAAGAACGGGCAGACCCACGCGCTCGCGGCGGCGTTCAGCCTGGCGTATCCGTACGGCACGCCCCAGCTGATGAGCAGCTTCACCTTCAGCAACAACGAGGCCGGGCCGCCCGCCGCCGGCAACGGCGTCACCAACCAGGTGACCTGCGGTTCGGGTTGGGAGTGCGAGCACCGCAAGACCGTGGTCGCCAACCTCGTCGGTTTCCACAACGCCGTCAACGGCACCGGGGTCGCCAACTGGACCTCGCCGTCGTCGTCGCGGATCGCGTTCGGCCGGGGCAGCGTCGGGTTCGCCGCGTTCAACCGCGACGGCGCGGCCTGGACCACCACCTTCAGCACCGGGCTGCCCGCAGGCGTCTATTGCAACGTCGCCACCGGCGACTTCACCGCCGGGACCTGCACCGGCGGCACCGTCACCGTGAACGGCTCCGGCCAGGCCACGGTCACGATCGCCGCCAACAGCGCGCTGGCGATCTACACCGGCGCGCTGGTCGGCACGTCGCCGTCGGGCACGCCCTCGCCGACACCCAGCGGCACCGCCTGCCCGACCGTGGCGGTCACCTTCGAGTCCAACACCACCACGACCACCGGCCAGAACGTCTTCATCGCCGGCAGCATCGCCCAGCTCGGCTCCTGGAACACCGCCAACGCGGTCCCGATGTCCGGCACGGCGTACCCGGTCTGGCGGGCCTCCGTGAACCTGCCCGCGGGCACGGCCTTCGAGTACAAGTACATCAAGAAGGACGCCTCGGGCAACGTCACCTGGGAGAGCATCGCCAACCGGGCCCGCACCGTGCCGACCGGGGCCTGCGCTGTCATCTGGTCCGAGACCTGGAACGTGCCCGGCGGCACGACCCCGTCACCGAGCGCCTCCCCGACGGCGCCCCCCTCGGCCTCGCCGAGCCTGTCACCCAGCAGCTCGGCCTGCGCCTCCATCGCGGCCGCCTTCTCCGTGAACGCGACCACGGTCTGGGGCCAGAACGTGTACGTCGTCGGCTCGATCCCCGCCCTCGGCAACTGGAACACCGCCAACGCGGTGGCCCTGTCCAGCGGCACGTACCCGGTCTGGGCCGCCACCATCACCCTGCCGACCAGCACGACCTTCGCCTACAAGTACATCAAGAAGGACGCCTCCGGCACCGTCACCTGGGAAAGCGACCCCAACCGCTCCCGCACCACCCCCGCCACCCCCTGCACCGCCACCTACGCCGACACCTGGCGCTGACAGACAAAGGAAGGGCACCTTCCACAACGCGGAGCGTTGTGAAGGTGCCCTTCCTTTCAGCGCCAGGGGCGGGTGGCGAGGGTGGTGAGGCGTTGGGTGGCACGGGAGAGGGCCACGTAGAGGGTGCGGCGGCCGGCGTCGGTGCCGGCGTCGACGAGGCCGGGTTCGACCAGGACGACGGCGTCGTACTCCATGCCCTTGGCGGCCAGGGCGGTGACCACGCGCAGGCGTTCGGTGTCCCACTCGGACAGGCGGGCGGTGATGCGGTCCCGGATGCGGGCGTCGGGGGCGATCACGCCGACGGTGCCCTCGACCTCGGTGAGCAGCGCCGCGACCGCGTCGCGGACCGCGTCGTCCAGGACGGAACGGTCGACGATCCGGTGCACGGGGTCGATGCCGGTGGTGCGTACGGCCTTGGGCAGCGGCAGGTCCGGGGACACCCTGCGGATGACCTCGGCGGCGACCTCGAAGATCTCCGTCGAGTTGCGGTAGTTGGTGGTGAGCTGGTGCGGGTGGCGCTTGCGGCCGCCCAGCGCCTCGTCCCGGGCCCGGGCCACCTCACCCGCGCTGCCGATCCACGCCGACTGCGCGGGGTCGCCGACCACGGTCCAGCTCGCCGCGTGGCCGCGCCGGCCGATCATGCGCCACTGCATCGGCGTGACGTCCTGCGCCTCGTCGACCACGACGTGCGCGTAGTCGCGGTAGTCGTTCTCCCGGGGCGCGGCGGCCTGCGCGGCGCGCGAGCGCTCGTACGCCGTCGCCACCTCGCGGACCCCGCCCACCGTGTACGCCTCGCGCCGGCGTACCCGCGGCTTGGGCTTCTCGCCGATCAGCTCCCGCAGCTCGTCGAGCAGCGGCACGTCGTCGATGCTGGGGCCCTGCTCACGCAGCGGGGCCAGCGCCCGCACCAGGGTCCGCTGCTCCTCGTTCGACAGCGTGCTCTCGGCGTAGCGGCGCAACCGCTGCGGGTCGGCCAGCCAGCCCAGCACCTGCTCCGGGCGCACCAGCGGCCACCACGCCTTGAGGAAGTCGCGGAAGCCCTCGTGCTCGGTCAGCTCCTCGTCGAAGCGGGCCTGCTCCAGCTGCGGCTGCTTGGCCTTCATCTGCTCCCAGAGCAGGTCCAGCACCGCGCCGAACGCCTTCGCGCGGATCTCGTTGCGCCGGTTGCCGCGCCCGATCCGCCGCCGGATGTCCTCGCCCTGCCGCCAGCTCAGCTCCAGCCACTCGCCGCGATAGCGCAGCCGCAGGCCGTCGGGGCAGCCGGGCGGGGCGTCCTCGGCGGCACGGCGCAGCACCCGCCGCATCCGCGTCGAACCCTTGATCGCGCGGACCGCGGCGGTCTCCTCGCGGGTGGCGCTGAACCCGGGCACGAGCTGCCCGAGCGACTTCAGCGTCGCGGTGTCCTCGCCCAGTGAGGGCAGCACGGTCTCGATGTACTCGACGAACACCGGGGACGGGCCGACGATCAGCACGCCGCCGCCGGCGAACCGGGCCCGGTCGGAGTACAGCAGGTACGCGGCGCGGTGCAGGGCCACCGCGGTCTTGCCGGTGCCGGGGCCGCCCTCGACGACGGTCACCCCGGACGCGGGGGAGCGGATCGCCAGGTCCTGCTCGTGCTGGATGGTCGCCACGATGTCGCGCATGCCGGTGCCCTTGGCCCGGCTCAGCGCCGCCAGCAGCGCGCCGTCGCCGACCACCCGCATGCCCTCGGGCGCGGCCGACGGGTCGAGCAGGTCGTCCTCCAGGCCGGTCACCTTCTCGCCGAACGACGAGATCATCCGGCGGCGGATCACGCCCAGCGGCTGCGCCGCGGTCGCGCGGTAGAAGGCCGCCGCGGCCGGCGCACGCCAGTCGATGAGCAGGGGCTCCGCTTCCTCGGTACGCACGCCGAGCCGGCCGATGTAGCGGGGGCGTTCGTCCCAGCCCGCCGCCTCGGGGTCGGCCGCGGCCTCGTCCGGCTCGACGCGGCTGGGGTGCATGTCCAGGCGGCCGAAGACCAGGCCCTCGTGCTCGGCGTCGAACGCGTGCCGCCGCCGCGCCGCGTGGAACACCATCGCGTCGCGCTCGACCAGGGACCCGTACGTGCCGACCCGTGCGAGTTGATAGCCGTCGGCCTCGGCCTTCGCGGCGTCGGCGCGCAGTCGGGCCAGCCGCGCGTAGACACGGTCCACGTGCTGCTGCTCGATGGCGATCTCGTCGTGCAGGGTGTTGTCAGACATGCGTCTCCTGGGCCGGGTATGGCGGCGATGGTGCCCCGATAGGGTACGGGCTGCCTCCGACCGGAAGATCGATCACCGGGCCGATGTGACGCGCGGCCCCACCGGATAGGCTGGAAGTCAGCCGACCCGCTCCTTCGCGGCGGACCCCGTGTCGGTCGGGTGGTCGATCTCGTGGTCGCCCAGCAGCTCTACCGTCTCGTCCGCGGCGGCTTCGACCAGGGACTTCTTGGCCCGGTGCTTGAACCACCAGGTGGTGCCCAGCCCGAAGAGCACGGCCAGGATCAGCGCCGCCCACGAGAAGCGCTTGAGCCACGCCTCCGCCACCGCGCCCAGCGCGTAGATCGCGAACGTGGTCCCGAACGCCCAGACCAGCCCGCCACCCGCGTTGGCCAGCAGGAACTTGCGGTACGGCACCTTCAACGCCCCCGCCATCGGGCCCGCCAGGATGCGCAGCAGCGCGATGAAGCGGCCGAAGAACACCGCCCAGGTGCCCCAGCGCCCGAACATCGCCTCGGCCCGCACGATCTGCTCCGGACCCAGGTGCTTCGGGAAGCGGCGGCCCAGGCGCTCCAGCAGCGGGCGGCCGCCGCGCTTGCCGATCGCGTACCCGATGGAGTCGCCGACGATCGCGCCGATCGCGGCGCCGGCGGCCACGCCCCACGGGGAGATGTGATCCGTGGTGGCCGCGAGCAGGGAGGCGCTGACCAGCACGATCTCGCCGGGCAGCGGGATGCCCATGCTCTCGGTCCCGATGACCAGGCCGACGATGAGGTAGATGGCGACCGCCGGCAGCGTCTCCAGCCATGCTCCGACGAACTCCACCGGCCACCCCTTCTAGCGTCATCGCCCGCAGTGACCTCACGGGACGCTCGAAAGATACCCGACCGGGGACCCCGTCGCACCCGGCTGAACTCCCTAAGTGGCCACCCCGGGGTGTCGGATCACGGCCTCACCCCGCGGGACTCCCGCCTCGGGGCGGGGCCGGGTGCGTGGTCGGGCGGCCCGCAGTTTCGGGGAAACTGCGGGAACCCGGCGCCGTTTTCGCGCAGTTTCAAGGCAATTGCAGGATCGGCCGTGAGAAGGGTCGCACTACTTCTGAGTAACCTTCCCGCGACGGGTCCGCACCGGCGACCCTTGAGGCATGACGCAGTCGAGGACCGCGCCGTCGGATCGTGATACGACGATGCCGGGCGAACGCCGAGGGCCGGCAGAGGCGCTGGCCGACCTGATGACCGGCAACCGCCGCTTCGCGGCCGGACGTCCCCGATACGGCCACCACGTCGGCGAGGCGGCCGCACTGTCCGGAACCCAGGAGCCGTACGCGGTGGTGCTCGGCTGCATCGACTCGCGGGTGCCGCTCGAAGCCGTGTTCGACCAGAACTTCGGCGACATGTGCGTGGTCCGCTCCGGCGCGCACGTGCTGGACCGCTCGGTGGTGGGCTCGGTCGAGTTCGCCGTCGCCGAACTGCACGCCTCGCTGGTGATGGTGCTCGGGCACGAGCGCTGCGGCGCCGTGGCCGCGACCGTCGACGCGCTGCGCACCGGGAGCCGGCCCGACGGGTTCATGGGTTACCTGGTGGACCAGATCGCGCCCGCGGTCACCGAGGTCGGCCTCAACGACCCGCAGGTGAACCAGAAGGCGCTGCGCCGGCACGTCAGCCGCACCGTCGAGCAGTTGAGCCTCGCCGAGCGGCTCGCCACCGCGACCGCCGCCGGCCGCGCCCAGATCGTCGGCGCCGTCTACGACCTCGACACCGGCGTCGTCGAACTGCTCTGACCCGACCCACCACGCCACCCGGCGTGCCGTCGCGGGCGGCGGCCCCACCACCTGGCACAACTTTTAAGGACTTGCGGCCCCAGAGACTCTCTGAGGCCGCAAGTCCTTAAAAGTCGCCGCGCGGGCCGGGCGTGGCGGGCCGGACGTGGGCGTGGTTGAGGCCCCGGCCGCGGAGCGGACGGGGCCTCAAGGTGAGACAGAGAGGGCTCAGCCCTCGAAGATGCCGGCCTCGGCCAGGCGCTTCTCGGTGGCGTCCCAGCCGTGGCCCGGGTGGGAGCTGTTGAGAGCGACCAGCTCAGCGCGGATCTTGGCGGCGTGGCCGGCGCCCGCGAGCACGCGGATCTCCTCGACGAAGGCGTCCGAAGAGGTGCTCAGGTGCACGGTCTTGCCGTTGGTGAGGTTCCGCACGTAGGCGTGCTTGCCGTTGTTCAGCGGAATGATGTACTTGAACTCACCGAGCACGCTCAGCGCGCCACCCTTGGCCTCACCGGCCCGGACAGACGCGCGCGCGGTCTTGGAGGTGTTGCTCGCCACGACGTACTCCTTGAAAGTCTGGTTGACTTAAGAACTCTACACGACCCCTGGGCAGACCCTGACCGGCGTCGCCTTCCGGTGTGACGGACACGTCCCCGCGGGCCGGTCGGACAATTCATCCGGCGAGTTTGGCGATTCTCTGGCGCCACATCCGCCCCAGCCGTCATCATGGGTGAGATCGCCGGAGTCGCCAGGCCGTAGGGGAAGACGCGCCTGTCCGTCTCGGGAGGTCACCGTGCCCACGCGTGGCGTCGTACACGTCCACTCGAGCCCGCTTGCCGTGTGTCCTCACGTCGAGTGGGCGATTTCGCGCGCCCTGAAAAGCGGCGCGGTCAACCTGCACTGGACCGTGCAGCCGCTCGAACCCAGCGCCCGCCGCGCCGAGTGCGGCTGGTCCGGCCGCCCCGGCACCGCCGCGGAGATCGCGGCTGAGCTGCGTCAGTGGCCGATGCTGCGGTTCGAGATCACCGAGGAGCCGAGCGCCGGCGTCGACGGCGAGCGGTTCATGCACGTGCCCGGCCGGGGCCTGTTCCGGGCCGCGATGGGCGCGGCCGGCGACATCCAGCTCGGCGAGGACCGGCTGCGGTCCCTCATCGCGGGCAGCCGCAGCCCGGAGGCGCTGGCGCACGCCCTCGACATGGCGATGGGCACGCCCTGGGACGCCGAACTCGAGCCTTATCGCTACGCCGCCGAGGGGGCGCCGGTGACGCTGCTGACCAGGGCGGGTTAGTCCAGGCGTGGGTGGCGGGCTCGGCCGTAAGGAGGATGTGGTCGCGTGTAACGGTTGACCCCGCCCCGTACTGCTGGTGGGATACCCGCGTGACCTCGTCAACGCAGAAGTGGTTCCGCCGGCTCGGTGCCGTCGTGTCCGGCCTGTGCGCCGTGGCGGTCGTGGCAAGCGCGTGCGGCACGGCGCCCGACAACGGGGGAACTCTGCCGATGCAGGACCCGGCCGACGTCTCCGCCAAGGTCGCGGGGATCATCAAGAAGATGTCCGACGCGGACCTCGCCGGCCAGGTGCTGATGCCGTTCGCCTACGGGCGCTCGGCCACCGACGTCTCCGCGGGCACCGCGGCGGGCAACAAGGCCCTCGCGGGTGTGGACAGCCCCGCGCAGATGGTCGAGAAGTACCGGCTCGGCGGCATGATCCTGATCGGGTTCGGCGGCAACGACCCGACCGCCGCCAACCAGCCGGTCAACAACGTGCAGTCGCCGGAGCAGGTGCGGGCGCTGACCGGAGGCCTGCAGGCGGCCGCCGCCCGGCTGCCCGCCGACGTGCCGCTGCTGATCGGCATGGACCAGGAGTTCGGCGTGGTCACCCGGCTCACCACCGGGATGACGGTGCTGCCCAGCGCGATGACGTTCGGGGCGGCCGCCGACCCAGGCCTGACCGAGGTGGCCTGGCGCGCGGCGGGCCTGGAGCTGGCCGCGGTGGGCGTGAACGTGAACTTCGCCCCGGTCGCCGACGTGCTCGGCCCGGCGGGAAGCTCCGTGATCGGCTCCCGGTCGTACGGGTCGGACCCGCGGGCGGCCGGTGATCAGGTCGTCGCCGCGGTCAAGGGCATGCGGGCGGGCGGCGTGGCCGCGACGCTCAAGCACTTCCCCGGGCACGGCCACACCAGCGCGGACAGCCACACCGAACTGCCCGTCGTGAAGCAGTCCCGGCAGTTGCTGGACACCGACGACCTGGCCACCTTCAAGGCGGGCATCAAGGCCGGGGCGCCGATCATCATGTCGGGCCACCTGGACGTGCAGGCGGTCGACCCGGGCGTGGCGGCGACGTTCTCCAAGAAGGTGCTGACCGATCTGCTCCGCAAGGAGCTGGGCTTCCAGGGCGTCGTGGTGACCGACGGCATGAACATGGCTCCGGCGATGAAGGTGCCGCCGGGCGAGGCCGCCGTGAAGGCGCTGCTGGCCGGCAACGACCTGATTCTGATGCCGCCGCACGTCGGCCAGGCGCACCAGGGCATCGTCGACGCGGTGAAGGCGGGCACCCTGCCGCGGGCCCGGCTCGTCGAAGCCGTCGGCCGGATCCTGCACCTCAAACTCGGCTTCGGCCAGGCCGCGGCGCCGGCCCTGTCCACCGTGGGCACCCACCAGCAGGACGTGGCCCCGCTGGCCGCGGCCGCGGTCACGGTGCTGCGCGGCAGCTGCGGCAAGCCGCTGGTGACCGGCCCGGTGCGGGTGACCACCTCCCCGGGCCGCGACAAGGCCCGCAACCGCCTGATCGAGGCGCTGAAGAAGTCCGGGGCCACCGTGGTCGAGTCCGGCGGCAGCGTCGTGCACCTCGTCGGGTACGGCGACACCGCCGACGACCTGGCCGCGGGCGCGGCGGTCACCGTCCACATGGACGTGCCGACGCTGCTCGCCAAGTCGACCTCGAAGGTGCTGGTGGCGACGTACTCGTCCAGCGACCTGTCCATGGACGGGCTGGCCGCGGTGCTCACCGGCAAGGCGAAGCCGACCGGCCGCTCACCGATCGAGGTGACCGGCCTGCCCCGGACGACCTGCGCCTGATCTGCCGAGACGCCCGCTGCGTGCCCCCGTGGCAGCAGCGGGCGTCTCGCTGTCGGGTGGCTGCGTGCGCCCTGTCGGGTCAGCCCGAGCCGGGATCCTCCTGGAGTTCGTCGGCGCGGTCGAGAAGGGCGCGCCGCTCGACGGCGCCGTGGGCGTGCGCGGCGGCGGCTCGGAACAGGTCCGCGGCGCGCGTCCGGTCGCCGGCTCGCGCGGTGAGGTCGGCCTCCGCGGCGATCGCCAGCGGGTAGCCGTCGAGCGCCCCGCCCGCGCGGGCCCGGGCCAGCAGGTCCAGCCCTGCCGCCGGCCCGTGGACGTAGCCGTGCGCGACCGCCCGGTTCAGCTCGACCACGGGTCCGGGCTGCAGCTCGGCGAGCCGGTCGTAGCAGTCGGCGATGCGCCGCCAGTCCGTGTCCGGGACCGACGCCGCCGTGGCGTGGCAGGCCGCGATCCGGGCCTGCAGCGCGTAGGGCCCGGGTTCGTGGGGTCCTGGTCCGCCGTGCCCGGGTTCGTCGAGGCCGGACAGGATGCCGACGGCTTCGTCGATCGCGGCGCGGTCCCAGCGGGACCGGTCCTGCCGGTCGAGCGGGACCAGGTCGCCGGCCGCGTCGCGGCGCGCGTGCCGCCGCGAGTGCTGCAGCAGGAACAGCGCGAGCAGGGCGTGGGCCTCCGCCTGGGCGGGCATGAGCCGGGCGAGCAGGCGGGCCAGCCGGATCGCCTCGTCGGCGAAGGCGGGCTCCCCGTCGGGGTTGTAGCCGTGGGTGAACAGCAGGTAGAGCACGGCCAGCACGCCGGGCAGGCGCTCGTCGAGCGCGGTCGGTACGCGATACGGGATGCGGGCTTCTGAGATCTTGGTCTTTGCTCTGGTCAGCCGCCGGGTCATGGTGGATTCGCTGACCAGGAACGCGCGTGCGATGTCCGGGGTCGGCACGGCGCAGATGGTGCGCAGGGTCAGCGCCACCCGGCCTTCGAGCGGCAGCGCGGGATGGCAGCAGGTGAAGATCAGCCGCAGCCGGTCGTCCACGATCTCCTCCCGCTCCGGTTCGCCGGTGGCCGCGGTCAGCGCCAGCACGGCCAGTTCACGCAGCTTGCGGCGTTCGACGGTGCCGCGCCGCAGCACGTCGAGGGCACGGTTGCGGGCCACCGTCATCAGCCAGCCGCCCGGGTTGTCCGGCACGCCGTCGGCCGGCCAGCGGTCGAGGGCGAGCGCCAGCGCCTCCTGGGCGCAGTCCTCGGCCAGCGTCCAGTCGCCGGTGATGCGGATCAGTGCCGCCACGATGCGCTGGTAGGCCTCGGTGGCCGCGGCCGCGGCGGCTTGCGCCGCCGCGGCCCGTGCGTCGGTCAAGACCGGTCCCAGTCGGCCTGCGGCCGGATCTCGATGCGGCCCCCGCGGGCCATCGGGTGGGCCTTCGCGACTTCGATCGCCTCGTCCAGGTCGGCGCACTCCAGCAGGTCGAAGCCGACGATCAGTTCCTTGGTCTCGGCGAACGGTCCGTCGGAGACCAGGGTCTGCCCGTTGCGCACCCGCACTGTCGTCGCCGTCGACTTCGGCGCGAGCCCCATGCCCATCAGGCGCTGCCCGCTGGCGTCGTGCTGGTTCACCCAGACGTCGACGTCGGGCTCCGGCGTGGGATCGGTGTCCGGCTCGGTGTCGGTGCAGACGAACATCAGATACTTCATCTCAGCTCTCCTTGTTCGAGTTCACCCTGGTGACGAACGGCCGACCGCGTTCCGGACACTCCCCGCCAAGATTTTTAAGAAGGAAGGGCACCTTCTTATCGCTCCGCGTATAAGAAGGTGCCCTTGTTAACGCGGCATGCCGTGTGAGCTGGGAATCGGCGAGAACTCCGGCGGCGCGGTGGCGGCCGCCCTCCGGCCCGCGGGCCGAGAACACGACGTCGCGTTCCGGCTCACATCTTTTTTGATGTGAGCACATCAAAAAAGATGTAAGCGCAGACAGACATGTCCACGCGCGCACGCCGTCCAGCCCCGGCTGAGCCACCAGGGCGAGTCAGAAGGCGAAGCCGCCGGGGCGGCCGTTGCGGTCGGCGATGAGGCCGGCCAGCGTCGCCACAGCGATCTCGGCAGGCGTACGCGACCCGATGTTCAGCCCGATCGGCCGGTGCACCCGCGCGACCGCGCTCTCGTCCATCCCGCGTTCACGCAGCGCCGCCACGTGCGGGGCGGTGTGTCGCGGGCTGCCCATCACGCCGATCCAGCGGGCCCGCGTCTGCAACGCCGCGTCCAGGATCTCGCCGAGTTCCGTCCGGTCGTGGTCGGTGACCACCACGTCCGCGTCGCCGTCGGCGAATGACGGGTCGACGGTGCTGGCCAGGTGCAGGTGTCCGGGCCGCGACACGGCCTCGATCAGGTGGAGGTCGGGCTCGACGAGCACCGTGCGGTAGCCGAGGTCATGGCCGAAGTGCAGCAGGTGCTCGGCGACCGGGGACGCGAATACGGCGACCAGGGTGCGCGCGCCGTGAGACGCGGGCAGGTCGCCGTGGGCCGCCGCGCAGGCCGGATCCGTGTGCCGATGTGCCATTCGCCCAGCCTAGTACCGTGCCGTGGCTTCGCAGGACGACAGCGATGAGCGAGGCCCCTGCGGCGGCGATCGCGCTGACGCGATGCGACCGGGAAGCCGCAGGTCAGCCGCGTGCCGCGTGGGGAAGGGCACCTTCTGCAACGCAGAGCGTTAAGAAGGTGCCCTTCCTTTGCCCCCCCGGGTCAGGGGACGGGGGCGGTGGCGCGGATGGTGCGGGCGGTGATGGTGGACATGACCATGGTCTGGTCGGGTTCGGGCGGCGGGGCGATGACGGCGACGACCTCGGGATGGTGGCGGCCGACGCGGGCGTGGGCGCGGCGACGGCGGCGGGGCAGGTCCTCGACCCAGCCGAGCAGCCAGCACGCGCCCGCGACGAAGACGCACGACAGGGCGAGCTTGATCGCGATGAGCAGGGGCTCGTTGTCCAGCGCCCAGATGCGGGCCTTGCCCAGGATGAAGATGGTCGTCAGCACCGCGAGTTGGTGCCACAGGAACATGGTCAGCGAGCGGCTGCTGATCCATTCGACCACCCGGCGGAACCTGCGGCGGGCCGACAGCCAGGTCAGCTCCGGGTCCCAGTGCAGCAGCGGCACCACGAACGCGGCGCACCACAGCACCTGCCCGACCGGGCTGGCCTGGAGCAGGCCGCCCGCCGGCGGGAAGAAGTGCAGCCAGCCGAGCGCCCCGCCGACCATGACCACCGACAGCGCCAGGACCAGCTTGCGGTTGGCCCGCTGGAGCCGCCCGGTGGCGTGCCAGTAGCCGAGCACCCAGCACGGCGCGTAGATGCCGAGCATCTGGGTGACGTCGGCCAGCCACGAGCTGAACCCGATGAGCGGCGACACGGCCAGCAGCGCCAGCGGGGCCAGCGCGGTCAGCAGCGGGCGGCGGCGGTAGCAGGCCCACAGCAGCGGGGCCAGCAGGGTCAGCCACAGGTAGGTGCGGATGTACCAGAGCACACCCGTGATCGGCACGGCCCAGTCGTTGCCCGGCGGGTCCGACAGCGGGAAGACCCAGGCCAGCACCGCGGTCTCGTTGAACGGTCGCGCGTCCGTGCCGTCCCAGCCCATCACCCACATCAGCGGTACGAGGATCAGCCCCGCCGCCCACACCGCGGGCATGACCCGGCGGAACCGGCTCCACACCGCGATCTCGGGCCGGTCCTTGGCCTTCATCATGGACCGCGCCATCAGCGAACCGGCCAGCGCGAACATGACGCCCATCGAGGGCAGCGCGAAGCCGAGCCAGACGAAGCCGGTGGCGTGGAACGCGATGACCCGGGCCATCGCCAGCGCCCGCAGCAGGTCGAGGAAGAACGACCGGCCCTGGCGCGGCTGCGGAGCCGGTTCGGCGGTCTTCGGCTTGGCCGCCTCCTTCGCCTCGTTGCGGGTCTGCCAGGACTTGTGGCGCAGGTTCGCCAGCCCGGCGAGCACGGCCGGGCCGACCACGACGAGCTGGAAGACGTACAGCGCCGGGGTGAGCAGCAGCCACGTGCTGAGCCGTTCGGCGAGCGGCACGCCGCGCCGGTCGAACAGGTACACCGTGGTCTGCGCGTACAGGAAGGCCACCCACAGGCCGACGCCGACCCACGGCACCCGCCACTGCGCGAACGGGAACACCATCAGCGCGCCCAGGATGAAGATCGGGGCCAGGCACATCAGTGCGAAGTCGAACGTGCGCAGCCAGAACGACCAGCCGGTCAGGTAGCGGATGTCCAGCGCGGTGACCCGGTAGTAGTCCCGCGCCCAGCGGATGCGCTGCCGGAACAGGTCGGGCGCGTTGTCGGGCACGGCGGTGTGCACGATCGCGTCGGCGACCGCCGCGGTGGTGCCGCGCCGCTGCGCGAAGTGGGTGAGGTGCCGGTCGTCGGCGACGCCGCGGCGCAGGTACTCGGTGAGGTTGTCCATGACCACCGCGGAGCGCCACACCGCCAGCGCGCCGGAGGCGGTGAAGATGTCGCCGGTGGCCGACAGCCCGTCCCGGATCACCAGGCAGCTGTGCAGGTAGTGCAGGTCGGTGACCTTCGTGATCAGGTTCTCGGCCCGGTTCATGGCGTACACCACGCCGGTCACGCCCTGGATCTTCGGGTCGGCGAAGCGGCGCAGGCAGCGCTCCACGGCGTGCCGGTCGACCACGGAGTCGCTGTCCACGGTCACCACGAAGTCGAAGTCCGCCAGCTCGGCCAGCAGTGCCGTGGCCTGCGCGTGGTGCTTGCCGCCGTTCTCGCGCTTGTGCCAGATCACCCGGGCGTGCTGGAACGGCGGCAGCTCGGACGCCGAGCCGTCGTCGACGACGTGGATGACGTCGGGCACCACCGTTCCGTTGAGCAGGCTGCGCACGGTGTCGTGCAGCATCTCCGGGTCCTCGTTGTACGCCGGCACCACCGCGATGATGCGGCCGGAGGGCAGCGGCAGGTCCCGGTGCCGGCGCAGCAGCCCGGCCAGCAGGATGCCCAGCGAGTACAGCAGCACCACCAGCGACAGCACACGCTCGGCGGAGTCCGTCCCGACGAACTCGACGTACGCCACGATGACGGCGACGCAGACCAGCGCGGCGACCAGCCGCGCCCAGCGGTTGTCAGCGCGCATCGGTGCGCCACCCGCCGTCCGGGCGGGCCCGGTGCCGGCCGCGCGGGCGCGGGATCCGGCCCGCGAACCGCTCGTGCCGGCCGGACAAACGCAGCAGCACGATGCCGACGAGCACGGCGGTCAGCGCCGCCGAGATGATTTTGAGGACCACGCCGGGCGCGAGCAGCATGCTCACTCCCGTCACGGGCAGGATGTGCTGGCTTGAACCGAAGGCCATCGAAGGCTCCCCTGTGATCGCGCCGGGGGCCGGCGCGAAGCTGTGTCCCTCCGGATCGGATGGTGACGATCGGGAGTGGACCGAACTACGGGCCCCAACTCGGCTTCCGGGCCTGCGGCAACGCGGATCCGGCAGGACCAGCCGCCCGGATTAGTCCGCCGATCGGTGAATGAGCGCGTGAGGTGCCGCCCGCGTATGGCCCGGTCGGCGGAGTGTCAAAGTTGCGCCGGGCCCGGTCCGCGTACCCCGCGGATGAACGTCCGGCAGCCGCCTCCGCGTGGCCGGAACCGGCTGCCCTGTCGGCCTACCCGGTAAGAGCGGATCTTCGGCGGGATGCCGCGGCACACGTTTCCCGTACGGCCCGCGGCCCGATGCACTCGTGAGCCCGCCGACCCCAGCCGCCGCGCTGGCACCGCGAACAGGAATCCGCATGAGCGTCTCGCACACCCCCGTGCCCGCCCCGCCCGCCGCCCCGCCGCCCAGGGCAGCCCGCAAGCAGCCCCGCAGCGGCTTCCGGCCCGACGTGGAGGGCCTGCGCGCGCTCGCCGTCACCGTCGTCGTGCTGTTCCACGCCGGGGTGGACGTGCTCAGCGGCGGTTACGTCGGCGTCGACGTCTTCTTCGTCATCTCGGGCTTCCTCATCACCGGCCACCTGCTGCGCGAGGTCGACAAGACGGGCACGATCTCGATCGGCTCGTTCTACGCCCGGCGGGCGATCCGGCTGCTGCCCGCGGCGACCTTCGTCACCGCGGCGACCGTCGGCGTCGCCTGGCTGTGGCTGCCACCGGTGCGTTTCGCGGCCATCGCCGGCGACGCGCTGGCGACCACCTTCTACGGCATGAACTACCGGCTCGCGGTGCAGGGCACCGACTACCTCGGTTCGGCGCAGGCGCCGTCGCCGCTGCAGCACTTCTGGAGCCTGGCCGTCGAGGAACAGTTCTACTTCGTATGGCCGCTGCTGCTGATCGGGGCCGTGCTGCTGACCCGCCGCCGCCCGCACCGGCGGCAGCGGGCGGTGCTGACGCTGTTCGCGACGATCACGGTGGTCTCGTTCGGGCTGTCGGTGTGGCAGACCGGCGTGTCCGCGCCGTGGGCCTACTTCGGTATGCAGACACGGGCCTGGGAACTGGCCGTCGGTGGCCTGGTCGCGGCGACGGCCGTGCACTGGGAGCGGCTGCCGGGGCGGCTGGCGATCGCCGGGCGCTGGGTCGGCCTGTCCGGCATCCTGCTGGCCGCGTTCACCTTCACCGAGCAGACCGCCTTCCCCGGGTACGCCGCCGCGCTGCCCGTGCTGGCGACGGCTCTCGTGCTCGGGGCGGGCTGCGCGCGTCCCGACTCCCGGGTGCTGGGGCTGGCCCCGGTGCAGCTGACCGGGCGGCTGTCGTACGGCTGGTACCTGTGGCACTGGCCGGTGCTGGTCGTCGGGCCGTACGTGTTCGGGGAGCTGACCACCGGCCGGCTCGTGGTGCTGGCCGGGCTGTCGTACCTGCTGGCCGCCACGACCCTGGTCAAGGTCGAGGACCCGGTGCGCTCCGCGCCCCGGCTGCGCCGCCGCCCCTGGCACGGCATCGCGCTCGGCCTGGCCCTGTCCACCTCGCTGGCCGCGGTCGCGGTCGCCGCCCCGGTGTACGTGCCGCCGCCCACCTCCGGCTCCGGGCAGGCGCTCGACGTCGCGTCCGCGCTGGCCAACGCCACCGGCGCGGAACGTGAGCTGATCAACCTGGTGGCCGCGGGCGCGGCGTCGAGCACGGTGCCCGCCAACCTCACCCCGGCCGTGGACAAGGCCAAGGTCGACGTGCCCGAGCTCTACCTCGACGGGTGCGATCCGGCGTTCAGCGAGTCCGAGGTGCGCAAACCCTGCATGTACGGCGACACGAGCGGCAAGACCACGCTCGTGCTGTTCGGCGACTCGCACGCCGGGCACTGGTTCCCGCCCCTGGACGCGATCGCCAAGCAGCGCGGCTGGCGGCTGGCCGTGGTCACCAAGTCGGCCTGCTCCGCCGCCAGCACCCTGATCTACATGAGCAACCTGAAGCGGCCGTACGAGGAATGCGTGCGCTGGCGCGACGCTGCCGTGGAGTACATCCGCTCGCTGAACCCGGCGATGGTGGTGATGTCGTCCAACGGCAACGGCGACGCCCTCGACGTCGGCCCCGACCAGGCGACCGGCTGGGCGTCGGCGTGGCGCAAGACGTTCGGGAGGCTCGCCCAGCCCGGCATGAAGCAGGTGCTGATCAGCGACACGGCCTGGCCCGCGGGCGACGCCCCCGAATGCGTGTCGAGCCACCTGACCAAGCTGGAGGCCTGCCACCGCCCCACCCAGGCCGCGATCGGCGACGGCCGCCGCCGCGCCCTGGTCGCCGAGGCCGCGACCCTGGACGGCGTCACCGTCATCGACCCGCTCCCGTGGATGTGCACCGCCGCCAAGTGCCCCGTCGTCATCGGCAACGTCCTCGTCTACAAGGACAACAGCCACCTGACCGCCACCTTCGCAGCCCTCCTCGCCACCGTCCTAGCCGACCGCCTCCCCACCGTCTGAGCAAAGGAAGGGCACCTTCACAACGCTCCGCGTTGTAGAAGGTGCCCTTCCTAACTCTTCAACCGCCGTGAGCTGCGTTCATGTCAGAGCGGGATGTTGCCGTGGGCGCCGCGGGCGGCGGGGGCGGCGGCAAGGGCCTCGGCGATGCGTTTGCGGGACTCGGCGGGTTTGATGACGTCGTCGACGACGCCGATCTCCAGGGCGCGGTTGACGCCGCCCGCGGCCTGGGTCTGCTCCTCGACCAGGCGTACGCGCAGCGCCTCGCGCTCCTCGGGCGGGGCGGCGGCGAGCCTGCGGCGGTGCAGGATGTTCACGGCCGCGCCCGCGCCCATGACGGCGACCTCGGCGTTCGGCCACGCGAACACCGCGCTCGCGCCGAGCGAGCGAGAGTTCATCGCGATGTACGCGCCGCCGTACGCCTTGCGGGTCACCAGGGTCACCCGGGGCACGACGGCCTCCGCGAAGGCGTGCAGCAGCTTCGCGCCGCGGCGTACCACGCCGTCCCATTCCTGGCCGAGGCCGGGCAGGTAGCCGGGCACGTCCACGACGACGATCAGCGGCACGCCGAGCGCGTCGCACATGCGCACGAATCGGGCCGCCTTCTCCGCTCCGGCGGAGTCGAGGCAGCCGCCCAGGCGCAGCGGGTTGTTCGCGACGACGCCGACGGTGCGGCCGGCGAAACGGCCGAGGGCGGTCACCACGTTCGGGGCCCACTTGGCGTGCAGTTCCACACCGGGCTCGTCGAGCAGGGCCTTGACCAGGGGCCGGACGTCGTACGCCCGGTTGGCCTGCTCAGGCAGCCACGCGCCGAGATCGCGGTCGTCGGCGACGTCGGCGGGGGACAGACGGCCCGGCCGGCCGAGCAGCCGGGCCAGCCGCCGTGCCTCGGCGACGGCGGACGCGTCGTCCTTGCAGGTGAGGTGGACGACGCCGGAGCGGCGGCCGTGCGCGTCGGGGCCGCCCAGGCTCTCCATGTCGACCTGCTCGCCGGTGACGGAGCGGACGACCTCCGGGCCGGTCACGAAGATCCGGCCGGCATTGCTCATGATCACGATGTCGGTCAGCGCCGGCCCGTACGCCGCGCCACCGGCCGCCGGGCCGAGCACCACCGAGATCTGCGGCACGCGGCCCGAGGCCCGCACCATCGCCGCGAAGACCTGCCCGACCCCGTCCAGCGCGACGACGCCCTCGGCCAGCCGGGCCCCGCCGGAGTGCCACAGCCCGACGACGGGGATGCGCTCGCGGACCGCGGTGTCGATGACGTCCACGATGTGCTCGCAGCCCTCAGCACCCAGCGCTCCGCCCATGCGGGTGGCGTCGGTGGCGAAGGCGACCGCGGGCATGCCGTCGATGTCGCCCCGGGCGCCGAGCACGCCGGAGCCCTCCGCGGCGGTCAGCGTACGTACCGTGCCCTCGTCGAACAGGGCCCGCAGCCGCACCAGCGGGTCGCGATGGTCGACGATGCCGGCCGCCGAGGTCGTGGTCATGCGGATCTCCCTTGTGGCAGGCGGTCTACGCGACGACGCCCAGGCGCACTGAGGCACCTGGGCGTCGCCTGGCACGAGCCGGGACCGAACCGACTGCTCGGCCGCCCGGCCTACGGCCGCGTCCCGAGCTGCCGGTCACCCGGCCTACGGCCGCGTCCCGAGCTGCCGGTCACCCGGCCTACGGCCGCGTGAACAGGAGGGCGACGTTGTGCCCACCGAAGCCGAACGAGTTGTTCAGCGCGGCTGCGATCTGCAGCGGGCGGGCCTTGTGCGCCGCCACGTCCATGGTCAGGGCGTCGTCGGGGTCGTCGAGGTTGATCGTCGGCGGCACGACACTGTCGCGGATCGCCAGGATCGTCGCGATCGACTCCAGCGCGCCCGCCGCGCCGAGCAGGTGCCCGGTCATCGACTTGGTCGCGGTCAGCACCGGGTGGTCACCCAGCGCCGCCCGCAGCGCCGCGATCTCGGCCATGTCGCCGACCGGGGTCGACGTGGCGTGGGCGTTGACGTGCGCGACGTCGGCCTTGGCCACGCCGGCGTCGCGCAGCGCCATCGCGATGGCCCGGGCGGCGCCCGTGCCCTCGGGATGCGGCTGCACGATGTCGTACCCGTCGGAGGTCATGCCCGCACCGGCGAGACGCGCGTAGATCCGCGCGCCGCGCGCCGCGGCGTGGTCGGCCCGCTCCAGGATGACGATGCCCGCGCCCTCACCGAGGACGAAGCCGTCACGGCCCTTGTCCCACGGCCGGGAGGCCTTCTCCGGCTCGTCGTTGCGCGTCGACATGGCGCGCATCGAGGCGAAACCGGCGATCGGCAGGGGATGGATGACCGCCTCGGTGCCGCCCGCGATGACCACGTCGGCACGACCGGACCGGATCATGTCCAGACCCCACGCGACGCCCTCGGCACCGGTGGCGCACGCGCTGGTCGGCGCGTGCACGCCGGCCTGCGCGCCGTACTCCAGGCCGACGAAGGCGGCCGGACCGTTCGGCATCAGCATCGGCACCGTGTGCGGGCTGACCCGCCGCGCGCCGGACGCCTCCAGGATGTCGTCCTGGGCCAGCAGGGTCTGTGCGCCGCCGATGCCGGAGCCGACGACCACGCCGAGCCGCTCTTTGTCGAGGCCGGCGTCGGCCAGGCCGGAGTCGGCCCACGCCTCGGCGGCGGCGATGAGCGCCACGGCCTCGGAGCGGTCCAGCTTGCGCAGCCGGACGCGGTCGATGACCTCGCTCGGCTCCACCGCCAGCTGGGCAGCGATCTTCACCGTCAGCTGATCGGCCCACTCCTGGGTCAGTTTGCTGACCCCGGAGCGGCCCGCCAGCATCGCGTCCCAGGTCGACGCCACGTCCCCGCCGAGCGGGGTGGTGGCGCCGAGACCGGTGACGACAACGTCAGGCTTGGTCACGTCAAATCTCGCAACTTCAGGAGTTGGCGACGATGAAGGAGACAGCGTCGCCGACGGTCTTCAGGTTCTGGACCTCGTCGTCCGGGATCTTCGCGCCGAACTTCTCCTCGGCGGCCACGACGACCTCGACCATGGAGAGCGAGTCGACGTCGAGGTCCTCGGTGAACGACTTCTCCTCGGAGACGTCGTCGGGGTTCACGCCGGCGACCTCTTCGAGGATCTCGGCCAGGCCGGTGACGACCTCTTCGCGCGTAGCCATGGAACTTGGTTTCCCTTCGGTTGGTGGAACTGATGTGGGTGTAAGCCAGGGGTGGAGCTCAGGGGCAGCGGACTACCTGACCGGCGTAGGTCAGGCCGCCGCCGAAGCCGACGAGGAGCACCGGCGAGCCGGACTTCACCTCGCCGCGCTCGATCATCTTGGACAGCGCCAGCGGGATGCTCGCGGCCGACGTGTTGCCGGACTCCACGATGTCGCGGGACAGCACCGCCGGGTCCACGCCGATCTTGCGGGCCAGCGGCTCGATGATGCGCAGGTTGGCCTGGTGGGGCACGAAACCGCCCAGGTCGCCGGGGGCCACGCCGGCCTTCTCGCAGGCCGCGAGCGCGACCTGGGGCGCGGTGCCGGTGGCCCAGCGGAAGACCTTCTGGCCCTCCTGCACGATGTACGGCTGCCAGCCCTCGATGGCGATAGCGTCGCTCGGCTCGCTGCCCCAGACCACGGGGCCGACGCCGGGCTCCTCGCCCTCGGCGGTGGCCGACACGACCGCCGCGCCCGCGCCGTCAGCGAAGATCACGCAGGTGCTCCGGTCGGACCAGTCGGTGATCTGCGACAGCTTCTCCGCGCCGATCACCAGAGCGTGCTTGGCTGCCCCGGCGCGGATCGAGTGATCGGCGTTGGCCAGCGCGTACGAGAAGCCCGAGCACGCGGTGTTCAGGTCGAACGCGGCCGCCCCGGCGATGCCGAGCTTGTCGGCGACCCGGCAGGCCACGTTCGGGCTGCGGTCGATCGAGGAGCAGGTCGCCACGATCACCAGGTCGATGTCCGCGGCGGTCAGGCCGGACGCGGCCAGCGCCTTCTCGGCGGCGAACCCGGCCATGTCGGCGACGGTCTCGGTGTCGGCGATGCGCCGCTCCTTGATGCCGACGCGGGACTGGATCCACTCGTCGTTGGTGTCGACCATCTGCGCCAGATCGTCGTTGGTCACGACGCGCGACGGCTGGTAGTGCCCGAAAGCGAGGATCTTGCTGCCGCTTACGCTCATGATTGCTCTCCGATGCGGGCTTGCGGGGTTGACTCGTGCGACCCCGGCGCGCTGTGGCGCGAGATGAGGTCCTTCGCGGCGGCCAGGTCGTCCGGCGTGTTCAGCGTGACGATCTCCGGCGTGCCGGGCTTCAGCTCGCGCTTGACCAGCCCGGCGAGGGTGCCCGCGGGCGGCAGCTCGATCACGGCGGTGACGCCGCGCTCGGCCAGGGTGCGCATGCACAGGTCCCAGCGGACCGGCGCGGTCACCTGGCGGACCAGGCGGCCGAGCATCTCCTGGCCGTCGGTGACGGCCGCGCCGTCGGCGTTGGACAGCTGCGGGCGGGCGGCGTCGGCGGTGGCCACGCTGCTCGCCACGGCGGCCAGGGCCGCTTCGGCCGGGGCCATGTACGGGGTGTGGAACGCGCCCGCGACAGCCAGCTTGATGACCCGCGTACGGGCCGGCGGCGCGGCGGCGAACTTGTCGAGCGCGTCGAGCGCGCCCGCGATGACGATCTGACCGGCGCCGTTGCGGTTCGCGGCGTAGAGCCCCGCGGCCTCCAGCGCGGCCAGCAGTTCGGCCTCGTCGCCGCCGAGCACGGCGGCCATGCCGGTGGGCTCCAGCGCGCAGGCGGCGGCCATCTCCCGGCCGCGTACGCCGGCCAGCGTGATCGCCGCGTCCGGGGTGAGCATGCCGGCCAGGGCCGCCGCGCCCAGCTCGCCGACGCTGTGTCCGGCCACGAGCGAGACGTCCTCCAGCGGCAGTTCGCCGGCGGCCAGCAGGGCGGCGGCGATCAGCAGCGGCTGGGTCTTCGCGGTGTCCTTGATCTCCTCGGCGTCCGCCGCGGTGCCCAGGTGCACCAGGTCGACTCCGGCGAGGTCCGACCACCAGCGCAGACGATCAGCGGCGCCGTCGAGGTCGAGCCACGGCGTGAGGAATCCTGGTTTCTGGGCACCCTGGCCCGGGGAGAGTACGGCGAGCACGTATTCAACCCTGAGGGATCACGGACCGGCGCGCCGTTGCCGGGGATGACTAAATCCTCCTACCGATGTTGTGGGTACCCCACAAAGATCGGCGTACGGTGGCGGAATTTTGTCCTGTTCATGTCGGCTTGGTGAGCTGTTCGCCCTGCGTACCGGGCTCGAGCCGGCCCAGCGCCAGCGCGATCTTGAGGGTGAACGCGTCACGCGGAGTCAGTGGCCCGAAGCCTGTGACCTCGGCCACTCGGCGCAGGCGGTAACGCACCGTGTTCGGGTGAACGAAGAGCGCCCGCGCGGTCGCCTCCAGCGCCCCGCCGTGCGTGAGGAACGCGTCCAGTGTCTCCAGCAGCTCCCCGCTGGTCCGCGCGAGCGCGCCGTACGCCGAATGGCGCAGGATGCGCCGGGCCTCCCCGTCTCCGGCCAGGGCACGTTCGGGCAGCAGGTCGTCGGCGGCCACCGGCCGGGGCGCGGCGGGCCACGCGGGCGCGGCCCGGTACCCGGCCATCGCCGAACGGGCCGATTCCGTGGCCGCTTCCAGCGACGGCACCGCCGGGCCCACCACCACCGGGCCCTCGCCGAACGCGGGCAGCAGCCGTTCCGCCACCGCCACCGGGTCGGCGGCCCCGCCCACCACCACGACCAGCCGGTCGCCGTGCACGCCGCCGAGCACCTCGACGTCGGCGCGCCGCGCCGCGCGGTGCACCCCGTGCAGCACGATCGCGGCCTCGCCACCGGGGGAGCGGCCGACCACCACGGCGACCGGCGGCGCGTCCGTCCAGCCGAGCGCGGCCGCGCGGCTGGCCAGCACGTCCGCGGAGTCGCCGCGCAGCAGCGCGTCCACCAGCAGCGCCTGCAGCCGGGCGTCCCACGCGCCGCGCGACTCGGCCGCGCGGGCGTACACCCGGGCGGCGGCGAACGCGACCTCGCGGGAGTAGCGCAGCACCGCCTCGCGCAGCTGCTGCTCCTCGCCGGGCGCGGCCAGGTGCGGCACCTGCTCCTCGACGACGTCGATGGTGACCTTGATCAGGGCGACGGTCTGCTGCAGGTTGATGCTGCGGGCCAGCGCCCGCGGCGCGACGTCGAACACCTCGTCGGAGACCGCCTGCGGCCCGCCCCGCGCGCCCGCGCCCGTGCGCAGCCACTGCACCAGCGACTGGACACCGGCCTGCGCCACCAGCATGACCCACGACCGCTGGTCGGCCGGCAGCTCGCGGAACCACGGCAGCGACTCGTCCATGCGTGACACGCTGGCGGTGGCCAGGGCGCCGGCGGACCGCTCGATCTGCCGCAGCGTCGCGGCCAGCGGTTCGCCGTCGGTCATGTGCCCCATATTAGGGAGCCTGCGGGCTCCACCGGCCCGGCTCAGTGGGGCTGCCCGTCCGTGCCGCCCTGCTGCGGCGCGGCGTAGGGCGTGGTGGCCGGGTTCCCGCCGACGGGCTGGGCCACCGTGGCCGGGTCTAACGGGGTCGCGGCGTACGGGTCGGGCGCGGCGGTAGGCGCCTTGCGGCGGGTCAGCCAGACGGCCAGGAACACGATGCCGATGATCACGGCGAGGCCGAGCGCGCCGCCGACCACGGCGACGACCAGCCACGGGAAGGCGCTGCCCTCCTCGGCCACGGCGCGCAGCTCGTTCTTGCCGCCCAGGGCGACGTTCCAGCGCACGGTGTTGCCGTCGACGACCGCCTTGGCGTCGTGCTCGATCACCTTTCCGGGGAAGGTGACCGCGAAGGTGATCTGCAGGCTGCTCAGGAACGGCTTGACCATCTCGGCCTGCGGGCCGAGGCCGTCGGCGCCGGTGTCGAGGTCCGCGGTGAAGACGTACTTGCCGTTGGCGTGGGTGATCGAGGGCGAGCCCTTCTCACCGGTGTTGAACTCGGTCAGCGGCAGGTCGTCGTAGATGATCTTCTTGCCGTAGTACTTGCCGTCGTCGTACACCTCGGTCTTCGCGCCCTTCGGCAGCTCCGCGAGGCTGTCGCCGGCGTCGTCGAACGCCTGCTCCGGGCTCTTGCCGCTCAGCTGGAGCACCGACTTGTCCAGCGCCATGATGATCGTGCCGTCGACGGTGTCGTCGCTGTTCACGGTCATGTTCATGTCGAGCTTCATGCAGCCGGAGAGGCTGAAGGCCGCCAGGGCCAGCACGGCGAGGGTGCGCAGGGATGTGCGGGGCAGTCGCATCGGGCCAGTATGTGGCACCTGCGCCCCGGCCGGAAGCCGGGGCGCACCGACGTCAGATGGTGCGCCGGAACGCGTACGCGATGGCGAACACGCCGAGCGCGATGACCACCACGACCGCGCCGTTGAGTCCCACGAAACGCTGCCAGTCGCCGACCATGGCGCGGATGTCCGGCTCGGCCGTCGCCGACTCGACCAGACCGCCGCCCGTGCCGCCGCCCTCGGCCGGCGCGGCCGTGCCCAGCGAGATCCCGGCACCGCGCAGCGAGGCGTCCATGGTGAAGCGCCCCAGGAACCAGGCCGCGGTGACCTTGCGCTTGTCGGGCTGCGCGGCCGGGCGGAAGACCCGAGGGCCGCCCGCGGCCAGCGGGTACAGGTCGTAGGTCTGCTTGTCCACACCGTTGACCGCGGCCAGCACGACGAACTTCGGGCCGAGCTTGTCGGCGGCCGGGGCCTTGAGCGGCGACGTGCCGCCGGCCAGCCAGTCGACCTCGCCCGCCATCGCCGCGAACTGGCGCTGGTGCTGGTCGGAGCGCAGCACGATGGGCGCGGTCAGCATGTCCGAGGAGATGGTGATGGTGCGCACGGTCGGCGACGGGCTCGGCTTGGGCGACGGCGTCGGCGCGCCGAACGCGGGCGCGCCGAGCAGCAACAGGGCTGCGGCGAACAGTCCTGCCACGACCTTCACGATGGTGCCCCTCACGTTGATGCCCTGCATGGCCCCCGCCCCGTTTCGCGCTGCGTCACCTGGTGCCAGTGTGACTGGTGGTACCTCTTCTAGACCCGCGAGAAACCTGTCAGGTTGCTACGCCGATAGTCACGTTTCGGACACGGGCGCGGCACTGTCGGGCTTGGTGGGGTAACGCGCGCGATTGGTCGGGAACCGAAAGGGCCGGTAACGTCGACCAACTGCGGATTGCGGTGGATCATAACGAAGCGGAGGCGATCGTGGGGGACAGTCGGCGGCGGAGCGGGCAGGGCCGGGTGGCCCGGCGTGGCGCGGCGGTGCTCGCCGTCCTGGTGGGACTCGGCGCGCTGCTGCTCGGCGCGACTCCGGCCTGGGCGCACAATGCCCTGGTAGAGGCCTCGCCGAAGAAGGACGCCACATTGACGGCCGCCCCCGCCGCGGTGAAGCTGACCTTCCTGGCCACGCTCAAGAGCGATGGGACGAAGCTCACGGTGACCGGCCCGGACGGCGGTGTGGCGGCGGGCCCCGTGACCGTGAGCGGCAAGGCGGTGTCCGTGCCGTTCACCGGCGCCGCGGGCGGGGCCTACACCGTCGCGTACGAGGTGCTGTCCAAGGACGGCCACCTGGTGAAGGGGTCGTACAAGTTCAGCCTGGCAGTGGCCGAGAGCGCCGCCCCGAGCCCGTCCCCGGTCGCCGAGTCGGCGCAGGTCAGCCCGTCGGCGAGCCCGGCCGCGGCGAGCACCGCGCCGGTCGCCGACACCGGCTCCGGTGACCCGTGGTGGCCCTGGGTCGGCGGGGCGGCCGTGGCCGGCCTGCTGGTCGGCGGGGTCATCAACCTCGTCAAGAAGCGCCGCGAACAGGCCTGATCCGGTAACGCAGGACGCCCCCGCCGAAGCACGGCGGGGGCGTCGTCGTCTGCGGATCAGGCCGCCGCGGCCTCCAGCCGGCGCAGTGTGCGCTCGCGGCCGAGCACCTCCAGCGACTCGAACAGCGGCAGGCCCACCGAGCGGCCGGTGACCGCGACGCGGACCGGGGCCTGCGCCTTGCCCAGCTTCAGCCCGTGCGCCTCGCCGACGGTCACCAGGGTGTTCTTCAGCGACTCGGCGTCCCACGACGACAGGTCGCGCAGCGCCGCGATGACGTCGGGCAGGATGCCCGCGTCCTTGGACGCCTTCGCCCAGGACGCCTCGTCCAGCAGCGGTGAG
The DNA here is from genome assembly GCF_040648455.1 of Catellatospora sp. NPDC049133. Taxonomy (NCBI): domain Bacteria; kingdom Bacillati; phylum Actinomycetota; class Actinomycetes; order Micromonosporales; family Micromonosporaceae; genus Catellatospora; species Catellatospora sp. NPDC049133. The sequence continues at coordinate 43,675 of NZ_JBEZDT010000044.1, forward strand.
TCCAGGAACAGGAAGTCCACGTAGGACGGCACCTCGGACAGCACCGTGATGCGGGTCTGCACCAGCTCGGCGACCTGCGCGAACACGGCCGGGTCGTACGCCTCCGGCGACCACGGCGGCGGCGTGATGCCGTAGCCCCGCTCGGCCCGCTCCTCCTCGGTCGGGAACGGCCCGGTCAGCCACGGCGCGCACGCCTCGGTGAACGCCGGCACCGACAGCGCCCGGATGTACTCGCCGTTGAACGCGCGCAGCTTCTTCTCGTCGAAGAACGCGGGGGACGGGTTGACCTCGTCCAGGCGGAACTCGTCCTCGATCACCGACCAGGGCACGATCTCCCGGTCGCCGCTGGGCGCCCAGCCGAGCAGCATCAGGTAGTTGCGCATGGCGGCGGCGAGATAGCCCTCGTCGCGGTACATCTCCAGGGCGACCTTGTCGCGGCGCTTGGACAGCTTCTGCCGCTTCTCGTTGACCACGACCGGCACGTGCGCCCACACCGGCGGGGTCTTGCCCAGCGCCTCCCAGAGCAGCTGCTGCTTGGGCGTGTTGGGCAGGTGCTCCTCGGCGCGGATCACGTGGGTGATCCCCATGGTCATGTCGTCGACGACGTTGGCCAGCAGGAACACCGGCGAGCCGTCGCCGCGGGCGATGACGAAGTCCTCGATCAGCTTGTTCTCGAAGGTCGGCTCGCCGCGGATCAGGTCGACGACCTTGGTCACGCCCTCGTCGGGGGTGCGGAAGCGCAGCGCCCGGCCCTCGCCCGCGCTCAGGCCCCGATCGCGGCAGAAGCCGTCGTAGCCGGAGTATTTGTTGTCGGTGCGGGCCTGCACGTCGTCGCGGGTGCAGTCGCAGTAGTAGGCCTTGCCCGCGTCGAACAGCTGCTGGGCGGCCTTGGTGTGCTCCGCGTGGTACGAGGACTGGAACAGCGGGCCCTCGTAGGTGTCCCGGGCGATGCCGATCCACTCCAGCGCGGACAGGATGCCCTCGGTCCACTCGGGGCGGTTGCGCGCGGCGTCGGTGTCCTCGATGCGCAGGACGAACACCCCGCCCTGCTGCTTGGCGAAGACCGCGTTCTGCAGCGCCGAGCGGGCGCCGCCGACGTGGAACATACCGGTCGGGGAGGGAGCGAAGCGCACACGTACCGTCACGACCTCCAGGGTACGGCGCGCCCCCGGCCGGCGCGCCACCAGGTTTGCCGGGGGTGTCCCCGGATACGCGGAGGGCCCGCCCCACCTGGGGACGGGCCCTCCGGGCGGGCGTGCCGCTACGGTTGCGAGGCCGGGGGCTGCTCGCGGACCAGCAGGGCCACCGCGACACCCTGGGTGCGCTGGGCGAACACCGTGGTGAACTCGTCGCGCAGCAGCTCGGCACGGGCCACCGGCATGGCCGCGAACAGGTCGCGGTCGGGCGCGGAGGTCACCAGCCAGATCCGGGTGACGCCCTTGGCGCACTCGGCCGGGTCGGCGCACTCGACGGCTTCGAAGCTGCCCCGGTCCTGACCCCGGACGGATACGAAGACGTCCTTGGGCCCGTCGAGGTCACGCAGCTCGAAGGTCATCCCGCGGCGGAAGGTGCGCGGGCCGCCGTGCGACTCGCCGCCGTAGGCGATGGCGTCGCCCGGCAGCAGGCGCGGCCGCATGATCTCCGCGGCGGTACGCAGATCCGCCTGGTTGCCGGCGGGCAGCGTGCGGGCCTCGACCTGTCCCGGCAGGCCGACCAGGGCCAGCACCGCCAGCGCGCCCAGCGACACCGCCCAGGCGGGCCCGTCCCCGGCCAGCGCTCGCCGGGCCGTGGAGCGCCGCGCGCCGGTCTCCGCCGCCTCGCCGCCGAGGATCGCCTTCGCGCTGCGCGGGCCCGCGACGGCCCGGCGCGCCGCCGTCGTCGGCGGGACCGGGGACACCGCCCGCGCCGCCGCCGCGCGGGCCGCCGGGGTCAGCGCGGCCACCCGGGCCGACGCCTCGCGCAGCGTGCAGGCGGCGAGCAGCACCCAGGCGGGCACGGTGAACAGCAGGTACCGCGACAGCATCATGTTGATCACCGGGGTGAGCGCCAGCACGGCGGCAGGCGGCAGCAGCGCCCAGGCCAGCAGGAACCGCCGGCGCGGCTCGGCCAGGCGCACCGAGAGCAGCGCCAGCCCCAGCACCGCCAGGCCGACCCAGAGCGAGCCGAAGATGCTGGTGATGAACTCCCGGATCGACTCCTCGCCGCGGTCGCCGATCCAGCCGATCTGACCGGTCTGGCGCTTGCCCAGCCACAGCAGCGGCAGCACGGGCAGGCCGCCCGCGGCGGTGGCGAGCACCCAGTTTCGCAGCGCGGCCGAGTGCAGCCCCACCGCGCCGAGCACGGCCACCGCGTACGCGGCCAGCACCGTCAGCGCCACCAGGTGCGACCAGCCGATGGCGGCGACGATCAGCGCGTACGGCACCCAGCGCCGCCACCGCTCCGGCTGCTCCAGCGCCCGCAGCAGGGCCAGCGCACCCGCCACGGCGAACGCCAGCGCGAACGCGTACGGCCGGGCCTCCTCGCCATAGCGGGAGACCGCGGGCAGCAGGGCGAACAGCAGCCCGGCGACCAGGCCGGCGCCGGGGGAGAACAGCCGCCGCCCGAGCGCGCCGATCAGGCCCGCCGCGGCGGCCATGGCCAGTGCCGAGGGCAGCCGCAGGCTGGTCAGGCCGTCCCCGAAGAGGGCGACCCACGCCCGGGTGAACAGGTAGAACGGCGCGAACACCGCATCTACCTTGGACAGCAGGAGTTCCAGCTGGTCGGTGGTGAGCGAGGCGGCCCACCAGGTGGCGTACTCGTCGCGCCAGAGGGCCCGCCGGTCGTGTCCGACCAGCACCACGAGCAGGGTGACCAGCGCCGGAATCGTGATCGGAAGGCTGCGGGCGAGCCGGGCGCCGAACGGGGCCGGGCCGAAAGCGTGCGGTTGTGGGCGGGTCAAGCGTTGACCCCCTGACGGCTGAAAACGGCAGTCAACATGAATGTCCTTATTAACCAAATACACAGTCCTATGCGGCTTATGACCTATGTTGGGTTGTTGTGAAGCAGATTGTCAAACGCCTCCTGCCGAGACCCGCGCTGCGCGCCGCCGCCTACCGGCTCCCGCTGCGTCAACGGGTCCGCATCGCCAAGCTGCTCGTCGGTGGACCGTCCCGCACCCGGCCCGCCGGCCCCGTCACCGCGTCCGGCGGCTCGTCGCCCGCCCACGCGTGGCACGACAATCTGCAGACCGTGATCGGGCTGCTGGAAGCCGACGGCGTCGACTACTTCTGCCTGCCGCACACCGACCCGCGGCGCAGCGCCGTCGCCGTCGCGGCCGAGCACCGCGCGCAGGTGCTGCGCCTGCTGCGGGGCAGGGCCGCCGGGGACACCGTCATCCGGACCCTCGACGTGGCCGGCCGCCGGGTCAGCCCGCAGCGCTGCGCGGTGGTGCAGGTCTACCGGTCCGCCGGGGCCGCGGCGAACATGCCGCTCACCCAGGACGCGTACGCCTGCGAGATCGAGTTCTGGTCGACCGTGAAGCAGCAGGGCTGGCAGGCCCCGCGCCAGGTCGGGCCGCGCAACCACAAGGTCGGCACCGTCGTCAGTGTGGACAACCCGACGCGGTACGTCGCCGCCGCGCGCCTGTCGGCGTTCGTGCCGCGCGACGCCGAGCCCCGCTACCGCAGCCGCGCCGTCTACGCCGAGCCCGGCCCCAACGACGTGCAGTTCCCCATCGACGTCGTCTACACCTGGGTGGACGGCGACGACCCGGCCTGGCGCAGCCGCAAGGCGCTGGCCCTCGGCGAGGACCCCGACGACTCGTTCGCCGGGCTGGCGACCAACGACTCCCGGTTCACCTCACGCGACGAGCTGCTCTACTCGATGCGCTCGCTGCACGCGTTCGCGCCGTGGGTCAACCACATCTACCTGGTGACCGACGACCAGACGCCGTCCTGGCTCGACCCGACGTCGCCGCACGTCACGCTGGTCTCGCACAAGGAGATCTTCGGCGACGTGGGGGTGCTGCCGACCTTCAACTCGCACGCCATCGAGTCGCGGCTGCACAAGGTGGCCGGCCTGTCGGAGCACTTCCTGTACTTCAACGACGACATGATCCTGGGCCGGCCCGTGCTGCCCACCCAGTTCTTCTTCGCCAACGGAGTGGCCAAGTTCTTCCCGTCCAGCTCGCTGGTCGACGTCAACCCGCCCGCGCCCGCCGACGCGCCCGTCGACGTCGCCGCGAAGAACAACCGGCGGCTGCTCCAGGAACGCTTCGGCACCCAGCTCTACCAGAAGATGCGCCACGTGCCGTACCCGCTGCTGCGCGCGGTGCTGGAGGAGATCGAGACCGAGCTGCGCGAGGAGTCGCACGCGACCGCCTCGCACCAGTTCCGCGACCGCGGCGACCTGTCCATTCCGTCGTCGCTGGCGCACTACTGGGCGCACAGCACCGGGCGCTCGGTGCCCGGCTCGATCAGCCACGTCTACATCGACCTGGGCCGCCTGATCGCCCCGGTCATGCTGGCCCGGCTCGTCCGCCAGCGCAACGTCGACGTGTTCTGCCTCAACGACACCAACTCGGCCGCCGGGGAGATGGACGAGCAGACCGAGATGGTGCGCGACTTCATGGAGGCGTACTTCCCGTTCCAGGCGCCCTGGGAGCTGTCCGGCCGTATGGACCTCACCCAGCGCACCGCCGAGCCCGCCGTCGCCGCCCCGGTGGCCGGCTGACCCCGCCCCTGCGCTCAGGCGGGGTCGGGGGCGGGGTCGACGAGGAACTGGTGGGCGGCGAGCTCGCGGTAGAGCGGGCTGGTGTCGAGCAGTTCCTCGTGGCGGCCGGTGGCCACGACGCGGCCGTGCTCCAGCACCACGATCTGGTCGGCGTCCACGACGGTGGACAGCCGATGCGCGACGATCAGCAGGGTGCGGCCCTGCGCGACGGTGTCGATCGCCGAGCGCAGCGCCGCCTCGTTACGCGCGTCGAGGTTGCTGGTCGGCTCGTCCAGCAGCAGGATCGGTGGCGCGGCCAGCAGCGTACGGGCGATCGCCAGCCGCTGCCGCTCCCCGCCGGACAGCAGCACGCCGCCCTCGCCGACCTGGGCGTCCAGCCCGAGCGGGGTCCGGTCGACCAGTTCTTCGAGGTTGACCGCGGCGAGCACGGCGCGCATCTGCTCCTCGGTCGCGTCCGGCGTGGCCAGCCGCAGGTTGTCCCGCAGCGTGCCGGCCAGCACCGGCGACTCCTGCTCGACGTAGCCGAGCCGGGACCGCAGCGTGTCATGGCTCAGCTCGCGCACGTCCACGCCGTCGACGCGCAGGCTGCCCGAGGTCACCTCGTAGAACCGCTCGACCAGGGACAGCAGCGTCGACTTGCCCGCCCCGGACGGCCCGACCAGCGCGGTCCGCGTACCCACCGGGGCCTGGAAGCTGACCTCGCGCAGCACCGGCTCGCCGACCTTGCCCTCGGCGTCGGTGTAGCCGAAGCCGACCCGGTCGAACTCGACCGCCGGGGCGGCGGCCTCCGCCCGGCCCGACCGGGCCGGGCCGGACTGCGCCGGCACGTCCGCGCCTTCGAGCGGGATGACCAGCACCTCCTCCATGCGCTGCAGCGCACCGAGACCGGCCTGCAGTTGCGTGTACGCGTTGAGCGCCTGACCGAGCGGCATCACCAGGAAGAACACGAACAGCACGAAGGCGACCAGGTCGCCGACGGTGATCGCGCCGGACGCGACGCGCGCCCCGCCGACGCCCAGCACCAGCAGGAACGAGCCCTGGATGGTGGTCACCATGGCGGGCTGCACGATCGCCTGCAACCGGGCGATCCGCACCCCCGCGTGGTACGCCTGCTCGGCGCTGTGCGCCACGGTCGCCGTCTCCCGGGCCTCGGCCCGGCTGGCCCGGATGGTGCGCGCGGCGGTGATGGAGCGTTCGACGGCGGCGGTCATCTCGCCGATGCGCGCCTGCGCGTCGCGGGACATGCCGCGCACCTTGCGGGCGAAGTAGATGCCGCCCGACATGCCGATCACCAGGCCGATCAGGGTGACGCCGAACAGCAGCGGGTCCAGCAGCACCATCGCGGTCGCCGCGCCGACCACCATGATCGCGCCGCTGACGGTGTCGAACAGGCCGGAGGTGACCACGGCCCGCAGCAGCGTGGTGTCCGCGCCGACCCGGGACAGCAGGTCACCGGTGCGGCGCTGGTCGTACTCGGCGATCGGCAGGCGCAGCAGGTGCCCGGCCAGGCGGCGGCGCGACGTGAGGACCAGGCCCTCCGCGGTGCGCTGGAGCAGGAAGTGCCGGAAGCCGTCGACCGCGGCGACGCCGACCAGCGTGACCACGAGCGCGAGCACGCTCGCGCCGATCGGCGTACGCGCGCCGAGCCCGTCGAGCACGTTGCGGGTCAGCACCGGCTGCAGCAGCGTGCCGGCGGTGGTGACCAGGGACAGGGCGGCGACGACGAGCAGCGAGGAGCGGTGGGCGCGCAGGTACGGCCAGAGCGTGCGCAGCCCCACCTGGGGCATGGCGGCGGGGTCTTCCGGGGGCATGCCCCGACACTAGCCGCCGCCGTGCAACGGCTGTCCTGAGCTGCGGTCTCCCGGCTGCTCGGCGGCGAGCATGACCCGGCGCAGCAGGTCGGCCAGCGTACGCCGCTCAGCCGCGTTCAGCGCCCCGAGCAGCCGGTACTCCTCGTGGCCGAGCACGTCCATCGCGCCGAGCCAGGCGGCGCGGCCGGACTCGGTCAGCTCGATGTCGACTCGCCGCCGGTCGGCGGCCGACGGGGTGCGGCGGATGAAGCCGCGCTGCTCCAGCCCGTCCAGGCGGCCGGTGATCGTCGCGGGGGCCATGGCCAGGTCGCCGGCCAGCTCCGACGGTGCGGCGCGGCCACCCCGCCCGGCCAGCGAGTGCAGCGTGTCGAACTCGTGGCGCTGCAGGTCGAAGTCGACGAGCGACTGCTCGCGTACCCGTCGCAGGTGGTGCGACAGCTTCTTCATCCGCGTCACCGCGGCCTCGATGTCGGGGTCGAGGTCGGGCAGCACGGGCAGCCAGCGGGCGACGTGCGCGTCCACCGAGTCGCGGGGCTCCATGCCGGTGATCCTATGACGGCCACGACCTTTCGGAACCGAATTGTTCGTTGACAAAAAGTTCGGTACCGAAATATCTTGGCGAACATGGCCCACCCCCTGCGCCAACGCGCCTTCCGGCTGCTCTTCGTCGGCCGCACCCTGTCCTCGCTGGGCGACTTCGTCATCCCCGCCGCGCTCGCCATCGCCGTGCACCACGCCACCGGATCCAGCGGCGCCCTGGCACTGGTGCTGGCCTGCGCGATGGTGCCCCGGCTGGTGCTGCTGCCGCTGGGCGGCGTGCTCGCCGACCGCCACGACCCGCGCCTGGTGGCGCTGTCCGCCGACCTTGTCCGGTGCGCCGTGCAGGTGTTCGTCGGCTGCGAGCTGATCGGCGGAGATCCGGAGCTGGCGCACCTCGCCGTCGCGTCGGCGGTCGGCGGAATCGCCTCCGCGTTCGCCATACCCACCACGTCACCGCTGGTCGCCGGGGTGGTGGACGGCGACCAGCGGCAGGCGGCCAACGCCGCGATGGCCGTCGCCACCGGCGTCACCCGGCTGGCCGGGCCCGCGCTGGCCGGGGCGCTGATCCTGTTCGCCGGGGCGGGCTGGGCGTTTCTGCTCGACGGCGCGTCCTTCGCGGCCAGCGCGCTGCTGCTGGCCGTCATCCGGGTGCGGCGGGTGCCGGTCGAGCGCCGCACCCTGCTCGCCGACCTGGCCGCGGGCTGGGCCGAGGTCCGCTCCCGGGACTGGTACTGGACCAGCCTCATCGCCCACGCCGCGTGGAACGGCGTCGCCGCGGTGCTGATCACGCTGGGCCCGGCCATCGCCGTCGACCGGCTCGGCGGCGACGCCACGTGGGTGCTCGTGCTGGAGGCCGGTGCGGTCGGGTTGCTGCTCGGTTCCCTGATCGCGAGCCGGGTGCGCCCCCGCCGCCCGGTGCTGGTGGCGAACCTGGGCCTGGCCACCTACGCGCTGCCGCTGGCACTGCTGGCGGTGGCCGCCCCGGCGCCGGCCGTCATCGGCTCGTACGGCCTGGCCATGGCGGCCCTCGGCTTCCTCAACCCGGTATGGGAGACGGTCGTGCAGGCCGAGATCCCGCCGCAGGCGCTGGCCCGGGTGACGTCGTACGACTGGCTGTGCTCGCTCGCGGCCACCCCGGTCGGCTACGCGCTCGCGCCGCTGGCCGCGGCGGCCTGGTCGCCGCAGGTCCCGCTGTTCGCCGGGGCGGTCGTGGTGGCCGCCGCCTGCCTCGGCACCGTGCTCGCCCCCGGGGTGCGCCGGATCGGCCTGCCCGGCCCGATGCCGTCCCCGGCCGCGGCCGAGCCCGTGGGAGCCGCTCGTTGCGACAGCCCGCCAAGGGGCGTGCTCGCCGGCCAGCAGGAAACCGTTTACCCTGTGCGCCATGCGTAGCGCGTTGATCGTCCGCGGTGGGGCCGACTTCCACGACCCCGTCGGCACCACCGACAGCTTCCTGCCCTTCCTCAAGGACCAGGGCTTCGCCGTCGAGATCGCCGACGATCTGTCCGTGTACGACGACACGGCCCTGCTCGCCCGTACCGACCTGATCGTCAACTGCTGGACCACCGGTGACCTCAGCCCCGACCGGGCCCGCCATCTCGACGACGCCGTCCGCGCCGGCACCGGCCTCGCCGGCTGGCACGGCGGCATCGTCGCCGCGTTCACCGAACGCCGCTACCAGTGGCTCACCGGCGGCTGGTTCACCTGCCACCCCGGCGACTTCGTCCCGCACACCCTCACCGTGCGGCCCGAGCGCGCCGACCACCCGATCGTCACCGGCATCAGCACCGTCGCCCTGCACACCGAGCGCTACTGGATGCTGGCCGACCCGCTCAACGACGTCCTGGCCACCATCACCTTCCCCGTCGAGGACGGCGAACCCTGGCGCGAGCCGGTCACCCACCCCGCCGTGTACACCCGGCAGTGGGGCCAGGGCCGCATCTTCGTCTCCACGATCGGCCATCACCTGCCCGACCTCGACATCCCCGAGATCCGCACCCTCACCGAACGCGGCCTGCTCTGGGCCGCCCGCCCCTGAACCACCGCCCTGGCCCTGCCGCTGATGTGCCGCTACGGCCACCCGATCGGCGGCTGACCGACCAGACAGCACGAAGGCCCCGCGACACCAGGTCGCGGGGCCTTGGCCGAAAGGAAGGGCACCTTCTGCAACGCGGAGCGTTGCAGAAGGTGCCCTTCCTTTCTCTCAGCTGTCGCCGCCGGTTTCGCCGGCGGGGGCCGCCAGGACGTCGTCGATGGCGTACTTGCGGGCGGCCTCGGCCGGGGCGGTCGCGGGGACCTCACCGGCGCGGGCGAGCTGGGCCAGGACCGCCACGACGACCGACTCGGCGTCGACGTTGAAGTGGCGGCGCAGGGCCGAGCGGGTGTCCGACATGCCGAAGCCGTCGGTGCCGAGCGAGGTGTAGTCGCCCGGGACCCAGCGCGAGATCAGGTCGGGGACGGCCCGCATCCAGTCGGACACGGCCACCTTCGGGCCGGGCGCGTTCTGCAGCGCGCGGGTCACGTACGGCACCTTGGCGGGCTGGTCCGGGTGCAGGAGGTTGTGCCGCTCCGTCTCCACCGCGTCGCGGCGCAGCTCGGTCCAGCTGGTCGCCGACCACACGTCGGCGGCCACGCCCCAGTCCTCGGCCAGCAACTGCTGGGCGCGCAGCGCCCACTGCATGCCGACACCCGAGGCCATGATCTGCGCCTTCGGCCCCTCGACCGTCGCGGGAGCGTACCGGTACAGGCCCTTGAGCAGGCCCGCCACATCCACGTCGGCGGGCTCCGCCGGGTGCACGTACGGCTCGTTGTAGACGGTCATGTAGTAGAAGACGTCCTCCGGCGACTCGCCGTACATCCGCTTGAGACCGTCCTCGACGATGTAGGAGATCTCGAAGCCGAACGCCGGGTCGTACGCCACCGCGGCCGGGTTGGTCGCCGCGATGAGGTGCGAGTGGCCGTCCTCGTGCTGCAGGCCCTCGCCGTTGAGCGTGGTGCGGCCCGCGGTCGCGCCGAGCAGGAAGCCGCGCGTCATCTGGTCCGCCGCCGCCCACAGGCCGTCGGCCGTGCGCTGCCACCCGAACATCGAGTAGAAGATGTAGACCGGGATCATCGGCTCGCCGTGCGTGGCGTACGCGCTGCCCGCGGCCGTGAACGAGGCGATCGAGCCGGCCTCGTTGATGCCCTCGTGCAGGATCTGCCCGGCGGTGGACTCCTTGTAGGACAGGAACAGCTCCCGGTCCACCGAGGTGTACTGCTGGCCGTGCGGCGAGTAGATCTTCGCCGTCGGGAACAGCGAGTCCATGCCGAAGGTGCGCGCCTCGTCGGGGATGATCGGCACCCAGCGGTGGCCGATCACCTTGTCCTTCATCAGGTCCTTGAACAGCCGGACGAAGGCCATCGTGGTGGCGATCTTCTGCTTGCCGGAGCCCTTCTTCAGGTCCGCGTAGACCTTGGTCTCGGGCAGCTGCAGCGGCGTGTGCTTGGTGTTGCGCGAGGGCAGCGAGCCGCCCAGCGCCGCACGCCGCTCCATCAGGTAGCCGATCTCGTCGCTCTTGGCACCCGGGTGGAAGTACGGCGGCTCGTACGGGTTGGCCTCCAGGGCCGAGTCCGGGATGTCGAGGAAGAGGCGGTCGCGGAAGCTCTTCAGGTCGTCCAGCGTCAGCTTCTTCATCTGGTGCGTGGCGTTGCGGCCCTCGAAGTGCGAGCCCAGCGTCCAGCCCTTGATGGTCTTGGCGAGGATGACCGTCGGCTGACCGGTGTGCTCGGTCGCGGCCTTGTAGGCGGCGTAGAGCTTGCGGTAGTCGTGGCCGCCGCGCTTGAGACCCCAGATCTCGTCGTCGGACATGTGCTCGACCATCTTGCGGGTCCGCGCGTCGCGGCCGAAGAAGTGCTCGCGCACGTACGCCCCGGACTCCGCCTTGTAGGTCTGGTAGTCACCGTCGGGCGTCACGTTCATCAGGTTGACCAGCGCGCCGTCGGTGTCCTGGGCGAGCAGCGGGTCCCACTCCCGGCCCCAGACGACCTTGATGACGTTCCAGCCGGCGCCCCGGAAGAACGCCTCCAGCTCCTGCATGACCTTGCCGTTGCCGCGGACCGGGCCGTCGAGGCGCTGCAGGTTGCAGTTGATGACGAAGGTGAGGTTGTCCAGCTCCTCGCGCGCGGCCAGGCCGATCGCGCCCAGGGTCTCCGGCTCGTCCATCTCGCCGTCGCCGAGGAAGGACCATACTCGCTGGTCCGAGGTGTCCTTGATGCCGCGGTGGTGCAGGTAGCGGTTGAACCGCGCCTGGTAGATCGCGTTCAGGCCGCCCAGGCCCATGGACACCGTCGGGAACTCCCAGAAGTCCGGCATCAGGCGCGGGTGCGGGTACGACGGCAGGCCGCCGCCCGGGTGCGACAGCTCCTGGCGGAACCCGTCGAGCTGGTGCTCGCTCAGGCGGCCCTCCAGGTACGCGCGCGCGTACATGCCGGGGGAGGCGTGGCCCTGGTAGAAGATGTGGTCGCCGCCACCCGGGTGGTTCTTGCCCCGGAAGAAGTGGTTGAAGCCGACCTCGTAGAGCGACGCGGACGACGCGTAGGTGGAGATGTGCCCGCCGACGCCGACACCGGGGCGCTGCGCCCGGTGCACGGTCATGGCCGCGTTCCACCGGATGTACGCGCGCAGCCGGCGCTCGATGTGCTCGTCGCCGGGGAACCACGGCTCCCGCTCGCTGGGGATCGTGTTGATGTAGTCGGTCGTGGTCAGCGGGGGGACGCCGACCTGCCGCTCACGAGCCCGCTCCAGCAGGCGCAACATGACGTACCGGGCGCGCTTGGCGCCTCGTTCGTCGATCACTCCGTCGAGCGACTCGACCCACTCGGCCGTCTCCTCGGGATCGATGTCCGGGAGCTGGCTCGGCAGGCCGTCGCTGATCACCGGGCGCTTGCGTTCGGTGGCCACAGGCGTTCCCTCGTAGTTGTAGTGATGATCGGTCTAGACACAGAGTTTGTCTGTTCGACCCATCCTGCCCCTCCGGTGGGGGATTCGTCACGCGTACCGGCACGCGATGCGACACGCGACACGCATACTGACCAGTAACATTTCGGTCGGCTTCACGACCGGGGGAGCGCTCCAGTGGCGTGCGCCGATTAGATTGCCGCCCATGCGACGACTCCTCGGTCTCCTTCTCATCGCATACGGATTCCTGCTCGCCGTCAACACGACCTTCCCCCTCCTGGCCGATCTGGGCGGGGAAAAGGTGACGGCAGGGAACAACGGTGATGCTTTGGTCTGCCAGCAGGACCTGCTGGCCCCGCCGTACGCGGGCATCTACGGCAACTGCGAGCTCAGCTGGGTCAACGGGCCGCTGCGGGACAGCGGCCGGGTGGTCGGCCGGGACGTCGCCGCCGCACTCGACGCGAACAAGTCGGCGGTCCCGGCGGTCGCGATCACCGGCATGGACGGTTACGCCTTCATCCCGCCCACGGGCCTGGAGCGCGTCGCCGGCTTCGCCGCCCCGCTGGTGATCGTCTTCGGCCTGATCCTGCTGTTCGCCCCGCGTAAGCGCCGCCGCCGGCGGGGCGGCCACTCGCACGGCGACCACGACCACGACGATGACGACTACGACAGCGACGACTCCGGCGACTCGGGTGACTCGGGCGGCGACGGTGGCGGCGACGGCGGTGGCGGCGGCGACTGACCCGCTGCCTCCCCGCCCCCGCTGCCTCCCGGCCGCGGCCCCGCGCTGTCGCGGCGTGGCGGCGTCAAGATCGGTGTTTCCGGTCAGGAAGTGCGGTCCGACCTCACTTCCTGACCGGAAACGCCGATCTTCCTTTCGCTCGCGGCCGGGCCGGGCCGGGCCGGCCGGGACGAGTCGGGGCCGGGGGCGATTAGGGTGGGCGGGTGCGTAGTGAAGTGCTGACGGTGCGGACCGGGAGCCGGGCGACCGTCGTCGACATCACCGATGAGGCCGCGGCCTTCGTGCGGGAGCTGGGCGATGGGCTGCTGCACGTGTTCGTGCCGCATGCGACTGCCGGGATCGCGATCATCGAGACCGGCGCGGGCAGTGACGACGACTTGCTCACGGCGCTGGAGCACGTGCTGCCCGCCGACAACCGCTGGCAGCACCGGCACGGCTCACCCGGCCACGGGCGCGACCACGTGCTGCCCGCCTTCGTGGCCCCGTACGCCAGCCTGCCGGTCCTGAACGGCCGCATCGCCCTGGGCACCTGGCAGTCGATCTGCCTGGTCGACACCAACGGCGACAACCCCACCCGCCAGGTTCGCCTCTCCTTCCTCGCCGGCTGAAACTTTCGGCCCACCGCCCGCGCAAGGTCATCCGACTTGCCCGGCACCTGTGCGTATCTTGAGCGCCGATTCGCCCACCTGCCTGGCAAGTCGAGCGATCTTGGGCGGCCGCCGGGCGCGTTGCGAAGCGCGGGGCCGGGTGGGTGATTGACACCCCCGAAATGTGGCGGCAATAATTCATGGGCGCAGATGGGAGCGCTCCCAGATCATTGGCGCATTCCGGCTGCTCACGCCCGCTTTCGATGCACCACCGATCGCTCCATCGAAAGGACCCCCAGTGCGTAGACCCGTGCTGATCGCGCTGGCCGCCGTGGCCGGGCTCGTGTCGACGAGCCTGACCGCCGCCGCCGCCTCGGCAGACGCCCCCGAGCAGATCGTCAACGGCACCTTCACCTCCGGCCACGCCCCCTGGTGGGGGACCGGCAACATCACGCTCGACTCCAGCAGTGGGCAGCTGTGCGCCGACATCCCGGGCGGCACCGTGAACCCGTGGGACGTGATCATCGGGCAGGACAACATCCCGCTGGTCGCGGGGGAGACCTACAACTACAGCTTCACCGCGAGCGCGACGCCGGACAAGGTCGGCAAGGCGCTCATCCAGCTCCCGGTGGACCCGTGGACGCAGTTCCTGGCCGCGAATCCGCTGATGACCGGCACTGCCACCGGCTACTCGTACACCTTCACCGCGCCCGTCTCCCTTCCGAACGCGCAGGTGGCGTTTCAGATCGGTGGCAGTGCCTCCCCCTGGCGGCTCTGCCTCGACGACATCTCCCTCAAGGGCGGCGCGGAGCCCGAGGTCTACGAGCCCGACACCGGCCCGCGGGTGCGGGTCAACCAGGTCGGCTACCTGACCAAGGGCCCGAAGAACGCCACCGTGGTGACGGAGTCGACGGCCGCCCTGGGCTGGCAGCTCAAGAACGCGGGCGGCGACGTCGTCGCGAGCGGGAACACCACGCCGCGCGGCGTGGACGCCAGCTCCGGCCAGAACGTCCACTCGATCGACTTCAGTGCGTACGCGGTTGCGGGCACCGGCTACACCCTGGTCGCCGACGGCGAGACCAGCCGCCCGTTCGACCTGGCCGGCAACCTCTACGCGGGGCTGCGCGACGACGCGCTGAAGTTCTTCTACACGCAGCGCTCCGGCGTCGCGATCTCCGACGCCCTGCGGCCCGGCTACGGCCGCCCGGCGGGCCACGTCGGCGTTGCGCCGAACAAGGGCGACACCTCCGTGCCCTGCCAGCCGGGCGTCTGCGACTACTCGCTCGACGTCTCCGGCGGCTGGTACGACGCCGGTGACCACGGCAAGTACGTCGTCAACGGCGGCATCTCGGTGTTCCAGATGGTCAACGAGTTCGAGCGGGGCAAGTGGGCGGCGACCGCGCAGGCGTTCCCGGACGGCCAGCTGAACCTGCCGGAGAGCGGCAACGGCGTGCCGGACATCCTCGACGAGGCGCGCTGGCAGCTGGAGTTCCTGCTGAAGATGCAGGTCCCGGCCGGTAAGCCGCTGGCCGGCATGGCCCACCACAAGATCCACGACAGCGAGTGGACCGGCCTGCCGCTGCTGCCCAACCTCGACGACAAGCAGCGCGAGCTGCACCCGCCGTCGACCGCGGCGACGCTGAACCTGGCCGCCGCGGCGGCGCAGGCGGCCCGCGTGTACGCCCCGTACGACGCGGCCTTCGCGGCCCGTAACCTGGCCGCGGCCCGCACCGCGTACGCGGCGGCGCTGGCCCACCCGGCGATCTACGCGAGCCCGTCCGACGGCACCGGCGGCGGCACGTACGACGACGTCGTCGTCACCGACGAGTTCTACTGGGCGGCGGCCGAGCTCTACCTGACCACGGGCGAGAGCCAGTACCTGTCCGCGGTGACCGGCTCGCCGCTGCACACCGCCGACGTGTGGAGCAGCAACGGCTTCGGCTGGCAGTCGCTGGCCGCGCTGGGCCGCCTCGACCTGGCCACGGTGCCCAGCGCGCTGCCCGGCCGGGCCGCGGTGCGCGCCTCGGTCGTCTCCGGCGCGGAGGAGTACCTGGCCGCGATCGAGGCGCACCCCTACGGCGTGCCGTACCAGCCGGCGAACAACGCCTACGACTGGGGCTCCAACAGCGGGATCGCCAACAACCTGGTGGTGCTGTCGACGGCGTACGACATCACCGGCCAGGACCGCTTCGCCGACGCGGTGACGCAGGGCGCGGACTACCTGTTCGGCCGCAACGCGCTGAACATGTCCTACGTGACCGGCTACGGCGAGGTCCACTCGAAGAACCAGCACAGCCGCTGGTACGCCCACCAGCTCAACCCGGAGCTGCCGAACCCGCCGAAGGGCACCCTGGCCGGCGGTGCGAACTCGTCCATCCAGGACCCGCTGGCGCAGCAGAAGCTGACCGGCTGCACCGGGCAGTTCTGCTACATCGACGAGATCGACTCGTGGTCCACCAACGAGCTGACGATCAACTGGAACGCCCCGCTGGCCTGGGTGGCCGCCTTCCTCGCGGGCCAGGGTGACGGCGCGAGCGCGCCCGCGCCCACCTGCAAGGTGACCTACACCAAGCACGCGCAGTGGCCGGACGGGTTCAACACCCAGATCACGGTCAAGAACACCGGCTCCACCGCGGTCAACGGGTGGACGCTGAAGTTCTCGTTCCTGGGCGCGCAGTCGGTCGACGACGTCTGGAGCGCCGCGGCGACCCAGTCCGGTGCGACGGTCAGCGCGAGCAACCTCGCCTGGAACAAGGTCATCGCACCGGGGCAGTCGGTGACCTTCGGGTTCATCGGCGACGCCGCGAGCGGCCCCAACCCCAACCCGGCCCTGTTCACCCTGAACGGCGCCGCCTGCTCGTAACACCTCCTCCCCAGGGGCGGTCGCGGCCACAAGCCGCGGCCGCCCCGCCCCATTGGGGCGCTTCGCTCAGGCCGGTTTGGGTAGCCTCGTTTCATGAGCGAACGATTCACGGGATCGGACGGCCCCGACCTCGTCGACGCCCCGATCGTCGCGGTGACCGTGTTCCCCGACCGGGCGCGGGTGACCCGGCGCGCCACGGTGACCCTGACCCCCGGCGAGCACCGCGTCCCGTGTGGACCGCTGCCGCTGAACCTGCTGCGCGACTCGGTGCGGGTGTCCGGTCACGGCCCGGCCGCCGTCGCCGGGGTGAACGTGGTGACCCGCCGCGAGCCGGTGACCACGCACACCGCCGTCGTCGAGCTGGAGGCGGAGCTGCGCGAGATCGAGGCGGTGATCGCCGTGCTCGACGACGCCGACACGGTGGCCACCGCCCGGGAGAAGTTCCTCGGCAGGCTGGCCATGCGTGGCGCAGGCGCGCTCGCCTCGGGCGAGCCCGGCGCGGCGGCCGTCTTCGCCGACGGGCTGGACGAGCAGCTCACCGCGATCCACGCGGGCCGCCGCAGCCGCGAGCGGGAGCGGTTCGACCTGCACCGCCGCCGGGAGGCCGCCGAGCGGCGGCTGATGGACCTGCGCGGCAGCACCCGCCCGGACCGGCTGGCCGCGGAGATCCTGCTGGAGGTCGACGAGCCGGGCGAGATCGAGCTGGAGCTGTCCTACGTCGTGCCCGGCGCGAGCTGGAGCAGCGGCTACGACCTGCGGCTCGCCGGCGACGCGCTCACCCTGACCTGGCACGGCATGATCACCCAGCGGACCGGCGAGGACTGGCCGGAGTGCGCGCTCAAGCTGTCCACGGCCCGCCCCGCGGGCGCGCTGGAGGTGCCGGAGCTGGACCCGTGGTTCGTCGACGTGGAGCGCCCCATGCCCATCGCCTACGCCGCCGCCCCGATGGCGATGTCCGCCCCGCCGCCGCCCGCCCCGGGGGCCGCGCCGATGCAGACGATGATGCCCAAGGCGCGGGCCGCGGTGCGGGAGACCAGCGCGAGCGTGGAGGAGGGACCGGTCGCGGCCACGTACACCCCGCTCAAGCCGGTGGCCGTGCCCGCCGACGGCACCGCGCACCGCACCCTGATCGCGCGCTTCGACCTGGCCGCCCGCCTCGACCACATCACCGCGCCGGTACGCGCCGAGGAGGCCACCCTGCGCGCCACCGTGCTCAACACCTCCGGCCACACCCTGCCCGGCGGCACGGCGGCCCTCTTCCACGAGGGCGACTTCGTCGGCTCCACCCGCCTGGAGCCCTGGGCCCCCCAGGAGGAGCGCGAACTGGCCCTCGGTGTCGACGACCGCGTCCGCGTCGAGCGCGAACTCGTCCGCCGCGCCGCCGGCAAAGCCACCCTCGGCTCGTCCCGCCGTACCGACGCCGAATACAAGATCACCATCGCCAACCACACCCCCCGCCAGGTCTCCGTCACGGTGCTCGACCAACTTCCGGTCTCCCGCGACTCCCAGATCACCGTCAAGGAACTCCACGCCAAGCCCGACCCCGCCGAACGCTCCGACCTGGGCGTCTACACCTGGAAACTCACCCTCGCCCCCAACGCCACCCAGGAAATCCACTTCGCCCTGCGCGTCGAGTCCGCCAAGGGCGTCGACATCTCCGGCTGGCGCGACTGACGAAACGGTGGTGGCCTTCCGTCACATCCCGGAAGGCCACCACCGTTCAGTGCGTCAGTGGCAGGTGGCCAGGCCCTGGTCCTGGAAGGTGCTGCCGGGCTGGCCGACGAATTTCCAGGTGTAGAAGTCCTGGTAGAGGGAGAGTTTCAGAACGCCGAAGGTGTCGTCGTTGCGGGCTCGGGAGTTGGCGGCGATGGTCTTGCTGAAGCCGTTGAGGCCGCCGCCGCCGGTGCCGACGGTGAACTGGCGTACGCCTTTCTCCTTGTCGAGTTCGCCGTCGGGGGTTTGCGGGGCGAAGCGCTCGTAGTGGTGGTTGTGGCCGTTGAGGACGAGTTCGACGCCGTGGTCGTAGAGGAGCTGGAAGAAGGGCTTCACGCGGGGGTCGGCGCCGTGTTTCCAGCCTGAGGTGAACAGGGGGTGGTGCCACATGGCGACGGTGCACTTGGCGTCGGAGGACTCCAGCTCCTCGCGCAGCCAGTCGGCCTGCTCGGAGTCGTCCTCGCAGTCGACCAGGTCGCAGGTGGAGTTGAGCACCAGCACCTGCCAGCCGTTCAGCTCGTACGAGTACCAGCCCTTGTCCTTCTCGCCCGCCGCCTCGCCGAAGTAGCCGTAGTAGGGGCCGCCGTTGTCGGTGCGCATGTCGTGGTTGCCGATCGCGGGGCGGGTGCGGTCCTTGTGGCGGCCCCAGTACGGCTCGTAGCACTTCTGGAACTGCTCGGCGGTACCGGCCACGTACGCGTTGTCGCCGAGGGTGAACACGGTGCCCGGGATCCGGTCCAGCAGTTTCGCCGTGGCCTCGTCGCCGTCGCTGAGGCAGCTGCCGATGTCCCCGGCGCCGACCAGCACCGCGGGTTCCTCGGCGGCGGGCGCGGCGTTCGCGGCGGGCTGAGCGGGCGCGAGGGCGGCGAAAAGGCCGAGACCTGCGGCGGCGAACAGGAAGCGGCGGGCACGGGGGGACCGGTGAACCATGACGCAGATTATGGGTAAATTTGGATAAATCGTCCATCTTGTGCAGTGGTGTGGCGTGTCCGATCACCGATCCGGGTGGTCGCCCCCGCCCCCTCTGGGTAATGCTGTGCAGCGTGAGCACCTCTCATGATCTCGACGAACGGTTCCGGAGCGCGCTGGCGGCGTGGCCCGCCAGCACCCCGCCGAACGGCGATCCGCATGCGACGGTGCGCCCCGACAGCGGCCTCACCGGGTCCATGGCCAGGGAACTCTTCGACGCGCAGGTCACCAGCCGGCACCTGGACCTGGCCGCGCGGCGGCTGCGCGCCGACGGCGCCGGGTACTACACCATCGGCTCGGCGGGCCACGAGGGCAACGCGGGCGTCGCCGCGGCGCTGCGCCCCACCGACCCGGCGCTGCTGCACTACCGCTCCGGCGCGTTCTACGCCGCCCGCGCCGCCCAGCTCGCCGAGGGCAAGGTCGACGCCATCCGCGACGTGCTGCGCGGCGTCGTGGCCAGCGCCGCCGAACCCATCGCGGGCGGGCGGCACAAGGTCTTCGGCAGCACCGACCTCAACATCATCCCGACCACCTCGACCATCGCCTCGCACCTGCCCCGCGCGGTCGGCCTGGCCTTCGCCGTCGAGCGTTCCCGGCAGGGCCTGGACACCCGCCGGGGTCGGCACGCCGCCGAGGACGGCGGACCGGCGCTCGTGCCGCCCGCCTGGCCCCGCGACGCCGTCGTGCTGTGCTCGTTCGGCGACGCGTCGGTCAACCACGCCAGCGCCGTCGCCGCCTTCAACACCGCGGGCTGGTCCGACTTCACCGGGTTGCGGCTGCCGCTGCTGTTCGTGTGCGAGGACAACGGCCTCGGCATCAGCGTGCGCTCCCCAGCCGGCTGGGTCGGCGAGACCCTGCGCGCCCGCCCCGGCCTGCGCTACTTCCACGCCGACGGGTGCGACCTGGCCGACACGTACGCCGTGGCCCGCTCCGCCGTCTCCTGGGTGCGCCGCCACCGCCGCCCCGCGGTGCTGCACCTGCGCACCGTGCGGCTGATGGGCCACGCCGGGGCCGACGCCGAGCTGGCCTACCGCACCAACGCCGAGATCGAGCACGACCTGGCCCTGGACCCGCTGCTGCGCACCGCGCGGCTGCTCGTCGACGCCGGGCAGGCCAGCCCGATGGAACTGCTCAGCCGGTACGACGAGATCGGCTGGCGGGTGCAGCAGGCCGCCACCGGGGTGCGCGACGAGCCGAAGCTCGCCTCCGCCGCCGAGGTCGTCGCCCCGCTGGCCCCCCGCCGCCCGCTGCGCGTCGCCAAGACCATCGCGCAGGCCGGGGAGCGGGCAGCCGGGGCCGCGCTCGCCGAACGCCACCGCATCTTCGGCGGCAAACTGCCCGAGCAGACCGGCCCGCAGACGCTCGCCCAGGCCGTCAACGCCACCCTGGCCGACCTCATGATCAGCCACCCGCAGGCCATGGTCTTCGGCGAGGACGTGGCCCGCAAGGGCGGCGTCTACGGGGTCACCAAGGGCCTGCGCGAGCGCTTCGGCCCGGCCAGGGTCTTCGACACCCTGCTCGACGAGACGTCCATCCTCGGCCTGGGCCTCGGCGCGGGGCTCGGCGGGCTGCTGCCCATCCCCGAGATCCAGTACCTGGCGTACCTGCACAACGCCGAGGACCAGCTGCGCGGCGAGGCGGCCAGCATGCGCTTCTTCTCACAGGGGGCGTACCGCAACCCGATGGTCGTGCGCATCGCCGGGCTCGCGTACCAGAAGGGCTTCGGCGGGCACTTCCACAACGACCACTCGGTGGCCGTGCTGCGCGACATCCCCGGCCTGGTCGTCGCCGTGCCCTCACGCGCCGACGACGCCGCCGCCATGCTGCGCACCTGCGTCGCCGCCGCCGAGGTCGACGGCACGGTCAGCGTCTTCCTGGAGCCCATCGCCCTGTACCACACCCGCGACCTGCACACCGACGGCGACGGCGGCTGGCTGAGCCCGTACGCCGCGCCCGACCGCTGGGCCGACACCCACGTGCCCGTCGGCCGCGCCCGCAGCCACTCCTACGGCAGCGGGGACCGGCTCACCGTGCTCACCTTCGGCAACGGCGTACGCATGTCCCTGCGCGTCGCCGCCCGCCTGGCCGAGGAGGGCCACGGCTGCCGCGTCGTCGACCTGCGCTGGCTCGCCCCGCTGCCGCTGGCCGACATCGTGCGCGAGGCGGGCGCCACCGGCCGGGTCCTGGTCGTCGACGAGACCCGCCGCTCCGGCGGAGTCGGCGAGGGCGTGCTCGCCGCGCTCGTCGACGCCGGCTACGTGGGCCTGGCCCGCCGCGTCGCCGCCGTGGACACCTTCCTGCCGCTCGGCCCCGCCGCAGACCACGTCCTGGTCGGCGAGGACGCCATCGAACGCGCCGCCCGCGCCCTCCTGGCCGCCTGAGCTTTGTGCCAAGATCACTCGAATTGCCCGGCAAGTGGTCTTAAAACGGTGGAAGATACGCACAGGTGCCCGGCAAGTCGGACGATCTTGGACGGATGTGGTCCCCGCGCCGCCTCCGGAAGCGCCTGAGCCGCGTTTTTGGCGACCCGCCGAGGCCGCCACTTGCGCTGGACGCTAGAACTGTGTGGACTACCCGCAGTCGGCTGTGACGCCGACGACAATAATCGAGTGACCCCGCAACGAACCGCGGGTGTCCGGAAAACGAAGAGGAGGCACAAGACAGTGAGCGCGACCGCTGGTCAGGCCGCCGAGGGCGTACGCAGCCTGGCGGACCGGTTCGGCATCGAGCCGGACATGGTGGTCATGGAGATGGGGTACGACGACGACGTCGACCACGAGCTCCGTGACGCCCTGGCCGACGCATGCGGATCTGATCTGGTTGACGAGGACACCGACGAGGTCGTCGACGCGGTGCTGGTGTGGTACCGCGAGGACGACGGTGACCTGTTCGAACTGCTTACCGACGCCATCTCCCCGCTCGCCGAGAGCGGCGTGGTGTGGCTGCTGACCCCGAAGTCGGGCCGGCCCGGGCACGTCGAGCCCAGTGAAATCGCCGAGGTGGCACCCACCGCGGGACTCTCCCAGACTTCCACCCTCAGCGCCGGCAAGGACTGGAGCGCGGCGCGGCTGGTGGCACCGAAGGCGGCACGCGCGTCCAAGCGCTGAACCCCGCCACGGACCTTCGAGCGGCCTGCCCCGAGCGGCAGGCCGCCAGGGAAACCTGCGACCATGGAGCACATGATCGAGGTAGGCGCGGTTGCGCCCGATTTCGTGCTGAAGGACCAGAACAACCAGGAAGTACGGCTGTCCGACTTCCGGGGCGCGAAGAACGTGCTGCTGGTGTTCTATCCGCTCGCCTTCACGCGCACCTGCCAGGGTGAGTTGTGTGAAATCCGGGACAACCTGAATGACTTCGTCAACGAGGGTACGCAGGTGCTGTCGATCAGTGTGGACTCGGTGTTCGCGCACAAGGTGTGGGCGGGGGAGCAGGGGTACGAGTTCCCGCTGCTCGCGGACTTCTGGCCGCACGGGGGTGTGGCGCAGGCGTACGGGGTCTTCAACGAGGACCGGGGGTACGCCAACCGCGGGACGTTCGTCGTCGACAAGGCGGGGGTCGTTCGGTACGCCGAGATGAACCTGCCCGGTGAGGCGCGTGACCAGGAGGCGTGGCGCAAGGCGCTCGGGGCGCTCTGAGCCGTAAGTGCGGTGAGGGCGGGGTCGGGGGTCAGGTAGGATGTGCCGGTTCGTGTCGGCGCAGGCCGGAGCGGGCGTGTAGCTCAGCGGGAGAGCATCCGCCTTACAAGCGGAGGGTCGGCAGTTCGAACCTGTCCACGCCCACAGTTCAGGAGCAGGCATAACGCCTGCTCCTTCTGTGTTTCTGGTGATCATTGGTGCGCGCAGACTTTCGCTGTGGGTGACCGCTGTGGACCCTGATTTTCCGTCGCTAGTTGCACGGATGTTGCACGCAAGATCGTGTTTCCACCTGCCTCCCCGTCTGTCGTCGGCCCGCACCCCGTGGTCATGATCTCCGGCCGTGGTCAAGGGTGGAGCACTCCACGACTGAACGACCTTGACCACGGCCGGAGATCATGAAGGCTTCGCCTGGGTCGACGTTTGGGCGATCGTTGACCTGCTTGCCTAGGTGTCGACAAAAGATCAATTACCTTCGCTGAGCGGTCACCCTCAGCTTGATCACTTCCGGCACGCTCTGACGTGCGTCGTTGCTGGCCATGGCCTCAACGTCGGCCAGTCGATCACCAGACGCATTGATCAGAGCGCTGACCTGCGGCAACTCTTCGCCTTCGGCAATGTCGATCTGTCCAATCGACTCAAGGCTTCGCTGCTGGCTGCCGGGTCGGGCGCGGGCCTGGCGCGGCCGGAGACAGAGCGCCGAGGCCCAGTGCCCGGACCCGGCGCGGCGCTTCAGTGCCGCCTTGACAAGGCGGAGCTTGTGGCGAACTCCCAGCTCCAGCGGGTGGGCACGAGGCTGCTGCGCCGCGAGTCGAAGACCGAGACCTCGGATGCCTCGCTGCCGCTGCCTGGGATCTGCGTGAGTGCCTTAACTTGGCATCGGGACGCGCTGAAGGCAGAGGGCGCGCCGGTCGGCCCGGACGACCTGCTGTTCACCACGATGACCGGGATGCCCGTTGAGCCGCGCAACTTCAACCGGTTCTGGGACCGCCAGGTCTACAGTGCCGGCGCCCGGCGGATCACCGTTCACGACGCTCGCCGTACCTGCGCGACCCTTCTCCGTGACCTCAACGTGCATCCTCGGGTCGCTCAGCGCATCCTGCGACATGCCCAGGTGTCGATCACGCTGGAGGTCTACACGGAGGTCACCGATGAGGCGACGAGGGATGCGCTCCGCCAGCTCGGTGAGAGTCTGGACGAGTAGCCGTGGAGCACGCAGGGCTGGCTAGTGATCAGTACGATCGCGCGGTGATGCATACGTGGCGGCCATCGCTGCTGGCCAGGATCGTCGCGATCTTCGCGATACTGCCCGCTGGCGGCTTCTATCTCTACGCCGCCTCATGGCACATCAGCGCAGATCCCAACCTGTTCCGGCTGATCGAGTTCCTGATGTTCGGATCCGGCCTCACGCTCTGGGCGATGTCTTTGGTGCGGCGGTCGATCACGCTGACGGACGAAGAGGTGATCGTGCAGAACCTCTTCCGGCGTTACCAGTTGCCGCTGGGCGAGGTGGTCGAAGCAACGACTGGTGACCTCGGCCTGTGGCTGTCGGCGACGAACGACAGAATGATTTCGCCCGCCGCGGCTGGACTGCCAATCTGGTTCAAGACACGTTGTCGCAGCCGGAACGATGAGATCGCGAAGATCATCAACGATCGGGTGAAACGGCACCGGAGGTTGCACGCGTCTACATGACCGCGCTGCACCGAGGGCGTTGCTGTACTTCGCTGCTGTCCCGAAGATCAAAAGGCCCTTCCGGCGAACCGGGGAGGGCCTTTGACGTGGTGCGGTGGTGGGGCGGGCGCGGCAGAATGCGAAAACGGTTCCGGCCGTCGCGGGTGATCCGTTACCGGTGCGGCCGGCCAGACGCACCGCTTGATCGAGCGATTTCGGCGGTAAGCCCGGTGCCACCCGATTCGAGCGACGACCGTGTAAGCCTGGCACCTGAGGCGACGCGCCGTGCCCGGCTTGCCGCCGGAAGGATATCCGAACTAGCATGGGATATCTCGCTGAAGGGTGGATGTATGGCCAAGACGCTGTTGGATGTTGACGAAGACCTGCTGAGCGAGGCCACCACCGCGCTCGGCACCAGTACCAAGAAAGATACCGTCAACAGTGCCCTGCGGTTCGCTGTCGATGAGATCAGAGCGCGGCGGGAGCGTGCGCTGGCCGAGCTACAGCGGATAGCCGATGACGGCGGCTTCGACTTCGACAAGCTCGACGAGCTGGACCAGTGAAGTACCTGGTTGATACGAGCGCCCTCGTGCGCATCGTGCGCCGCCAGGTCGATGGCCACTGGCACGAGCAGGTTACCCGCGGGCTCGTTGCCATCTGCGACCCGGTACTGGTCGAAACCCTCACGATCGCCGACGCCAAGGCATACACCCGTGTAGAAGACGCCCTCCGTGAGGCATACCCGTGGGTGCCCGTTCCAGACGACGCCTGGGACATCATCACCTCAGCCAGGCGTGAGCTGGCAACGAAGAGCGTTCATCAAGGACTGTCCGTCGCCGATCACTTGGTCGCGGCGACCGCCATCCGGCTGAAACTGACTGTGCTACATGAAGACGCCGACTTCGAGACTGCGGCGAAGATGATCCCGCAGCTCAAGCAGCAGAGAATCCTCCAAGCAACAGACGCGTAGTCGTACCGACGCCGACTACTTCGTGGACAACGCCGTCGCCAGCTGAGCCGGACGCTCCGCAGCCGAGCTTTCACGCCCCGGCTGGTCCCACCGGCGCGGTTTCGCATACTGCCACACGATTACCGGGGGCGAGGTCGGCAGCGGGTTGTGACAAGGTCCATGGCCCGTTGGCGGTCGAACACGGTTGAGTGGGGCCAGCGGCGTTGCTGTACGTTGTTGCTGTACAGCGGCGGCCCTCGCTTGCGTGAATGAGGATCAGGTCGGCTCGCCCGGTTCATCACCCTCGCTATCGCCGACCAGCAGACGCTTGACGCCTGCCTTCTCCAAGACCGATGGCAGCAGCAACATCGATGAGGCGATAAGCGACGCCGTGGGCATGTCCATCCAGCGCCAGATGAGCACGGTGCTCGCAGCAAGCCAACATACCCAACCGCTCACCCGGATGGCAGTCCATACGACGCGGCCTGGGTTCATGGGGGGTATTGAAGCACCATGACGCTTGTTGCAGGTCGCCAGCCCCAGCTCCCACGTAGTGCCTTGGTTCAAGTTCGAGCAGGCGGGCGGCGCACTGGTGCCAGGACTGCGGCGGCACACTGCCGTTGCGCCACCGCGCCGGCGAGGGATGCCGTGCCGACCGCCGGGCCGACATCGCCTCGTACGCGGACCACCTCGCGACCGAGCCGGGGGCGCGCCCGTGAGCACCCTGACCGCGCTCCTGCCGATCAGTGACGCGGCCGCCGCGCGCCTGCACCGGCAGCTCAACGAGCACGCTGCGGCTGCTACCGGACCCTGCCGGCGGTGCCACCAGTGGCGGTGCATGCCGTGGCGGGATGCGTACGCCGAGCTCGCCGCAGCCGGGCGCATCGCACCGATCCAGTGGAGAAGGCCGACGTGACCGAACATATGACGTACGAGCTTCCCGCCGACCATCCCGAGCCGCAGATCGGCGACGTGCTGCAGGTCCCGCACTACCTGGTCGACCGCCCGCCCGTGCTGGTGACCGTCACTCGGGTCGACGCGTGCGTCAGTCTGCGGCCGTCGGCATGGTGGGTGTTCGGGCAGGAGCGAGCCGGTTACGGCGTCCGGGTCTACGTGCACAGGCAGCACCCGCAGCGCGGCGAGCAGGCCGAGGGGGCGACGTGGCGGGACCAACTGCGGGCGGCCTGAAGTCGCGCCCCGCCCTCGCGGGCCTCCAGCCGGGCGATCTGCTGCACACCACGCGCGAGGCGAGTGTCCAGTTCGAGCAGTCGATGATGTTCCGACTGATCCGCGTGCACGACTGGGCGACGTACGACGGCTGGGTGTGGCTCGACGGCTACCAAATGAACGCGGCCGGGGACGCGGTCGAGCGGCGCTCGATCTTCGTGCAGCGCTCGGGCCTGCACTTCGTCCGGGGCTAGGTTCTGTGTGCTGGACAGGGCCTGGCGAATCCCCCGATTTGCTCGGCAACAACACGAGGCTTCCTCCCGGATACCTCGCCGGGGTTCGGTACCCCGACAGCAGCGGACGCCCCTAACCAACAAGATCGGTCAGAGGCTCGATCCGCCGGGACGGAATCGCCCTGGCGGGTGCCTGCTAGCGTGCCGTTCTCATGAAGCCCTTGAAGTCGCCGCTGGGGAAGATCGCCGTCTGGCTCGGCATCGCCGGTCTTGTGCTGCTGCTGGCCAGCTTCAGCAACCGGGTCACCACTGAGATCGATATCCAGCATGGACGCGTCTACCTGCTGGCCATCAGCCTTGCCGTGCTCACCTGGGCGGTGGTGTTCGGTGTGGGCGAGGCGATCATCCGGGAGCTGAGGGAGCATGAACTGACGCGCCGCGTGCTGCGCGGTGCCCGGGCGGAGTAGCCGTAGTTGAGCCTGCACTACGAATGGACGCTCTCGCTGCGCCTGCGCGCGGACGTGTCCGAACGCTTTCTCGCCGAGCTTCGCTTCCACCTCGGGCTGGCTGAAGAACTGCCCGAAGACCCCGAACTCGAGTACGGCTGGCCGTGCCTGGTCGGGGACTCGGACGACGTCCTGCCCGGCGGTGGTGCCCGGTCCCTGGTCCTCCAGCAGCCGTATTCGAGCCGGCCCGCTTCGCTCGGGCTGTTCGTCAGGTTGATGGTCCGCGACGACGAGTTGTATGACGTGATCCAGACCGTGCCCGCGTGGCTGGCCCCCCGGTCGGCGACGCAGGGCTGGATCGGGTTCGCGCGCGAGGAGCAATCGCTGCACCCCTGGCTGGACCTCTACGTCCAGGACGGGCACGCGTACGCGGCTCATCCCGGCGGCATAGCTCACCCACTGGCCGAATCCGCGCCGCCCTTCAGGCTTAGCGAGACTACCGACTTGTAGGCAGGGTGCCTGGCCGAGTCGCCGGGCACTGTCGGTTGCTAGCCTGCCGGCCTGATGACACGACGATTCGGGAATCGGAGCACCTTCGCCGTCGAGGTCGGCGAGGTCTGGTCTCGGGACCTGCGCATCGTCGACCTCTGGGCCGGGGGCAAACGGCTGACGACCGACGACGACACGGCCTTCGTCCCGTCCATCTGCCATCAGATGCGGTTGACGGCAGAGCTGGTGCGGCGGCGTGAGATCCCGCCCTGCCCCGTCACAGGCCGCCCGCCGGAAGAGATCTTTCGGCGATTGCAGGCAGACGAGACAGAGTTCCGGGAACGCTACTGGTTCATGGTGTGGAGCGAGATCCTCGACAACGTGTCCAAGTACGCCTACCTGGACGATGACCTGGTGATCGTCTTCGCGTTCTGGCGGGCGACGCACCCGTCTCCCGAGGACCTAGGCAAAGTTTTCACCGCCAGGATTCCGCCGGACGAGTTCGCGACCACGGTGCAGGAAGCGGCTGACCTGCTGCATACCGAGTGGGCTGGTTGACGCCGGGCACCCTGCCTTCGCCTGGTGCCCGGCGCGGACGGCGAGATCAGCAGAAGTCGGTGCCGCCCTCGTAGCTGGACTTCAGGTAGGCGGCGTCACCGGCGATCATGGCGAAGACCTTCTTGTTCTGGTCGAGGTCGAACAGGATGCCCCGCCCGGACGTCGTGGTGACCAGGTACGCCGCGCCGCCGTTGAGTTCCTTGCCGAGGTTGCCGTAGATCGACGAGACGGCGGCCAGCGTCATGCCCAGGCGGGCGCCGGACGGCGTCGGGATGGTCTTGGACCGGTTGACCACCAGGTACAGCACGCCGTCGGGCCGGAACTGGAGCTGGATGTCCTTCCAGACGCCGGTGCCGCTCGCGGTCGTGTTCACCGGGCAGGTCTCGGCGCCGGTGGCGACCTTGTCGAGGACTCCGCCCGCCTTCAGCGCCTCCAGGTTCGCGCCGATCGTGTAGGGGCCCGCGCCGTCGACCGTGAAGTTGATCGCGGGGGAGGGCGACGGCGACGCTGCCGGGCTCGTCTCCGCGCTGGGGGAGGCCTCCGCGGACACGCTGGTCTGCGCGCTCGGCGCGGGCGTGGTCGGGGCGGGGTCGTCGTCGCCGCAGCCGGCGAGGACGGCGACGGTGAGCACGGGGAGCAGGGCGAGACAGGCACGACGCAGCATGATCTGTAGTGGAGCGGATCGCGGATCGGCGCGCTATCAGCAAACCGACTCACGTTTCAGCCCACACGCACATCGGCCCGAACGGCCGATCCCACCCGATCCCGTCGTCCCGGCGTGCGGTTTCCGGGAAACTGCGCCTTGGCGGCCGCCCATCGCCGCACTTTCCTGGAAACTGCACGCCGACAGGCGAGCGGGCGTCAGCGCGTCGGGCGGAGTTGGAGGGTGTGGGCGGCGTGGCGGGCCTTCGTGGCCAGGTAGCCGGCGTTGGCGGGGGAGAGGTGCACCTCGGTCGGGACGCGCTCGGTCACCGCGACGCCGAGCCGGGTGAGCTGCTCGGCCTTGTCGGGATTGTTGGACAGCAGCGCGACCCGGGTCACGTCGAGGGCACGGAGCATCTGCGCGGCGACGGTGTAGTCGCGGGCGTCCTCGTCGTGGCCGAGGGCGAGGTTCGCCTCGTAGGTGTCCAGGCCGGTGTCCTGCAGCGCGTACGCCTCCATCTTGGCGTACAGGCCGATGCCCCGGCCCTCCTGACGCAGGTAGAGCAGGTAGCCGCCGGCGACGGTGATGCGTTCGGCGGCCTCGCGCAGCTGCGGGCCGCAGTCGCAGCGCTGGCTGCCGAACACGTCGCCGGTCAGGCACTCGCTGTGCGGGCGGACCAGCGGCACGGGCAGGTCGTCGGCGTCGCGGCGCAGCGTCGTGGCGTGGTCGCCGAGGCCGAGCGCGAGGTGTTCGCGGCCGTCGACGAGGCCGGTGAAGGTGACGACCCGGGCCGTGGTCGTGTATCCGTCGGGGAACCGCAGCGGCACCTGGACCTGGGTGCGCACCGTCGCCAGCGGCAGCATGCCGGTCACCGGCCCTGCTCGGCGCTGTCGAAGCGGGGTGACAGCGCGTACCGCAGCAGCACCACGTCCCCGATCTGCTGGACGTCGGCGAGTTTCGCGCGCCGCCCGGGGTGGAACGGGAAGTCGCCGTCGTTGACGAAGCGGCTGGCCCGGGAGTCGCCGACGAAGAACGGGGCCACCACCAGGTGCAGCTCGTCGGCGAGGTCGGCGGTGAGGAACTGGGTGTGGATGGTGCCGCCGCCCTCGACCATGAGCCGCTCGACGCCGCGCTCGTACAGGTCTTCGGTGACCTGGCGCAGGTCCACGGGCATGCCGCCGTCGACCACGGTGGCCACGTCGCCGAGCATGGTGCGGGCGTGGTCGACGCGCGGGCTGGCGCAGTACACGATCTTCTCGGCGTCGCCGGCGGTGAAGAAGGCGGCCCCGGGGTCGAGTTTGGCCTTCTCGGTGACGGTGACCTTGATCGGGCACTCCGGCACGCCGCGGGCGACCCGGGCGTCGCGGCGGGACTGCGTGCGCACCATCAGGCGCGGGTTGTCCCGGCGCACCGTACGCGCGCCGACGAGGATCGCGTCGCAGGAGGCGCGGACGGCGTCGACACGGTCGAAGTCGGCCGCGTTCGACAGCAGCAGCCGCTCGTCGGTCGCGCCGTCGAGGTAGCCGTCGATCGACATGCTGCAACTGAGCAGGACGTACGGGCGCTCACGCATGCTGTCCACTCCGAGGTTTGGTGCGTGCCAGCAGGACGGCGGCCCCGGGCAGCGCGGCGACCAGGCCGAGCACGCCGTAGGTGACGGCGGCGGCGACGCCCTGCGTGGAGGTCATCCCGGCGGCGGCGAACGCCCAGGCGGCGACGCCTTCGCGGGGGCCCCAGCCGGCGACGTTCAGCGGCACCGCCATGGCCAGCAGGGCGAGCTGGGTCAGCGGCACCAGCAGCGTCACCGGCGCGTGCGCGCCCGCGGTGCGGGCCGCGATCACGAACATGACGAGCTGTCCGGTCACGACGACCGCGGAGGCCAGGCCGATGCCGAGCCAGCGGCGGCGGGTGACCAGGACCTCCCGGACATCGGTGTACGCGGTGCGCAGCGCCGCCGCCCAGCGGGCCGACCGGCCTCGGGCCAGGGCCCGCAGCGCCAGCCCGACGGCCAGCGCGGTCGCCGCGACGGCCGCGACGATCAGCGGCATGCGGTCCCGCACCGGGGACGGCAGCAC
The DNA here is from genome assembly GCF_040648455.1 of Catellatospora sp. NPDC049133. Lineage (NCBI taxonomy): Bacteria > Bacillati > Actinomycetota > Actinomycetes > Micromonosporales > Micromonosporaceae > Catellatospora > Catellatospora sp. NPDC049133. The sequence continues at coordinate 74,409 of NZ_JBEZDT010000044.1, forward strand.
CAGCAGCAACAGCAGTGAGGCGGCGATCTGCACGGTCAGCCCGATGGTGCGCTCCAGCACCACGGCCCGCACCGCGAGTCGCACGTCGCTGATGTCCAGGCCGTGCCGCATCGCGCGGTGCACGTCGCCGACCACACCGCCGGGCAGCGTCGTGTTGAGGAACAGCGAGCGGTAGTACGCCTTGACGGCCTGTCCCAACGGCAGCCGCACGCCGAGGCCCTCGGCGACCAGGCTCCACCGCCAGGCGCAGGCCACCGTGCTCAGCGCGCCGAGCCCGAGCGCGGCCAGCAGCGCCGGCCGGTCGACCAGGCGTACGCCGTCGAGGAACGGTCCGGTGCCGACCTGCCACACCAGCAGCGCGAGGATGAGCAGGCCCGCGATCGCGCGCACCCAGGCCCCGACACGGCCCGCGGGCGGCGGGGGGACCTCTGTCACGGCACGGTGCAACACGCTCTCCTGTTCAGACACTTCATCCTTCCTAGAGGTACCGTCCCCGCGTGTCTGTGGATTTATACACACAGCGCCGTCATCGGGCCAGTGGACCGTGCGCTTCCACCCGGCGGAGGACCGTGCCGATCCGCTCCGCGGTGCGGGGCCAGCCGGTGAGTTCGGCGCGCCGGGCGCGGGCCGCCCGCCGGAGCCGGTCGCGCAGGTCCGCGTCGGTGAGCCAGCGGCGCAGGGCCGTGGCGAAAGCAGCGCTGTCGGGCGGGACCAGCAGGCCGGGGAGGCTGCCGTCCGGGGCCGCGCCGAGCGCCTCGGGCAGTCCCTGGACATCGCTGACCAGCGCCGGGATGCCCCGGGCCAGTGCTTCGGTGACGACCATGCCATAGCTCTCCCCGCGCGAGGGCAGCACGAGCAGATCCGCGGCCGCGTACATTGCGGCCAGGTCCTCGCCCGTGCGCACGCCCGCGAAGGTGACCCGGCCGGCGACCGGATGTTCCCGCAGCCGTGCCGCGTAAGCCGGGTCGCGGTCGGGCGAGCCGACGAACACGCAGCTCCAGGGTAGCTCGGGGAGCGTGGCCAAGGCGTCGAGAAGCAGGTGGTGGCCTTTGTGCGGGGCGAGCGCGGCGACGCAGAGCAGCCGGGTTCCAGCGGCTGAGCCGGGGGCGAGCGGTGCGGGGTCCACGCCGGGCGGGGCGGCGTGGACTTCGGCGGGCGGCAGCGCGTACGCCTCGATGGCCCGGTCGCGGCACCACCGGCTGGTGGTGACGACGGCGGCCGCGCCCCGCAGCACCCTGGCCTCGTCGGGCCGCAGGCCCGCGTCGGTGTCGCCGAACAGCATGTGGGCGAGCACGACGAGCCGCAGCCGGGGCGCGCACGCGGCGAGCACGTCCGGCGCGGCGACGGCGACCAGACCGTCGAGCAGCACCACCGCGTCACCGGGCAGCGACGCGAGTACCCCGGCCAACCGGGAAAGGTCTGGCGTGGCCGGATGCGGCCACCCGCCCGCGACCGGGTGTTCGCGCACCGTCCAACCTGCCGCGGCCAGCTCGTGGCAGACACGCCGGTCGTAGGCATTGCCCCCGCTGGGGAGGGCGGGATCGTCGACACCGCCGGGGAGTACGACGTGCACGGTGCTCACGCGCCGACCCGCCGGGTGTTCCTCTCGGATCTTGTGCACTTCGTGTCGCTCCGGCAGCACGAAGTGCACAAGATCCGGACTCGGCCCGACGGAACGGCGCGGCGGGTGCTCACAGGGGGCGCTCGTAGGAGGCCCAGGCGATGTGCGACTCGTGCAGGGTCACCGTGATGCCGGCCAGGCCGCGGGCGTTGTCGCCGAACGCTCCCGCGTGCACCCGGGCGGCCAGCCGGTCGGCGATGACCTGGGCGAGCTTCTCGGTCGTGGTGTTGACGCCCGCGAACGCGGGGTCGTCGTCGAGGTTGCGCAGGTTCAGCGCGCCGACGACGGCGTTGAGCTCCTGCGACGCGGCGGCGATGTCGACCACGATGTCGTCGGGGTCCAGCTCGGCGCGCTTGAACGTCGCGTCGACGACGAACGTCGCGCCGTGCAGGCGCTGGGCCGGGCCGAAGACCTCGCCCCGGAAGCTGTGGGCGATCATCATGTGGTCGCGGACCGTCACGCTGAACATGGGGTTCACTCTCCGTCGTAGCTGATGGTGTGGCACAGGGCGGGCAGCGAGCCGTCGGCGAGGCCGGCCAGCACGTCGGGCAGCCGGTCGAACGCCGACTCGCCGGACAGCAGCGCGTCGAAGGCCGGGTCGCGCAGCAGGTCCAGGGCGATGGCGAGCCGGTCGGCGAAGGAGCGCCGCGCGGCGCGGGCCGGGGAGACCGTGCCGACCTGGCTGCCGCGGATGGTCAGCCGTCCGGAGTGGAAGGCCCCGCCCAGCGCCAGGCCGATCTCGCGGTCGCCGTACCAGCTCAGCTCGACGACGGTGCCTTCCGGGGCCAGCAGGTCGAGGGCGCGCTGGAGTCCCGCGCCGCTGGCGGAGGCGTGGAAGACCAGGTCGTTGCCGGCCTGGGCGGTCTCGGGCGGGGTGAACGCGACGCCGAGCGCCGCCGCGACCGCGGCCCGCGCCGGGTTCGTGTCCACCAGTTGCACCGACACCCCGGGGAAGCGGGCCAGCAGGGCCGCGACGCAGCAGCCGACCATGCCCGCGCCGAGCACCGCGATCCGGTCGCCGACCAGCGGCGGGCCGTCCCACAGGGCGTTGACGGCGGTCTCCACGGTGCCCGCGAGCACGGCCCGGCGCGCGGGCACGCCGTCGGGCACCGGCACCACCGCGCCGGCGGGCACCACGTAGCGGGTCTGGTGCGGGTACAGGCAGAAGACGGTGCGCCCGAGCAGTTCGGGCGGGCCCTGTTCGACGACGCCGACGTTGAGGTAGCCGTACTTCACCGGCCCGGGGAAGTCGCCCTCCTGGAACGGGGCGCGCATCACGGCGTACTGGCTCGGCGGCACCTCGCCGCGGAACACCAGCGTCTCGGTGCCCCTGCTCAGACCGGAGTGGAGGGTGCGCACCAGCACCTCTCCGGGCCCGGGATCGGGCAGCGCCACGGGACGGATCTCGCCCGCGCCGGGCGCGGCGGTCCAGAAGGCGCGCGCGTAGGATGCCATCGGCTTCCTCTCCTCGGATCAAGGTCGAACCTAACGGAGGTACGGTGCCGCCGGTAAGACCGGGCCCCGTGATCGGGCTGTTCGTCCAGTTCGCCATGCTCGCGCTGCTGTCCGCGGCGGTCGGCCTCGGACACGCCGGGTGGGCGGCGGGAATCGGCTACGCCGTGGGGCTGTGCGTGCTGCTGACCCGGGCGATGCACACCGCCGGGCTGGTCGCGTTCGGACCCGCGGACCTGGTCACGCTGACCCGCGCGGCGCTCGCGGGAGGTGTCACCGCATTGACCGCGGCCTCGTTCGCCGGTGGCATCCGGGTGCCGGTGCTGGTCGCGATCACGGTCGTGGCGCTGGTGCTCGACGCGGTCGACGGCAAGGTCGCCCGGCGCACCGGCACCGCGACGGCGTTCGGCGCGCGGTTCGACATGGAGGTCGACGCGTTCCTCATCCTGGTGCTGAGCTGCTACGTCGCACCGGCGGCGGGGTGGTGGGTGGCGGCGATCGGCGCGATGCGCTACGTCTGGGTCGTGGCCACCTGGGTGCTGCCCTGGCTGCGCGGGCAGCTGTTCCCGCGGTACTGGCGCAAGGTGGTGGCCGCGATCCAGGGCATCGTGCTGGTGACCGCCGCGGCGGATGTGCTGCCCCGGCCGGTGGCGCTCGTCGCGCTGGCGGGTGCACTGGCGCTGCTCACCGAGTCGTTCGGCCGGGACGTGGTCTACCTGTGGCGGCGGCGCGCGGCCGCGCCCGTTCGGCCTGACCGGGCTCCGGCCCCGGCTCGGGCGCGCGCGGTCGCCGCCGCTCGGGGCGACCGGGCCTGACACCCGCCGACAGGGACGGGGTTGCCTACCGGGTGCGGGCGTAGACGTCGCCGGAACGCCCGAGGGCGCGGAAGCGCTCGTCAAGTAGCCGCACCAGGCCGGCCGCGTCCAGCCACTGCTCGCTCGCGAAGCGCATGGTCTCCACGGGCGCGTAGTTGTACTCGTACGCGCCGAGCCGTTCCACCAGGTCCAGCGTGGTGAGGGCGGCCTCGTGGGCGAACGGCAGGTATTCGAAGGACAGGGCGCGCAGCGGCCGGGACAGCCCGCGCAGCACGTCGGCCTCGAAGCCCTCGACGTCGATCTTGCAGAAGGCCGGCTCGCCGTGGGTCGCGATGAGATCGTCCAGGGTGACCACGTCGACCTCGACCGACCGGTCCCAGCGCACCTCGGCGAAACGCTCGTCGGCCGCGGTCACCGACTCGATCCACTCGTGCGACAGCGAGGACACCGTCGGCGTCGCCGACGACAGCGCGAGCGACGCCGTGCCGGCCCGCGCCCCGACGGCGGTCGGCAGGATGGTCACACCCTCGTCGCGGCCGAAGAACAGGCGCAGCACCCGCAGGCAGTCGGGCTGCGGCTCGATCGCCAGCACCCGCGCCCCGAGCCGCCGCCACGGCCGCACCCGGCTCCCGACGTGCGCGCCGACGTCGAACGCGAGATCACCCGGCCCGAGGAATTGCCCGTAGAACCGGCGCATGCGCCGGTGGCGCCCCGGGATGCCGTGGTACATCGCGAGTGATCTGGCCATTCCCCAGACACGAGCAAGCATGGCCGAGCCTAACCCGCGACCGCGCCCACCACCCGCGCCCCGCCCCGAGCGAAGGAAGGGTGTCGTCGGCTCGCGTCAGCGAGACGAGCGGCAGCTCGGTACATCGCCATGCGTTGTGGAAGGTGCCCTTCCTCACGCCGCTCCGGGCGGTGCAGGCGAAATCCGGTGGTTGGGGAGGTGGGAGGGGTGGGATGGTGGGGCGGTGATCGAGTTTCCCGACCGGATGCGGCGCACCGCGCTGAGCAAGGGCACGCCGGGCCGCGAGTGGCTGGCTGCGCTGCCCGAGCGGCTCGCGTACGTGTGCGGGGTCTGGGAGCTGACGCCCGGAGAGGCGCTCGACGGCGGCTCAGCCGCGCTGGTGCTGAAGGTGCGCCGGAGTGATGGCACGGCGGCGGTGCTGCGGCTCGCGCCGCCGGGGGACGGCTTCGCCGGGCAGGTGCGCACCATCGCGGCCGCGGACGGGCACGGGTACGTCCGGCTGTACGCCCACGACCCCGCCCGGGACGCCTCGCTGCTGGAACCGCTCGGTCCGGCGCTGGGCACCACCGCGCCCTCGCCCGAGCACACGCTCGACGTGCTGGCCGCGACCCTGCGGCAGGCCTGGCTGGTGCCCCGCCCGCCGGACGCGACCGTGCCGCCCGGCACGGACAAGGCCAGCACTCTAGCCGAGCTGATCATCGAGTTGTGGCCGGAGACCGGACGGCCCTGCCCGGCCGGGGTGGTCGACCGGGCCGTCGGCTACGCCCACCGCCGCGCGGCCGCGTTCGACCTGGACGGCAGCGTGGTCTGCCACGGGGACCCGCACCCGGACAACGCGCTCGCGGTGCTGTCGCCCCGCCCCGGGGCGGAGTCGGGCTACGTCTTCATCGACCCGGATGGCTTCCTCTGCGACCCGGCGTACGACCTGGGCGTCGCGGTGCGCGGCTGGACGGATGAGGTGTCGGCGGCCGCGGACCCGGTCGGGCTGGTGCGGGGCTACTGCGCGCGGCTGGCCGCGGCCACCGGCGTGGACGAGCAGGCGATCTGGGAGTGGGGCTTCACCGAGCGCGTGTCGTCGGGGCTCTACATGATCCGGCACGGCGCTCCCGAGGAGGGCCGCGAATACCTGGAGTCCGCCGCCCGCCTGCTCGGCTGAGAGGCCGCTCCGGAAAGATCTTGCGTAGCGGCCGTCGTGCCGATCTGCTTCGGATTCGTTGACTTCGTTGAAACTTCTTGTGAATATTGCCGCAAGGTTTCAATGCGGTTTCATCCGCGTACCCCTGTACCGCTGCGCGACGATCCGTCCCCTCGTACGTCCGGAGTGTCCTCATGCAACGACGCAGACTTCTCCCCCTGGTGCTGGCGGCGGTCCTCGCCGCCGCGCTGCCGATCCCGGCCGCCGCTCCCGCGGCCGCGGCCCCCTCGGGCAGCAAGGACGTCATCGTCCAGCTCTTCGAGTGGAACTGGCCCTCGGTCGCGGCCGAGTGCACCAACTTCCTCGGCCCACGCGGCTACGGCTACGTGCAGGTCTCCCCGCCCCAGGAGCACGTGCGCGGCCAGCAGTGGTGGGTCGCGTACCAGCCGGTCAGCTACCGGGTCGAGTCCCGCAAGGGCACCCGTGCCCAGTTCCAGTCGATGGTCACCACCTGCCACAACGCGGGTGTGAAGGTCATCGTCGACGCGGTGGTCAACCACACGACCGGCGTGGGTTCGGGGACCGGCTGGGCCGGCTCGACCTACACGTCGTACACCTATCCGGGCATCTACCAGACGCAGGACTTCCACCACTGCGGCCGCAACGGCAACGACGACATCGTCAACTACGGCGACCGCTACGAGGTGCAGAACTGCGAGCTGGTCAACCTCGCCGACCTCAAGACCGAGAGCGACTACGTGCGCACCAAGCTCGCGGGCTACCTCAACGACCTGCTGACCCTGGGTGTCGACGGGTTCCGCTGGGACGCCAGCAAGCACATGCCCGCGGCCGACATCGCCGCGATCAAGGGCAAGCTGAGCCGCTCGGTCTACCACGTGCAGGAGGTCATCTACGGGGCGGGCGAGCCGGTGCAGCCGACGGAGTACACCGGCAACGGCGACGTGCACGAGTTCCGCTACGGCAAGGACCTGGGCCGGGTGTTCCGGCACGAGAAGCTGAGCTATCTGAAGAACTTCGGCGAGCCGTGGGGGCACATCACCACGGGCAAGGCCGCCGTGTTCGTCGACAACCACGACACCCAGCGTGAGGGCGGCGACATCCTGACCTACAAGGACAACGGCATCTACGCGCTGGCCAACGCGTTCATGCTGGCCTGGCCCTACGGTTCGCCGACGGTGATGAGCAGCTACGAGTTCAGCAACAAGGACCAGGGGCCGCCGTCGGACGCCAACGGCAAGACCAACAACAGCACCTGCTTCTCGGGCGGCTGGCGGTGCGAGCACCGCTGGCAGGTCGTCGCGAACATGGTCGGCTTCCACAACGCGGTCCTGGGCACCACCGTCGTGAACTGGTACGACAACGGGAACAACCACATCGCGTTCGGGCGCAACGGCAAGGGGTACATCACGATCAACGACGAGGACGGCGCGGTCAACGGGCGGTCGTACCAGACCAACCTGCCCGCAGGCCGCTACTGCGACGTGATCCACGGTGAGAAGAGCGGCAGCGCCTGCACCGGCCCGGTGATCACGGTCGACGCCGGCGGCTGGTTCGCCGCCAACGTCGCCGCCCACGACGCCATCGCCATCCACGTCAACGCCAAGATCAGCTAGTACGTGATCATCGAACTTGCCCGGCAGTTGTGCGTATCTTGAGCGCACTTTCGCACAGGTGCCGGGCAAGTCGAGTGATCTTGGAAGCGCCGCGCCGCCGGGCGTGGCACGCTGGGACGCATGGACGATGCGGGCGACCTCGGACTGTTCGGCCCCGGGTCGGTGACCTGGCGGGTGCACGGCGAGCCGGTGCTCTGGGTCGCCGGGGTGCGCTCGCTGTTCCTGCAGGCCCTGCATCCGCGGGCGATCGCCGGGGTGGTGCAGAACTCCAGCTACAAGGTCGAGCCGTGGGGTCGGCTGATGCGCACCGCGGACTATGTCGGCACCGTCATGTTCGGCACCACCGCGCAGGCCCGCGCCGCCGGACGCCGGATCCGGGGCGTGCACGCACGCATGCGTGCCGTCGACCGCGAGGGCCGGACCTACCGCATCGACGAGCCCGAGCTGCTGCGCTGGGTGCACGTCACCGAGGTCGAGTCGTTCGTGAGCACCGCCCGCCGGGCGGGCCTGGACCTGAGCGACGCCGACGTCGACGGCTACTACACCGAGCAGCGCCGGGCGGCGCGACTCGTCGGGCTGGACCCGGCGTCCGTGCCGGGCACCGCGGCCGAGGTCGACGCCTACTACCGGCGGATGCGCCCGGAGCTGGCCCTGACCCGCGAAGCCCTGGACACCCTGTTCTTCCTGATGGCGCCGCCGCTGCCGTGGCATCTCGGACTGACCCCGGCCCGGCTGGTCTACACCGGGCTGGCCTGCACCGCGTTCTCGCTGCAACCGGGCTGGGCCCGCCGGATCTACGGCACCCTGGGCCTGCCCACCACCGACCTGTCCGCGTCGGTCTCGGTGCGCGCGCTGCGCCTTGCACACGCTGCGGGCGATCGAGCTCGGGCACACCGACACCGACGGCACCAGCGCCCTGCACGTGCCCTCGATCGGGCTGGTCGTCGCCGGCGACG
>NZ_JBEZDT010000045.1:0-74743 GCF_040648455.1 Catellatospora sp. NPDC049133
CCATGCACGATGCATCACGTGCGTGACGTGCACAGACGTCTAGTCACCCGTCCTGGGGGTCAAGGGGTCGTCGGTTCGAATCCGGCCAGCCCGACAGGGTAAATATGCAGGTCAGAAGGCTGGTCCCGATCATGGGATCGGCCTTCTTTTGCTCCCGGGGACCAGTTGGTCAAGTGGGCTTGGCTGGAAGCGCATCTTGACCGTTGGTCAAGTAGTGCGGCACGCTTCACGGCTCAGTCAGAGCACCGGCAGTTCGACGACGCGTCGCGAAGTTGGACGGGTCTACGCCCGTCAGGTGACCGACTGCTAAATGGCAGCGTGATCTCCGCCTGTAACGGCACGCGACGCTGGCACGGTTCATGTTCCGTAGACTCCGTTGCCCAGGTGCGGTGATCGGAAACGAGGAGGTAGCGGTGTCGGCAACGTTCAAGATGCAGACTGAATTCGAGCCGGTCGCGGACGATCTGGCAGCGGGACGCCCGTTGTGGTGGACCGTTGGGCCCTCGGGGGAGCTAGCCGTTCTCTTTGTCGATCGACGCCACCTCGAGCATGTTCCCTACATCAAAGGTTGGGTTGGCTGGATTCCCGAGGTCCCGTTCGCCGGCGTACTCGTGATTCGTCATGCTGACGGGTCGGTGCAGCGCCGGACTATCGAAGCCGTGTCCATGCGAACGAGCCACATCGCGCTGCTGCCGGATACCAGCCTCCTGGTCGTGGGAGGTCGCGCCCGACGGGACGAAACGGGTGTGTGGACGCCGAACGCTTTGGTGCTCTCCCCGGAGGGAGAACGGCAGTCTGCTTTTTGCGTCGGCGATGCCATCGACGTGCTTGTGACCGATCGGGGCGGAGCGATCTGGACCGCCTACGGAGATGAGGGTATCTACGGGGATCATCCGCAGTCCGCTGCTGGTCTTGCTGGCTGGAGTGAGCAGGGCCAGGTCCTCTGGACGCCGAGCGGTCGACTGCCCGAGTGGCCGCTGGCAGGCTGCGCCGCTGCCACGGAGGACGATGGGGTGTGGTTGGCGTGGTACTCCAGCGCACGAAGCGAGGGCACCTTCTTGACGCGGATCGAGTCGACGACTGGTGAAGTGACCAGTTGGCGCAGTCCGGTGCCGTCTCCCGACGGTCTAGCGATACGAGGTAACCGGGCGATCTTGACCCGACGGAACCACAACGAGCCATCGACCGAAGTGTTCCGCGCCGAACTGGTCGACGATTCGTGGACCGTTACAGACAGCCAGAGGGTGGCCATGCCGGGTCGCGTCGTGGTGCGGTGTGGCCAAGGCCGTGACGGTCTCCTATGGCTTCGGGCTGGGGATGTGTGGCTTCGCATTGAGGCATAAGCGCCAATGCTCCGCGGCTTCACGGCCTGGTTGTCTAGGGCAGCTGTGGGGTCCAAGCAGCTGGCCAAGATGTACATCCGTGAGCCGATGGTCCTGCCTATGCTCCGACTGGGGACCAGGCGGGGACCACACGTCATGCGTCTCAGTCGAAGACCCGCGCTGAAGCCGCGTCGAATCACGGCATGTATCGCGAGTGACGTGCGTAGGCGGTTGGTCACCCGTCCCTGGGGGTCAAGGGGTCGTCGGTTCGAATCCGGCCAGCCCGACAGTGTGTAACGCCTGGTAGAGGCCCGTTTCCGAGGTTCCGGGAACGGGCTTCGATGTTCTTCGAGACACGGTTTTTTACACGTACGAGCGTACGGTTTTGACGAACCCCGCCCGCGAAACTTGGTGTGTCTCACCTGGCGAAGGCCTCTTTGATCTTGGTTATGGCGTGACGCGTCCTGGGCGGCATTCTCAGATGCGCTGACGGGCAGCGGGAATGCCACGGAAGTCTTCATGATCATGCCTTCGGGACGTGCCGGCGGCCCAGTCCGGGCGTGATCAGAATGAGGGTCGTCTGTAGACAGTGGGGACACGCTCGGGACACATGCCCACGCCGTAACCGCAGGTCTTCGGTGCCGCACAGGCTCGGATGAGATGTGTCGCCGGCCTGGACCGAGGTTCCTAGGATGCGTAGGCGGTGTGGTCTGGGCCTCTGGTGAGACAGCTCGGTCCCCGTGGCAGTCACGCCTCGGGAACCCGTGCTGTGCGCAGGACCGCCGGCCGCGGTCGAGCACACCGCTCATGGACAACTTGACCCATCGGCCCCAGGGCGCCGAAGACGCCGCGCGACTCAGACGGCGGCATAGCCGACCACAGTGACGATCTGCACGATCGGCCTGTAATGGTCTGGCCGGGGGACCGCGCACAGGAACCGAAGGCCGGTTACCCAGCGGTAGGGGGTCACCGGCAGTGCGCATGAGCGGAGTGATGACAGCCGCGCCTCAATAGGACAAGCCCAGCCTGAACGCGGTTCAGGCCAGTGCGCCAAGGACGTGGATGCGCGGGATGGCCAGATCACGCTGAAAGTGGGCGGACGCTACCGGCGGGCACGGCAGATCACTGCTCGGTGACCGACGCGTCATGGCCTGTGCTGTCCAGGGCTCTGGAACCGCCCTGGCCGAGCGCGAACAGCGGAGGTGGAGGTGTTCTGATGGGCAACGAAGTTGACGCGATCGTGCGGGATCCGAAGACGGGTATGTTCGGCTTCCGGCTGGAGATGGGCCGTGGCCGGGACGGGTCGCGGGTGCAGGCACGGCGGTCGGGGTTCGCGACCTTCCATGCCGCGCTGGCCGAGTACCGGCGACTGTGCGCCCAGCGCGACGCCGGCCAGCCGAAGACGCGCATGACTGGTACGGTTCGGGCGCTGTGCGACGCCTGGTTGCAGGCCCGGGAACAGGAACTGGAGCCGAACACGCTTCACAACTACCGGTGGCTGCTCGGGTTGACGTACCCGCACGTGGGCCGGTTGCGGGCATCGCGGCTGAGCGCGCCGACAGTCGAACGGATGTATCGGGCCCTGGAAGTCGAGGGCTACTCGCGGACGACCCTGCGCACTCTGGACCTGGTGTTGTCGAAGGCGTTCTACGAGGAGACCGGGCTCAGCTTGGGCACGCGCAAGCCGCGCCTGTCCGACAAGCTGCGGCCGGTCTGGACCCTCGATGAGGCCCGGACGTTCCTGCGGCATGTCCAGGGCGACCGGCTCTACCCGCTGTGGCGGCTGCTACTGGTGTCAGGGCTACGCCGCGGCGAGCTGTGCGGCCTGAAATGGACCGACCTCAACACCGACCTGGCAACGCTGAAGGTGCGACGGCAGCGAGTGGTCGAAGGCTCGGGCAGCGTGGTGCGGGAGAAGCGACCCAAGTCCGACAACGGCATCCGCACCGTCATGCTGGACAGCATCACGCTCAAGACGCTGACGCACGAGCACAAGAACGCCCGTAGCCCGTACATGTTCACCGGACGCACGAACCGGCCATTGCGGCCGGACAACGTCACCGACCGGTTCAACAAGCTCGCCGCGGCGGCAGGTGTCCGCGCGATCGGGCCGCACCAGATCCGGCACATGCTCGCCTCAAACTTGCTGGACTCCGGCTACGGCATCCATGAAGTGGCCGAACGGCTCGGGCATGATGCGGCCACGCTGATGCGGTATTACACACGGGTCAATGCCGCGCGCCGCGCGCAAGCTGCAGGGGACGCCGCCGCGCTGGTAACCGCAACGTCGTGGGAGAGCGATGCGCTTTGGCAGATCCCGCAGCAGGTTCGGCTGATGAGACAATGCCGCTGAGCCCACGCCGATGGCGGCGTCAACACGGACTGGCAACGACGTCAGGCACGGTCGACTGCAGCCCGCAGAGCCGAGATTCGCACCCGTTCCTGTTCCAGGCGTATGGACCTGCCGAGCGTGTCCTCGACGAGGTCGTCGTAAAGGCGTCGTTCGGCGGTGGTCAGCAGCGGTAGGGGTTGGGTGGTGGGGACGTCCTCCATGGCCCAGTGTTCCCGATGGTCGAGCAGGGTCTCGTGGTCCATGAGCATTGACCGGATGTGCGGGAGGCTTTCGCGGATGAGGCGGAGTATCCGCAGGCCGTGGGTGTCGATGTCGCCCCAGTAGAGCACCTCGCGGTCGCGGAGCCAGACGAGGTGACGCAGCAGGGACACCGCGTATCCGCCGCCGAGGATGACCACCGCCTCGTCGACGTGGGGAAAAGCGAGGTAGGTGGTCTCGTTCTCGACGACGAACACGCGGCGATAGGGCGGCGGTTGGGAGGCCAGTTCGTCGACTCGGACGGTGATCTCGGAGAACGGTCCACCGTGAGAGGGGTCCAGGTAGCGCAGCCGCGCGTAGCTGGGTTTGCGCCGGAGCCGGTAGCGGCCGACGAAGTCGCTCGGCGGCCGAGTGCGGTCGATGCGGTCGTCGGGCAGGTACGCATCCAGTAGATCGCACAACACCGTGCGGTTGGCTTCGAAGAACTTCGTGTCGACGCCGGGGACGTCGACCTGCCGCAGGTAGAGGTCCGGGGAGCCGTGGGCGGCCAGCCAGGTGACGGTGTTGATCAGCTGCGGCCACCGGTGTTCGTTGTCCAGCACCCGGTGCGGGTGCGCCGACATCCGTGCCACGAGCGGGGCAGCCGTCTGGACAGTGAAGTCGAGCAGTTCCCGGAAACGCTGCACCTGAGCTGCGACGCCGAGTAGCGCCCAGGCTTGTTCTGGGGTGTCGATCCAGGCCTTTTCGGGGAGCTGGTTGGTGCCGATGCTGCGTCCGCCGACGGTCTTGTACTGGATCCGGAGCCGGCGGGGGTCGGCCTTGGCCCACTTCGTCACCCAGTCCTGCGCTCTGCCGAAGTCCGAACCGATTTCACTCAGAGACGGTCCGCGTACCGGTATGCCGACCGGCTCCCAGACGGCGCCGTCGGCGACCTGGCGCAGCAGCTCGCCTCGGGTCCAGCGTCGGCGCAGCGCGGCGACGATGTCGGCTTCGGTCGTCCAGTCGCGGCTGCTCACGCGACCTGCTCGACGTGCTGGGCCCGCTGGTGGGCGACGCGTCGGGCGTGGTACTCCTCGATGGTCAGGCTCTGCAGGCGGGAGCTGGCGCCGTCGTGGTTGTCGACGAACCGGATCTTCTGCGGCGGTGTGACGATGAGCTGCTGCAGACCGAGTCGTGCGAACAGCTTGAGAGCGAATCGTGCGGATTCCTCCGAGCCGCGCCCGAATGCTTCGTCGATGACGACGAACCGGAAGGTGTCGTCACCTGCCGGGCCGGTGTCGAGGCGGTACTGGTCCTGGGCCCATTCGGCAGATCAAGGTACAGCTACGTCATCGTGATGGTCGGCCCGGTCGACAAAGCGGAGCGCTTCGCAGAGCTACCTTCACCGGTTGTCTGATGACGCAAACTGAGCTTCCCCGGCCCTGTCAGAGTCGGCTTGATCATCGCAAAGCTGCTTCTGCGACCGGATCTGGTGACACACTTTAAGGAGGCCAGCTGTATGCCGGCGGCCCCCTTCGTGTCGAGCGGTCGACACAGGCGCGTAGGCCGCCGCTTCGAGGTTCCTGCGTTCCCGGACCTGCGGAACCTGCCGCCGAGGTCGGTAGCCGGTTTCTCCGGTGGCGGGATGGAGGTGTGCCGTCATGCGGATCGTCGTGGATTTGAATCGATGCCAGGGATACGCCCAATGCGTTTTCCTGGCCCCCGAAGTCTTCCGATTGAACGGCGAGGAGGCGCTTGCCTACGAGCCGAACCCCGATGACGGGCGGCGTCTGCAGGTCGAGCGTGCCGCTGCCGCGTGCCCGGTCCAGGCGATCGTCGTCGAGCGACTGGCTGCTGCCGAGCGGAGTGTGGCCTCATGACCTTGACGGCAACGCTCGCAGAGCTGGTGCGGGATTTCAGAGCCAACGGTCGGATCGTGATCGTCGGTGCCTCCCTGGCGGGGCTGAGGGGCGCTGAAGCGCTGCGCGCCGAGGGCTTCACCGGGCCTCTGACCATCATCGGGGACGAGCCGTATGAGCCCTACGACCGCCCTCCGCTGTCCAAGCAGGTCCTCAAGGGCTGGGTGCCGGCCGACCACACCGCGCTGCCCCGCCTGCGGGCACTGGACGCGCAGTGGCGGCTTGGGGTGGCCGCCACCGGCCTGGACCGGGCCACCAAGCACGTGCTGCTGGCCGACGGCGAGCAGGTCCCGTACGACCGGTTGCTGATCGCTACGGGCACCCGCGCGCGACCGTGGCCCAACCCGGCCGAGGCTGCGTTGGAGGCCGTGTACACGCTGCGCTCGCGTGACGACGCCGCGGGGCTGCAGCAGGCGCTGGCGGCGCGGCCCTCGCGGGTCCTGGTCATCGGCGCCGGGTTCATCGGCTCGGAAGCGGCCTCCGTCTGCCGGGACCTCGACATCCCGGTGACCGTCGCCGAGCGGGGCTCCGCGCCCCTGGTCGGCGCGCTCGGCGGGGTGATCGGTGAGATCGCCGCGCAGATGCAGCGCGATCATGGCGTGGACCTGCGCTGCGGGGTGGGCGTGTCGTCGCTGGAGGGCGACGCGGGCGGCCACGTGCGCCGTGCTCACCTGTCGGACGGGACTACCGTCGAAGCTGACGTGGTACTGGCCTCGCTCGGGTCGATCCGCAACGTGGAATGGCTGGAGGGCTCCGGGCTGGCGGCTGGCTTCTGGGGCGTGGGCTGCGACGCCGGCGGTCGCGCCTTCGACATCAACGGCGTCGCGACCGACAGCGTCTACGTGGCAGGGGACGTGGCGAGAGCGCCTCACGTGCTGTACGAGTACCAGTTTCTCGCGATGGAGCACTGGGACAACGCCGTCCTCGGCGCGCAGGCGGCGGCACACAACATGGTGAACCTCGAGCCCCACTACCGCCCGAATCTGCTCCTGCCGGGCTTCTGGTCCGGCCAGTTCGGCGTCAACATCAAGTCCGTCGGCGTGCCGCCGTTCGGCGACGAGATCGTCTTCACGCAGGGGTCGGTCAAGGACCGCCGCTTCGCTGCCGCCTACGGCCGTCGGGGCCGCATCGTCGCCGCCGTCACCTTCAACCACGGCAGGTGGCTTGAGTATTACGGGAGGCTGATCCAGGAGTCGGCTCCGTTCCCGCCACCGCCTCCCGGTTGGGACCGGCCCGACGACATGCAGCCGATGCCGGCCGACTTTCCGGAACCGGGCGTCCCGACGGCGGTACCCGACGTCGTGCTGACCGGCCACGACCCCAACGAGCGCAGGGCCGAGTTCCGGCCCCGGCGCTGACTGCCTGCCGGGGCCGAGCGTGTAACCGGACAGGGCAAGGAAGAAGGAACATCATGGCCGAGGAAACGCCCTGGCAGCAGGCCCTGCGCCATGCCAACCGAGCCAATCCGTATCCGTTCTACGCCGAGCTGCGTAAGACGCCGGTGGCGCGGCAGCCGGACGGCACGTACGTCGTCAGCACCTACCGGGAGATCGTCCAGCTGCTTCACGACAACAGGGTCAGTTCTGATCCCAGGAACCTGCCTGTCCCGGTCGCGGCCCCGGCCGAGGGTCCGGTGGAGTCGGGGGCCGAGCCGATCACGGAGGCGGTCATCTCCTTGGAGCCGAACATCATCACCTGCGATCCCCCCGAGCATGATCGAGACCGCCGGATGATGACGCCGCACTTCTTCGGCCCGCCCCATGCGCCCCACCTGATCGTGGACCTGGAGCCCGAGATCCGTCGCATCGTCGACGGGCTTCTGGACAACATGAAGGGCAAGACCCGGATCGACGCCGTCGACGACTTCGCCTACCCCCTGCCGGTGACCGTTATCTGCAAGGTCCTCGGCGTGCCGTTGGAAGACGAGCCGCGCTTCCACGGCTGGATCGAGACGGCCCTGGACGCCTTGGACTTCGGCCCGGAGGCCGGCTCTGAGCAGATGGTCAGCCGGCTGGAAGGGGCTCGCCAGGCCGTGAAGGACTTCGAGCAGTTCGCAGCCGAGCTGCTTGACCGGTACGCCAAGCAGCCCGGCCCCGGGATGCTGTCGGCGATGGTGAACGACGACGGCGCCGAGGGGCGGATGTCCAAGGGCGTGCTGGCAAGCAATGCCCTGCTCCTGATCTTCGCCGGGCATGAGACCACGGTCAACCTCATCGCCCACAGCGTGCTGACCCTGCTGCGCCACCCCGACGCGCTGGAGAAGCTGCGCCGCCGGCCTGAGCTGATCGTGCCCGGTGTCGAGGAGCTGCTGCGCTTCGAGTCGTCGGTCCAGTTCTGGCACACCCGCTCCGCCCTCGAAGACATCGAGATCGCGGGCACCACCATCCCCAAGGGCGCGCCGATCTTCCTGGCGTACGGCTCGGCCAACCGCGACCCGCAGCGGTTCGCCAACCCCGACCAGCTCGACCTCGAACGCCCGGACAACGAGCACCTCGGCTTCAGCCAGGGCATCCACTACTGCTTCGGTGCTCCGCTGGCGCGGCTGGAGGTCCAGGTGGCGGTCAGCGAGTTCGTCCGCCGCGTGCAGAATCCGCGTCTGGTCGCCGACCCGCCGCCGTACCGCCACAACCAGATCTTCCGTGGACCTCGCCACCTCCTGGTCGACATCGACGGGATCCGGGACTGACCGCGCAAGCGGGTGAGAACCGTGCAGGCCTTCCGGCTGGTGGAACCGCAGAAACCGGCGCAGCTGCGCGAGGTGCCGCTGCCCGAGCCGGGGGCCGGGCAGGTCCTGATCAAGAGGCGCTGATGTCGGGCGACGAGGCGGTCACGCGTGTCAAGGACATGACCGGCGGGCAAGGCGCCCAGCTCGTGCTGGACATGGTCGGCGTGGATGCGACGCTGCGGATGGCTGCCGAGATGGCGCGGGTGCTCGGGCACCTGACGATCGTCGGTCTGGGCGGGGGAGCGCTGCCGGTCGGCTTCCTCAGCCCGCCACACGAGTGTTCGGTCTCCTCGCCCTACTGGGGCTACATCACCGAGCTGATGGAAGTGGTGAGCCTGGCAGGGGCAGGGAAGATCCGGACGCTGGTCGAGTACTTTCCCCTGGAGCGGGCCGACGAGGCGTACCGGCTCCTCCACGAGGGCAAGATCCAGGGACGTGCGGTCATCACGCCCCATACGTGAGCGCCGCAGCGCAGCGACCGGGAACTGCTCCGTGGTGTCGGCGGTGCGCTGTCGGCTACACCCGGCGTTGCCAGAGCGTGAGCCAGGCTGTGGCGTTGAGCGTGAGGAGCACCGTGCCCAGGCCCCACGCCGTCCAGTCGAGCGGCGTCTGCAGGTACGGCCACGCCACGTAGAGACAACCCAGCGAGATGCCGGGAAAGACCAGACCGGTGACCACACTGGGCAGCAGTCTGCGCAGCACTCCCCGGTCCTGCAGCAGATGGGCCTCGTACTGGAACAGGCGCCGGTCGCCGACGTACTGGGCCACGAGCGGGGCCAGTTGATCGCGGATGTAGCGCGCGATGGTGGTCACGTCACGTGCGGCGTCATATGCGAGCAGGCCCAGCGCGCCCGAGATCATCGGCAGCAACAGCAGCAGCCGTATGTCCGCTTTCTGGGCGATGACGATACCGGCGATACCGGCGATCGCGGTCAGGTTGAGATTGATGATGGTGCTCTGCGCCCCGAGTTTGTGCAACAGTTCGGCTCGTAGCGCTGAGTACTCCGCCAGGACCGAGTCCGCAGCCTTGCCGACGTTCATGTCGGGTGCGTCCACGCGTTCTCCCTCGGCGCCGCCCCCGGCGCGATAGCGGCAAACGACATCATTTTATGGCGAAGGTGCCCTTAACCCCGGGAGTTGCGTGCTTGCCCGCGTGCTTCGCTTTCACGAGCAGGCGCAGGTGCGCCACGAGCGCCGAAAGGCTGCGTCCTGCGCTCAGCACCGTGCCGTCGGGCCGTACCAGCACTGCCTGCGCCCGCCCGCGGACGAGCCAGCGGTGCAGCTGGCTGCCCGGTCGTGCGTGAACGATGACCGCTCCGGTGTCCGCGACGTCGGCCTGCTGGGCGGCGGACGGTTCGGCGGACGTGATGAGGGCGAACCGTCCTGCGGCCACGTCGTCGTAGCGCCTGCCGTCGTCGAGCAGTGCGTTGGGGCACAGCCGTCCCGGCAGTCCGCGGCGTAGCTGCGCACGCACGACCAGCGCCGAGCGCGACAGCGCAGGAGTCTGGCTGTCGGCGATCAGGCTTGTGACTACCGGCAGTATCCGCAGCCACGGCAGGGCGGCGCGGCGGACGAGCCGGTGCAGCGCGCCGCCGGTCATCAAGACACCGATCAGCTTCGCCAGCTTGATCATCGAACGGACATGCGGGGCGCGTTCGACCTGGTAGGTGTGGAGCACCACGTCGGGCAGGGATCCCTCGAGCACGCCGGCGAGTTTCCAGGCGAGGTTCATCGCGTCGCGCAGTCCTGCCGCCATGCCCTGGCCGACGAACGGCGGGGTGAGGTGGGCCGCGTCGCCGAGCAGGAAGATGCGCCCGTCACGCCACCTGTCGGCGACCTGCGCACGGAACGTGTACTCGGCGGCGCGGAGAATCTGCAGCCGCTCGACCGGCAGTTCGCCGGTCCATCGGGCTATCAGCGGGTGCAGGGCGGTGATGTGCCGGTAGTCGTCGGCGGTCTCGCCGGGTGCCAGCTGGAACTCCCAGCGGTGGCGGTTGGTCGCGACGCGCATGTAGGTCGCGGCCCGCTTCGGGTCGCAGACCTGGTGGACTCCGTCCCAGTCGCCGAGGTCGGCGTCGGTGGCCACGTCGACGACGAGCCACCGTTGCGTGAACTTGAGGTCGGTCATGGTGGCGCCGATGGCGGTGCGCGTCTGGCTGTTGGCACCGTCGCAGCCCAGGACGTATCGGGCGCGCACCGTGTGGTGTTGGCCGGTGGCCAGGTCGGTGAAGTCGACCAGCACGCCGTCCCGGTCCGGTGTGATTCCGGTGACTTCGGCGTCGCCGCGAACGGTGACGGTGCGGTGCCGCGAGAGGTTGTCGCGCAGTAGGGCCTCCAGTTCCGGCTGGTCGAACATGCTGCCCTCGGGGAAGCCGTGCCTGCCCTGGGGATGGCGCCGGAACTCGGCCAGAACCCGCAGGTTGCGGTCGAGCAGCCGCAGCCCGCGGTGTGGGCGGGAGGCGGCTGCGAACTGCTCGCGCAGCCCGAGGCGGGCGATGATGCGGTGGACCTCGTCGTCGACGGCGACGGCGCGCGGCTGCGGATAGACGCAGTTCCATCGTTCGAGAAGCAGGCACTCCACGCCGTACTGGGCGAGCAGTGTGGCGGCGGTCAGCCCGGTGGGGCCGGCCCCGACTATCACTACGGGCACGGTCGTCATGCTGATCCCAGAAGTACGAGGTAGACGGCGACGAGGGCGGCGCAGACCAGGGCCGGGGCGTACTTGCGGGGCCCGTCGCCTTTGCGCACGTGCACGACGACGGCTCCGCCGAGCAGGAGCAGCAGACCGACGCCGGCGGACGCGCCGATCAGCGGCTGGAGCAGGCCGAGCAGCAGCCCGAGGGCTGCGGCGACCTCGAGCAGCCCGATGCGGCGGTAGGCGGCGGTGGAGAAACCGGCCTCGGCGGCCAGTTCACGCATTGCCGGCACGGCCTTGATCTTCGCGCCGCCCAGTGCGGCGAAGATCAAGGCGAGCAGTACCGCGAGGACGATGGTGGCCAGTGTCATGGGTTTACCTCCGTGCGCCAGGCGATGGCGTAGCGGTCCAGGACCGCTTTGACGGCCGCCTGGTGAGCCGTCGTCTGGACGGTGATGGTCGCGACGAGGCCGCTGCCCTCGACCGCGATGTCGATGTGCTGTACGCCGGCGATGTCGCGCAGCGCGGCGTCGAGTTCGGCGCGGGCGGCGTCCACGCGCAGCGCGGGCCGGTAGAGCTTGCCCACCGCCGTGACGGGCAGCTCGTCGAGGACGGTGACCGTCTTCGGCGCGGCGGCAGGGTCGGGCACGCGATCGCGGGCCCAGTCGCGCAGCTGCTGGCCGGTCACCGTGGCACCGGCAGCAAGGGTGACGTAGGCGACGGGCACCTCACCGGCATGCAGATCCGGGCGCCCCACCGCGCTCGCGGCGGTGACCTGTGGATGGGCCAGCAGCGTGGCCTCGATGATCGCCGGGTCGATGTTGTGCCCGCCGCGGATGATGAGGTCTTTGGCCCGCCCGGCGAGGTGGACGTGGCCGTCGGCGTCGACGTGCCCGAGGTCGCCGGTGTCCAGCCAGCCGTCGACGAGCTTGCCGAGCCCGTCGAGGACGTGGCCGTCGGGGCCGCGGCCGGTGACGTAGCCCGCGAAGACGGTCGGGCCGCTGATCGCAAGCACGCCGGTGGTCCCGGCCGGCAGGTCCCGCCACGTCCCGTCGGCGGCCACGGCGATCGCCTTGATCTGCTGGTAGGGCAGGCGCTGCCCGACCGAGCCGGGACGTGGCGTCTCGGGGAAGGTCCGCGCGCTGGCGCAGGTCGCCTCGGTCAGCCCGTAGCCCTCGACCAGCGCGCTGCCGGTGTGCCTCTTGAATTCTTCGCGGATGGCTGTAGGCAGCGGCGACGCGCCGACCAGGGGGTGGCGCAGGCTGGTGATGACGGCGTCGACCGGGTACTTGGTCAACGTCGCGTACACCGTGGGGACCGCGCTCATGGCGGCGATGCGGTAATGCTCGACCATCCTCCAGAACACCTGGTAGAGGTCGGGGTCGCGGTAGCCCAGCGGGCCGGCCCACACCACATGCTGTCCCTTGAACAGCGGCGTCAGCAGCGTGACCACGAGTGCGTTGACGTGGAACAGCGGAAGGCCGGCGAAGACCACGGTCTGCTCGTCGAACATGGAGCCGGCGGCCAGCATCCACGCGTCGGCGACCTCGTTGGTGTGGGTGTGCGCGGCCAACTTCGGCGCGCCCGTCGTGCCGCCGGTGTGGAAGATAGCGGCCAGATCACCGGGGGAGGGCAGGTCGCCGACGAAAACCGACGGGTCGGCGGCGGCGGCCAGTTCGGCGAGGTACCCGACGCGCACGCCGTCGAGCTGCGGCAGCGGCTGCAACTCGCCCGCCGGGGCGGTCGGCGCCAGCACGAGCACGGTGTCGACCAGGCCGTCGCGGGCCAGGGCCTGCGCGGTTTCCCAGGTCCCCGGCGCGAGGTCAGGCCCCGCCGTGACGAGCACCCGCGCGCCGCAGCGCCGCAGCAGCTCGCCGAGATGCTGCCGCGACAGGCCGGCACCCAGCGGCGTGGCGATCCCCGCGAGCTGCGCGGCCAGCGTCACGGTGATCAGCTCGGCGCAGTTGGGTGACATCAGCGCCACCGCGTCACCGCGCCGTACCCCGAGCTCGTGCAGCAGGTTGGCGTACTGGTGGACGTCGGCCAGCAGCTGGGCGAAGGTCCGCTGCCGCGGCTCGCGCCACCGCGCACCGGAGGGCAGCACGCTGAGCGCGGTACGGTCGGGCCAGCGCTGGGCCGCTCGTGACAGCAGCGCGTAGGTCGACTCCGGCAGGCCGCGACTCTCCAGGGGCACGGCCTCGATCGCGGCGAGGTCGGCAGGGGTGGCGTAGCGCGGCCACAGCGCCTGTTCGGTCATGACGCGTCCCGCACGATGGTGCGCTGGGCCCCGAGGTCGATCGTGCCGTCGTCGGTGGCGATCGCGGCCTCGACGACGTCGCCGTCCTTGAGGTACCTGGGGTTGCGGGCCTGCCCCTGGAAGAACAGCTTCCATCGCGTCGCCGGGGGCAGCAGCGAGGCGATGAACTGGACGGGCTTGGGCGGGGCGCTCAGCGCCGTGCCGACGGGTGTGCCGGTCAGCACCAGGTCGCCGGGCTCGAGCCGCTGGAACCGGGTCAGCGCCTGCAGTGCCCGGACCGGCTGGTAGATCATGTCGGCGGCGGTCATGTCCTGCCGGAGCTCGCCGTTGACCCGCAGCCGGAGCCGCAGGTCGGTGAAGCGCTTGAGCTCGTCGGCGTCGAGCAGCACTAGGGCCGGGCCGACCGGGGTGAAGGTGGGGTAGGACTTGGCCTCGTAGAACTGGGTCTGCGGCAGCTGGACGTCACGCGCGGAGACGTCGTTGGTGACGACCAGCCCGGCGACATAGTCGGCGAGGTTGTCGTCGGTGATGCTCGTGCCGACCGGCATCGGACGGCCGATGACCAGGCCGATCTCGACCTCGTAGTCCAGCAGCCGCACGTGGGCGGGCCGGACCACGTCGTCGTACGGGCCGCTGATCGACCCGGACGCCTTGCGGAAGAACGTCAGCGGGACGGTGCCGGGGTCGCCCCCGGTGTCGGTCACGTGCGAGGCGTAGTTGGTCATCTGCGCCACGACCCGGCACGGCGCCGTCACCGGCGACACGAGGGTGAGCGTGTCGACCGGGACGGTGTCGGTGCTGGCGGACGCCGCGGCGATGGCCAGGCCGTCGGCCAGCAGCTCGCCGGTGGTGGTCGCGTCGGTGGCGACCTTGGCCGCACCGGTGGGCGTGACGGCCCACCAGGCGTCGGCGGTACGCAGGATGCTGATGCTCATGTGTTTGCCACTTTCAAGAGGCCGCGAAGGCGTTGCAGGTCGAACTCGTTGTCCTCGGCCAGTGCGGCGGCGACCGCGCGCAGCTCCCGAAGTGCTTGCCAGCCTGGTGTGATGCCGAGGAAATCGCTGGTGGCGGGCGGACCCCACTGGGCCAGACCGGAGGCGGTCATCGGCGCCCACCCGGGCTCCAGGGTGCAGTCGAACAGGTCGCCGTCGCTGAAGTGCTCGACCAGGAAGCCGTCAGGGTCGCGCCAGTAGTCGAACAGCTGGCTGCCCTGGATATGCCGGCCGATCCCCCAGGAGCGCCGGTAGCCGCGCTCGCGCAGGTACTCACCACCCGCGGCCAGCGCGTCGAGGTCGGCGACCTGGTAGGCCGAGTGCACGTATCTGTCGGCCGGGCCCAGGGCCAGCGCGAGAGTGTGGTGGTCGGTGGGCATGGCGCCGCGGTCGCAGCGGATGAAGCTCATCACCGGCCCGCGCTGGCGCTGCCCGTGGTAGTAGAGGAAGTCGCTGACGATCAGGCCGAGGTGCTCCAGGTACCAGTCGAGCGTCTGCACGTATTTCGTCGACTGCAGCACGACGTGGCCGAGCCGCTGCACCCTGGCCGGTTCCCGCGGTGGCCGCTGCGTGGCATTGAGCCGCACCGGGTCGTGCCCGACGTTCATTGGAAGCGGCCGCTGAGCGGGCAGCGCCGGCAGCTCGTGTGTGTCCGTTACGACCTGGACCCGTATACCGTTCGGGTCGGCCAGGTCCACGCTCACGCCGCCAAGGCTTTCCGGCAGCGCGGCGACGGTG
Organism: Catellatospora sp. NPDC049133; assembly: GCF_040648455.1. Classification (NCBI taxonomy): domain Bacteria; kingdom Bacillati; phylum Actinomycetota; class Actinomycetes; order Micromonosporales; family Micromonosporaceae; genus Catellatospora; species Catellatospora sp. NPDC049133. Next base: position 15,119 of record NZ_JBEZDT010000045.1, read on the forward strand.
GCGCCGGTGGCGTCGGCAAGGCGCAGCACGTCGCGAGGGTCGGCCGCCTGGAAGGCCGGGCCGATGAACCGGGAGCGGGCGCCGCGGCGGATCAGCACGCATGGCGCGCCCGGATCCGTGCCGCGCAGATGCAGCTCCTGCTGCGTGCGCAGCGACGTCGTGAAGCCGAACGCATGGGCGAAGAGCTCAGCCCGCTCCAGATCCGGCTTGTGGAACTCGAGCCATGCCAGGTCGTGCACCTTGACGATCGGCTGACGCGCCCGGCCCGGGTGCTCGTCGGGCAGTGCGCCGTGCTCGCTGTGCACACCCGCATGCGGTTCATGCATTGTCGACGCCCTCCTCGATTCTCTTGATGAAATCATCATCCACGAGGATACTGTCAGTCAAGAGGAACTGAGGGTTTCATCATCGCTGACTTGTGCCGCTAACATTGATGACCTACGACCGTGAGGTGAGTAGTCATGGCTCAACGCAGCACGGACGCCCCGAGCCGGCAGGAAAGGCGCAAGGCCCGCACGCGGGCGGCGCTGATGCAGGCCGCCCAGTCCGTCATCGCAGCCGGCCGGTTGAACGCGCCCATTCTCGAGATCACGCAGGCGGCCGATGTGGGGATGGGGTCCTTCTACAACCACTTCGACAGCAGAGAGCAGCTTTTCCAGGCAGCGCTTGAGGATGCCCTGGAGCGCCACGCAATCAGGTTCGACGAGCTGAGTGCCGGCCTGGACGACCCGGCCCACGCCTTCGCGCAGAGCTTCCGGCTGACCGGGCGCATCCACCGCCGAGAACCCGCGCTTAGCCAGCTCATGCTCACCTACGGGCTGGCCATGGCCGCCGTGGACAAAGGCCTTGCACGCCGTGCCCGCCGCGACATCGATCACGCCGTGCGTGCCGGCCGCTTCAGCGTGCGTGACACTGATCTGGCCATGGTCATGGTCGTCGGCGCGGGTCTGTGCCTCGGCCGCCTGCTACGCGACCAGCCCGAACGCGACAGCGATGCATCAACCGACCACGTCGCACAGGTTGTGCTGCGCATGTTGGGAATGCCAGACAACGACGCGAGTGAAATATGCCAGTATCCGCTACCTTGTCTCGTTGATCGCACACCGCACCCTGAAGGCCATTCATGACGCCGCCGGGCGTCCCGGACCAGGCTCGACTGAGGTAGTGGCCGCCTGGGCTGCCCTAGCGACATGGCCGTCCTGATCTTCACGTGCTCAGCCGGGGCGCCATCGTCACGGCAGTGGATGCCGACGCCGAAACTGGTGACGCCCCTGCGCTCACGACCCCACCGGGCCCCTTCTTCACGCAAGACTAGGCGGTCGCACGCATCAAGGACTGACGCCGCACATGGGCGCGGCTGGTGCTCGATATGTGTCGCGGCTGTCGCCTGAGTGATCCGCCTCATGCGGGAGTCGCTGCCGCCCAGGGCCCGGGTGGGTTTGTCGTCGGGGAGATCTCAGCCCACGCCGCCTGGGGACTCTGTCTGACGTGTGCCTGCGAGTGCGTCGGCCGCGAAGTTCAAGGAACTTTCAGTACAAAGATCGTCGGGTGGCCCCGGACGTCGACTCGCGGCCGGAACCAGGCGGGTCACGCCGCCATGCGATGGGACCCCTCGTCGGTCGTCGCTGCGTCCGGGCGAGACGGGCTCCACGGCAGGTTGGCCTCGCCCAGCTCGCCGGCCGTCTCGTGGATGCGGTCACGTACCGGATCGCGTCCAGGCACTCGGTGAGCTACCGAATCCGTCCTCCTGGGTGTCTTCTCGTGCGCACACAGCTGTTCAGTTGTTCCTTCTCGTGCCCGCGCCCTGCCAGGCCGGTTCCACCTACTCCGGTTCGCCGCGGCACCCGCCTGGTGCACGCGCAGGGGTCCGTGGCGGCTCACGTCGGAATTCATCTCACTTTTGGCATTTTTTGCAAAAGCAGTTGGCCGTTAACACCCAAATCTGATAATTTCGTCAGTAGAGATAGAAACATCAGGACGGTCGCGGATCCGCTGGAGAGGCGAGTACGTCTCGCGTGAGGCTTCGTCGCTGGAGAAGACCGGCGTGTACGTCTCACTTGTCCGGCTTGGGAAAATCATCCGTTTTCCAAACCGGCCCGCGAACTGTTGTCCGGCACTCTTTGCGTCTTCGCAGGAGATAACCAACATGGGGGAAGTTGCAATGATCGCGCTGGCTGGACCGCTCGACACGATGCCGGTCGTCGACGTCGAAAGCGAGCTGCCGCCGCAGCTCTTGTGGCTGGCCGACAAGATCGATACCGTGCTGGGTGAGCGGGAGCACGCTGTTGCAGTCGCCCGGTGGGCGGCGCGGACCGCCGCACGCATGGGCCTTGGTCGTCAGGCGCAGTTGCGCACTGCAGCGGCGGCACGCCTGCACGACATCGGCAAGATCTGCATTGACGGGTCGCTGCTGGCGAAGCCCGGTCGGCTCACCGCGGCGGAGTGGGCGGAGATGCGCCGCCACCCGGAGGAAGGGGCGCGCCTGCTCGCCCAGTTGGCGGACCGGCCGGATCTGGCGCCGCTGGTCGCCGCCCATCATGAGCGGTACGACGGGGGCGGCTACCCGTGCGGCCTTGCCGGCGCAGAAATCCCGATCGAGGCGCGGATCATCTCGGTGTGCGACGCCTGGGCCACCATGCGCGTTGATCGGCCCTATGCCCGGGCGCTGGGGGTCACCCAGGCGCGTGAAGAGCTCGAGTCCGGACGGGGCACCCAGTTCGATCCGGCGGTGGTCGACGCCTTCCTCCACCTGGCCGAAGAGGGCGTCATCGACGGGCCTGCGCTGCTGCCTGTGCACGAGGCCCGATAGCAGGCGAACTGCAGCCGCTGGCAGCGCCATGCTGCCCGACAGACGGAGGGGGACCGGTGACATGGCCGGAACGGCAGGACTCGTCGACGAGGTGGCGCAGGCTATGCGTGTCTGCGACTCCGTGATTCGTGCGTGCAATGCGGTGGCGGCTGCGGTGAGCGCCCGTTCGGGCGTGTCAGTGGATGTGCTGCTGACCAACGCCAATCATCTGTACCTGGTCGCATGCAGTGGTGTCTGGCGGGCGCCGCGAGCGGTGCAGGTGAACTATGGCATCGCCGGACGTGTGCTGAGCACGGGTCATACGGCCGCGCTTGCCGATGCGTTGATTGAATACGCCAGTCTGTATGGGGGCCGGGGGATCGGTTCGGTGATCTCCGCTCCGGTGCAGGCCGGGTGCCAGCCCACGATCGGTGTGGTCAACGTCGAGTTCGACGGCGTGCTTGCGGATCTTGAGGACTGGAAGGCGGTGCTGGCGAAGATCGGTGTGCTGCTCGGCAGGCGTATCCATCAGCTCGGCGGGCCGTCCGACGAGAGCGCGCCGCAATGGCTGCTGCGTCACACGCTGAGCCTCGCCGCCGCGGACGATCCGGCCGAGCTGGCAGCACGATACTGCCGCGCAGCGGTGGATCTGTCCGGGCTGCGGTGCGCGGCCCTGGTCGTCCGCAGGGCCGACGAGTTCGCCGAGTGGATCGGTCCGCCGCTCGTCGTCATGGGGGACTACTGTGCGTCGGGGTCGCGGCGCCTTGTCGATGCCGTCAGCGCATTACCACCGCAGAGCCTGTCCAGGCTGGTGGACGCGGCATGTCAACACCAGGCGTCGCACTCGAGGGGCGATCGGAGCGTTCTCGACACTCGCGGATTCGAACCGCTCATGGATGCCGGTGTGCGTACCCTGATCGCGGCCTCCGTGCATACAGGGAGGGAGCGCCTCGATTTCGACGCGGCGATTCTGGTCATGGACGAGCTTGCCTTTCAGCCGCCCTCGGATACGGCGGTTGTGCTTGAGCTGCTGATGACCAATGCCGCCGTGGTGTACGAGCGCATGTCCACACAGCAGAAACTGCAGACCCTGGCCGAGTTGGACCCGCTCACCGGCCTTCGGAACCGTCGGCCCTTAGCCGGCCGACTGGCTTCGGGTGCTCCGTCGCGCACCGCCATTGTCGCCATGGATATTGATAACTTCAAGGACATCAACGACCTGTGGGGGCATGTCGCCGGAGACCGTGCCCTCACCGAGGTGGCCGACGCCATCCGCCGGGCGCTGCGCGAGGGCGATGAGGTGTTCCGTGTCGGCGGTGATGAGTTCGTCGCCGTGCTGGACGTGCCAGACCAGAACGAGGCCGAACGGGTCGCGCAGCGGATGGCCGCTGCGGTGGCCGATCGCGGGAAGGCGATCAGCGTCGGTGTCGCCCTGCGGCGCCCGGACGAGCCTGTGGAGGTGACCCTGCGCCGCGCCGACGAGGCCTTGTACGCGGCGAAACGGGACAAAAGCGTCTCGGCGATGGTCGCGTCCTGAGGCTTAGTATGCACGCCTCCGGCCAGGTTCGGTGATCCTCGCGGGCTGCTCGGTGGCCTGGCCCGCGAGGATCGTCATGCCGGTAGACGAGCCTGGACGGCCCGCCTACCGTGTGCCGAGGCATGTGCTCGATGGAATCGCGCCTGCTTTCTGCCCCGTTCAGCGGGCGAAGTCGGCGCAATAGATGGCGGTCAGCCATGTACTGGTGGATCGGCGGCTGGCAGCGGCGTATTGGCCAGGGCGTGGGCCTCCTCCGGCGGTACGCCGAGCATGCGCAGCAACTGCTCGGCAAGTTGATCGCACGCGGTGTCGTCGACCAGGCCGGGGTCGGTCAGCGACAGATGCAGGGTGGCCAGCACCGCTCCGGCGACGGCGGAGCGGGCCAGTCGCGGTTCGGTGATAGTGAAGCGGCCCGACGCCACCCCAGCCTGGATGTCGCGTAGCGCACGGGGGGACAGGCCCCGCGTCGAGTCCACGTAGCTCATGCCGTGCCGGACCAGCACCGCCGAGATCTGCGGGCGGCTGCGGCACACGCGAAGGGTCAGCCGGACCGACTGGGCGAAAGCGAGCGCGGGGTCCTCGACGTCGACGCTGAGCTGATCCAGCAGTTCCCCGAGTTCCTCGAGCACGTCGTCGACCGCGGCAGTGAACAGCTCGTTCTTGCTGGAGAAATGGTTGTAGAAGGATCCGAAGCCCACGTCGGCGGCGTCGGTGATCTCCTGGATGCTCGCCTGCGCAGCGGTGTCGGTGGCCAGCATGACTCGGGCGGCGTCGACCAGTTTCTTGCGCGTATGCGCCTTGCGTCGCTCGATCCGGCTCGGCACGAGCGTGCGGCTGTCAGGCGCTTGTGCAACGGGCTTCATCACAAGCCCCAACTTATCCCAGCTCTCACTGTTGCGCCTCATACATCTCAGCGCTGATACCTACATCACTTCTGAGTCATTTCTGGAGATGGTCGTGGGAGTTGCGAGGCGCAATCTGATAATTTTGTCAGTGCTGATCAAGTCATCGCCGGTAGAGAGCTGCGAAGACGCCTTCTCAACCGCGCTGAGACCAGGGGCGGCGCGAATGCCGTCGATGACCCCGCCTGACACGGGTGGTCCTGTGCCGCGACGGTCGTCGACAGCTACCCCGGACCTTCTCTCCAAAGGAGGCAGAACCCATGGCCGTTCAACCCACCGACCTACGCTCCATCCGCTCACCGCGCGGAATCCCGATCCTCGGCCACACGCCGCAGATCCCCAGAACCAACCCCGTGGAGTACTTCGGCGAGCTGTCCAAGCAGTTCCCTGAGGGCATCTACAGCATGGACATCGCCGGCATCGAGCAGGTCTTCGTCTACGACCCGGACCTGGTGGCCGAGGTCTGCGACGAGACGCGGTTCTTCAAGCAGATCGACAAGACTCCGCTGCAACACGTCCGGGACTTCGCGGGGGCAGGCCTGTTCACGGCCCACCAGCATGAAGAGGAATGGGGCATGGCGCACCGTGTCCTCATGCCGGCGTTCAGTCAGCGGGCGATGAAGGCCTACTTCGGGCAGATGCTGGAGATCGCGCAGAACCTGGTGGGCAAGTGGGAGCACAGGGAAGGTCTGCCGGTCAACATCACCGACGACTACACCCGCCTGACGCTGGACACGATCGCCCTGTCGGGGTTCGGTTACCGGTTCCAGTCCTTCGACAAGGAGGAACTGCACCCCTTCCTCAACGCGCTGCTGGGCACGCTGGTGGAGTCGCTGCGGCGCTCGCAGGAACTGCCGATGATGACCAAGCTCCGCAAGGCAGACGACAAGAGGTACCGCGAGAACATCCAGCTGATGCAGGAACTGGTGGAGAGTGTGATCAAGGATCGCCGCGAGGGGAGGGGCAGCGGTGAGGAGGACCTGCTGGGGCTGATGCTGGAGGCCACCGACACGGAGACCGGCAGGCTGCTGGCCGACGACAACGTCCGCGACCAGGTGCTGACGTTCCTTATTGCCGGTCACGAGACCACCAGCGGTCTGCTGTCGTTTGCCACCTACTCGCTGATGCGCAACCCGCACGTGCTGGCCCAGGCCTACACCGAGGTGGACCGCCTGCTGCCCGGTGACACCGTACCGGACTACGACACGATCATGAAGCTGGACGTCATTCCGCGCATCCTCGACGAGACCCTGCGCATCTGGGCTCCGATCCCAGCCTTCGGCAAGGCCCCGCTGGAGGACGCCGTCATCGGCGGTCGCTATCTGCTGAAGAAGGGAACGCGGGTCAATATCCTCGAAGGTCCGCTGCACACCCACCCCAAGGCCTGGGAGCGGCCAGAGGAGTTCGATATCGACCGGTGGCTGCCGGAAAACCGCGCCAAGCACCACCCGCACGCCTACAAGCCGTTCGGCAACGGCGTGCGTGCGTGCATCGGCCGTCAGTTCGCGCTCACCGAGGCCCGTCTGGCCCTCGCGCTGGTGCTGCAGAAGTTCAAGTTCTCCGACACCGGCGACTACAGGATGGACGTGCGCGAGGCGCTGACGCGCAAGCCCGGCGACTTCGAGCTGGTCGTCCGTACTCGTCAGGAGCACGAGCGGACCGTTTTCGGCGCCGCGGATCTGCAGACTGACGACACGCAGGCGCAGGCCGCGGTCAGCGGTGTCGGGGTGAACCTCACCGTCGCGTATGGCTCCAGCCTAGGATCGTGTGAGGACCTGGCCCGCACGATCGCCGACCGCGGCGAGCGCTCCGGGTTCGGCACCACGCTGACGAGCCTGGACGAGCTGGGCGACAACCTGCCCACCGAGGGCCTGCTCGTCGTCGTGGCCGCCAGCTACAACGGCAAGGCGCCGGACAACGCCCAGCGCTTCGACGACCTCATCGGCGCCGGGCTGGCTGAAGGCTCCCTTGCCGACGTGCGGTTCGCGCTGCTGGGCGCTGGCAACACCCAGTGGGTGGCGACCTACCAGGCCTTTCCCAAGCGGATCGAGCAAGCCCTACTGGCCGCCGGCGCCACCCCGGTCATCGAGCGGGGCGGGGCCGACGCCGCCGGCGACTTCGACGGCATGGCCACCCGCTGGATGAACACCCTGTGGACCACCCTGGCCGAGCAGTACGCCGCCGACACCTCCGACCACGGCGCGCCGCGCTACCAGATCCAGCTGCTCACCGAGGCCGACGTGCGCCCCACGATCGTCTCCGCCCAGGCCTACCCGCTGACCGTGGTCGCCAACGAGGAACTGGTCAGCGACCCGACCGGGCTGTGGGACTTCCAGATCGAGCCGCCGCGCCCGTCGGCGAAGTCCCTGACCGTCGAACTGCCCGAAGGGGTCACCTACGCCACCGGCAACCACCTGGCCGTCTTCGCCAAGAACGAACCGGCCCTGGTCAAGCGTGCGCTGGCACGGCTGGGTGTCGAGCACGACCAGGTGCTGCGACTCGACCAGCCCGGCGGCGGCAGGACACACCTGCCGGTCGGCACACCCGTGACCGCCGGTCTGCTGGCCACCGAGTTCCTGGAACTGCAGGACGTGGCCACCCGCTCCCAGATCCAGACCCTGGCCCAGCACACCGCATGCCCCTGGACCCGACCGCAGCTGGAGGCATACACAGCCGACACGGCCGAAGCAGAGCAGCGCTACCAGGAGGAGATCCTCGGCAAGCGCGTCTCGGTGCTGGGCCTGCTGGAGCGCTTCGCCGCCATCGACCTGCCGCTGGCCGCGTTCCTGGCGATGATGGGGCCGATCCGTCCCCGCTTCTACTCCATCTCCTCCTCCCCGCTGGCCGACCCTCGCCACGTTCGGCTCACGGTCGGCCTGGTGGAAGGACCCGCCATGTCCGGCGACGGCCAGTACCGCGGGCTCTGCTCCTCCTACGTCGCACGCCTGCAACCCGGAGACGTCTTCTACGGCTACGTGCGCGTGCCCTCGCCGACGTTCGCCCCGCCGGCTGACCCCGCCACGCCGCTCATCCTCATCGGCCCCGGCACCGGCGTCGCACCGCTGCGCGGATTCCTGGAAGAGCGCGCACGGCAGCACGCCAACGGCACCCAGGTCGGCCTGTCACAGGTGTTCGTCGGCTGCCGCCACCCGGAGCACGACTACTTCTACCGGCAGGAGATGCAGGCCTGGGAGAACGCCGGAATCGCCCAGATCCACACCGCCTACTCCGCGGTCGGCGACCACCCGGCCCGCTACGTCCAGGACGCCATCACCATCGCCGCCGACACCGTATGGCAGGCGCTCGAAGCCGGCGCGTACGTCTACGTCTGCGGCGACGGCCGCCGCATGGCCCCGGCTGTCCGCGACGCACTCGCCGCCCTCTACCGCGACCGCACCGGCGGCGACGACGAGGCCGCCCACAAGTGGCTCGCCCAGCTCGACGCAGACGGCCGCTATCAGCAGGACGTCTTCGCCTGATCCACGCCCGCCACCCCAACAGACCCGCCGCACCATGCACCTCGAAGCATCGAGGGACGCCCACAGAAAAGGATCACCATGGACACCATGCTCGCCGGACGCTTCCACCTGGACTCCAAGAAGTTCGTCGTGGAGGAGGTGCCCGTGCCCGTACCCGGCCCGGGCGAAGTGCTCGTCGAGGTGAAGGCAGCCGGCGTCTGCCTCTCCGACGTCCACCTGATCGACGGCTCCCTGGTCCCGCTGTTCGCCACCTCCAACGTGGTCACCGTCGGCCACGAGGTCTCCGGCGTGATCCACACCCTCGGGCCCGGCCTCCGGCGCGGACTGACCGCCGGCACCCGTGTCACCCTGGAAGCCGGCCAGAGCTGTGACCAGTGCACCGACTGCGCGCGGCGCCGCCCCTGCACCCAGATCCGCACCCGCGGCATCGACTACGACGGCGGCTGGGCCCAGTACACCCTCGCCCGCGAGGACACACTCATTCCCATCCCCGACCAACTTCCCTTCGACCAGGCCGCGATCATCCCCGACGCGGTCTCCACCCCGTACGCCGCCATCGTGGCCACCGCAGGAGTACGCCCCGCCCAATCCATCGGCGTCTGGGGAGCGGGCGGAGTGGGCGCGCACAACATCCGCGTCGCCCGCCTGGTCGGTGCCGCGCCCATCATCGCCATCGACCCGCTGCCCGGCGCCCGGCAGCGCGCCCTGGCCTTCGGCGCGGACCTCGCACTCGACCCGACAACCGGCGACCTCACCGATCAGATACTCCAGGCGACGGGAGGGCGCGGCCTGGACTTCGCCTTCGACTGCGCCGGCTTCCCGGCGGTCCGCGAACAGGCCGCCGCAGTGCTCGGCCAGCACGGCGCACTCATCCTGGTCGGCATCACGCCCGAGCCGCTCACCATCAGCGAAGGCCTGACCTTCAACTACCTGTCCAAGCAAGTGCGCGGGCACTACGGCGGCTTCCCCGAGTCCGTCTCCGAACTGGTGCAGCTGGCCTCCAACGGCCGCCTCGATCTGGCGCCCTCCATCACCGACCACATCCCGCTGGCCGACGCCGCCGACGCAATCCACCGGCTGGAGAACAAGATCGGCGATCCGATCCGCCTTGTCCTCATTCCCTGACAGGCTCTATGAAGCCAGCCGGGCGCCGGTGCTGCCAGCACCGGCTCCCGGCACCGAATGCCGCGACGCACACGCAGGCAGACTGGGCGGAGGCGTACAACACCGCTCGCACCACAGGCGCACTCCTGGTCCCCCGCTTCAACAGATCGCCTCTCGAGGCGGGCAAGAAGCGCGCCCTCGTCGCGGCCGGGCACACATGTGAGTCGCGGGGTAGACCATCCATCCGTCGGCGGTGATGGCGTCCTGGACGAACCGGTACGGGTGAGCGGGCACGGTGGAGAACGCCAGGTGCACCTCGGCGATGCCTGCCTGCTGCCAGGACTGCACCTCGTCGCGGTAGAACCAGTCGTGCTCGGGGTGTCGGCAGCCGTAGAAGACCTTCGACACGCCGATTCGGCGCCAGCGGCCTGCCGGGCGGCCCGTTCTTCGAGGAAGCCGCGCAGTGGGGCGAAGCCGGTGCCGGGACCGACGAGGATCATCGGCGCGGTCGGGTCGGCTGGCGGGTGGAACGGCGGGGCCAGGACGCGTACGTAACCGGCCGCCAGCAGTGCCGCCTCCACCCGCTTGGGGAAGGCCTGGTAGGTGATCCAATGCGTGTTGCCATTGCCCAACACAGCGAACCGCACTTGAGACATCGATCCCGCCGTCAGCCCGCCGGCGGCGGCCAGGGCATCGCGCTGTGCGTTGTCCGGGGCCTTGCCGTTGTAACTCGGCGTGACGACGACCAGAATCCCGTCCTACGGTGGGTTGTCGGCCAGCTCGTCCAGCGTGAGCAGAGCGGTGTCGAAGCCGGACTGCTCAGCCCGGCCCACCAGCTGGCGCGCGAGGTCCTCCGAAGCGCCCAGATTGGATCCGTACGCGACGCGCAGCGCGACCCCTACAGCGTTCACCGCGACCGCCGCCGCCTGCGGCTCCTGCACCGCCTGCGCCTCGACGCACCAAGCAGGGCCTAGCCAAGATCGAGATCATGCGCTGCCTCATTGGGCTATATCGTCCGCGAGATCCACACCGCGCTCATGGCCGACTTCGCCGCCCTGAACACCCCTTGACTTCCACAGGAGCATCAGTTCTGGGGGACCGGGACACTCTGTTCAGGCTCGGCGACCTTGGCGGCGCTTCGCCTTACCGGACGTTCCGGGTGAGGTCGAGAGCGACGTCCATGATCATGTCTTCCTGGCCCCCGACGAGTTTGCGCCGACCGACTTCGAGCAGGATGTCCCGGGCATCGAGACCGTAGTGCCGCGCGGCGGCTTCGGCGTGTCGCAGGAAGCTGGAGTAGACGCCGGCGTAGCCGAGGGTGAGGGTCTCCCGGTCGACGCGGACGGGGCGGTCCTGCAGCGGGCGGACGAGGTCGTCGGCGGCGTCCTGGAGGGCGAACAGGTCGCAGTTGTGTCGCCAGCCTTGGACGGTGGCCGCCGCGATGAACGGTTCGATCGGACAGTTGCCGGCACCGGCGCCGTGGCCGGCGAGTGACGCGTCGACTCGGGTGGCGCCCTCCTCGACGGCGACGAGGCTGTTGGCCACGGAGAGGGACAGGTTCTCATGGGCGTGGATGCCGATGTCGGTGCCGGGGTCGAGGGCGTCCCGGTAGGCGCGGACCCGGTCGCGGACGCCATCCAGGGTGAGCCGCCCGCCGGAGTCGGTGACGTAGACGCAGTGCGCGCCGTAGGACTGCATCAACCTGGCCTGGGCGGCGAGCTGCCCGGGCTCGGCGAGGTGGCTCATCATGAGGAATCCCGACACGTCCATGCCCAGCTCTCGGGCGGTGGCGATGTGCTGGGCGGCGATGTCGGCCTCGGTGCAGTGGGTGGCCACGCGGACGGACCGTACGCCGAGGTCGTAGGCGTTCCTGAGGTCGGTGATGGTGCCGATGCCGGGCAGGAGGAGGGTGGTGAGGCGGGCGCGGGTGACGGCAGCCGCCGCGGCTTCGATCCACTGCCGGTCGGTGTGGCTGCCGGGGCCGTAGGTGAGGCTGCCGCCGGAGAGCCCGTCGCCGTGGGCGACTTCGATGCCGTCGACACCGGCGGCGTCGAGGGCGATGACGATCCGGGTGACGTCGGCCGGGGTGATGCGGTGCCGAGTGGCGTGCATGCCGTCGCGCAGGGTGACGTCCTGAATGAACAGGCGGCGGGCGGGCGCGGTGGTGTTCATCGGATCGCTCCTTGTGCTGCGGCGAGACGTTCGGCGACCCGGAGTGCTGCGGAGGTCATGATGTCGAGGTTGCCGGCGTAGGCAGGCAGGTAGTGGGCGGCGCCTTCGACCTCGAGCAGGACGCTCACCTTGGCGGTGACCGGCGTCGCGTCGTCGAGCAGCAGGGTGCGGACCGATTCGTCTGGTGCCACCGGGGTGAACTGCACAGGCTGCTTGAGCCGGTAGCCGGGGACGTACGCGGCAACCTCTTCGATCATCTGCTCGATGCTGGCGCGTACGGCGTGGTGGTCGGCGGGCCCGATGAGGCACTGCACGGTGTCCCGCATGATCATCGGTGGCTCGGCGGGGTTGAGGATGATGATGGCCTTGCCGCGCCCGGCGCCGCCGACCTGTTCGATGGCGGCGGCTGTGGTCTCGGTGAACTCGTCGATGTTGGCTCGGGTGCCCGGACCGGCGGACCGGGAGGCGATGGAGGCGACGATCTCGGCGTACGGCACGGGGGTCACTCGGGACACGGCCGCGACGACGGGGATGGTGGCCTGTCCGCCGCAGGTGACCATGTTGAGGTTGGGGGCGCCCAGGTGGGCGTCGAGGTTGACCGCGGGCACGACGTACGGGCCGATCGCGGCCGGGGTGAGATCCACCAGCGTCGTGCCGTACGGGGCGAGGGCGGCGGCGTTGGCCCGGTGCGCCTGGGCCGAGGTGGCGTCGAAGACCACCGCGATGTCGGCGAAGTCGGGCATCGCGATGAGGCCGGTGACGCCGTCGGCGGTGGTCGGCACGCCGAGGCGGCGGGCGCGCGCGAGGCCGTCGGAGGCCGGGTCGATGCCGACCATGGCGGCCATCTCCAGCGTGTCGGACAGGCGCAGAACTTTGATCATCAGGTCGGTGCCGATGTTGCCCGATCCGATGACGGCGACCTTCGTACGCGACATCAACTGCCGCCTTTCGTGACGGGGGTGGTGAAGGTGGCCTCGACGCCGCCGAGGCCGGTGAGGTGCGCGCGGACGTGCATACCGTCGGTGACCGCGACCATCGGTCCCAGCGCGCCGGACAGGACGACGTCACCGGCGCGGAGCGGGTCGCCGTGGGCCAGGGCGGTACGGGCGAGCCAGGCGAGGGCTCGCAGCGGGTCGCCGAGGCACGCCTCGCCGGAGCCGGTCGAGGCGGTCACACCATCGACGGACATGGTCATCTGAACCGCCGCCGGTTCGACGGCGTCGAGGGGAACCCGGTCGGCGCCGAGGACGAACAGACCGCTGGAGCCGTTGTCGGCGACCGTGTCGGCGAAGCTGATGTCCCACCCGGCGATGCGGCTGTCCACGATCTCCAGGGCGGCCACCGCGTACGCGACCCGGGGGCGCACGGTGACGGCGGTTACCTGCGGGTCGGTGACATCCTCGCGGAGGACGAAGGCGACCTCGGCCTCGATGCGAGGTTGCAGGAGCCGGTCGAGGCCGATCGCCTGGGACTGCGGGCAGGCCATGTCCTCGAAGAGCATGCCGAAGTCGGGCCGGTCGACGCCGAGCTGACGCTGCACGGCCGGGGAGGTGAGTCCCACCTTGCGCCCGACCGGCCGCCCGCCGTCCTGGGTCCGCGCCTCGGTCAGCCGGCGCTGGACGGCGTAGGCGAGTGCCTCGTCGTCGGGGCCGATGAGGTCGCGGACTGGCGGGCACGGCGTGCGGGTCTGCGCGGCGGTGCGCAACCGCCGGTAGGCGGAGGTGACGGGATCGGCAGTGCGGAGGGTCATCGTGTCTCCGCGGCCGGATTGCCGCCGCTCACGCGGACGAGGTTGTCGTAGAGGGCGCGGGCGTGCAGTTCGAACAGCCGCAAGAACTCGACGTTGTCGCCGCTGATCTCCCTGGCGATGAAGATTCCGTCGGCGGCGGCGACGGCGTACGTGGTGAGCAGCTCGATCGTGTCCTGATCGGCGTCCGGGGCGAGCGAGGCGAACAGGGCGGAGAGCCGGGTGCGGGCGATGCCGCGGACCTGCAGGAAGATGCGGCGGGCGCTGGGCTCCTCGGGGCGGCGCTCCAGGGTGAGCATGAGCCCGAGGCGGAGGAAGTCGGGGGAGTCCAGCAGCGTCTTGGCGATCTGGCGCGCCATCGCCGTGACGCGTTCCAGTGCCGGGCCGGTCTCGTCGCCGGGGAGAGTGAGCGAGTCGGCCCAGATGTCGAAGCTGCGCTGGATGACGGCGGCGATGAGGTCGTCCTTGTTCTTGAAGTGCCAATAGATGGAACTGGCGGGCAGGCCGCACTTCTCGCTGACCAGGGCGATGCTGGTGCCTTCGTAGCCGCGCTCACCGGCCACCTCGGCGGCGGCGTCGAGGATGCGCTGGCGAGACTCCTCGCCGTTGGCCCGACGCCTGCGTTCACTGCGAGATTCCGTCATCGCGCGCTCCCTTGTTTCCGGCCGATGTCTTGACGACTCCGAATGTGAACCTTACCGTAGCGTTCACTACAACTGGAACGATCACTACATTAACAGCACGGGGTCGTGGGAGGTCAAGTGAGCGGGGAGAACACCGCGCAGCAGCAGCTGGTGCGAGTCGGGGTGCGCGACATCGCCGTCACCGAGCGGGGAGCCGGTGAGGCGGTGGTGTTGCTGCACGGCGGCGGGCCCGGGGCGTCCGGGATGTCGAACTACGCCCGTAACGTCGACGCCCTCGCGCAGCGGTTCCGCGTCATCGTGCCGGACCTGCCTGGCTACGGCCGGTCCAGCAAGAAACTGGACCAGTCCGACCCGTTCGGTGACCTCGCCGCCGCCGTCCGTGGACTGCTCGACGCGCTCGACATCGACCGGGCCCACCTGGTCGGCAACTCCTACGGTGGTGCCGCCGCGCTGCGGCTGGCGCTGGACCAGCCCGACCGAGTCGCACGCATGGTCCTCATGGGTCCGGGCGGGATCGGCACGACCCGACGTCCGCCGACGCCGGGCTTGAAGCACCTGCTCGGCTACTACGGCGGCGAAGGCCCGACCCGGGCGAAACTCGAACGGTTCATCCGCGACTATCTGGTCTACGACGGGGCCAGCGTCCCCGCGGACATGATCGAGGAGCGGTACCAGGCAAGCCTGGACGCCGAGGTGATCGCCAACCCGCCACTGCGGCGCCCCGCGGGGCTACGGACCCTGCTCCGCATGGACCTGAGCCGTGACGGACGGCTGACCCGGGCCGCAACGCCGACGCTGGTGCTGTGGGGCGCCGAGGACCGGGTCAACCGGCCCTCGGGCGGACGGCTGCTCGCCGAGCGGATGCCCCGCTGCGACCTGTGCCTGGTCGCCAGGACCGGCCACTGGGTGCAGTGGGAACGCCCGGAACTGTTCAACGCCCTCACCATTGCTTTCCTCTCCGAGGAGTCCGAATGAACGTCTTCGGCAAGGTCCATCTGGGCTACCTGTGTATCGAGACGACACGGTTCGGTGACTGGCGCCGCTTCGGCACCGACGGCATCGGTCTGCACGTCGACGAACTCGACCGCGACCGGATGCGATTCCGGCTGGACGACCACGAGTGCCGGTTCCTGCTGCAACGGGGCCCCGCCGAGGACGTGACCACGGTCGGCTGGCATGTCGACGACCACGAGACACTCGACGACATCGTCGCCCGCATCACCGACCGCGGTCTCACCGTCGAGCACGGCAACGACGAGGAGGCGGCCCTGCGCGGCGTGCAGCGACTGGTGCGCTTCCCCGGCCCGAAGGGCCTGGTCCAGGAGCTGTACACCACCCCGGTCACCACCACCGCACCGCTGCGCATGCAGGGCGGCGGCTTCGTCACCGGCGACGCCGGCATGGGTCACATCGCCATCACCTCGCGGCACCCGGACACCATCCACCGCTACTACCACAACGTATTCGACGCCCGGCTCAGTGACTTCATCGTCGAGACGATCAGCGCGGTGCGCTTGCGGATCCGGTTCCTGCGGGTCAACGGCCGCCACCACACCGTCGCCGTGGCCAACACCGAGGGCCTGCGCATCGACCCGATCCGCACGGCGATCCAGCACCTCAACACCCAGGTAGCCACGTTGGACGACATGACCGTTTCCTACCAGCGCCTCAGGCAGCTCGGCTTCACCATGGCCCTGGGCATCGGGCAGCACACCAACGACAAGGAGCTCTCCTACTACGTCCGCACGCCGTCCGGATTCGAGTGGGAGGTCGGCTGGAACCCGATCGTCGTGGACGAGGCCACCTGGGAGCCCACCACCCACCAGGGGATCAGCATCTGGGGCCACACCCCCGAGGGTCAAACGGTCATCGACAAGCTCAACCAGTTCCGTCTCGCCGTGGCCTCGCTGCGCCGCGCGGAGATCACCGTCCCGGCACTCAGCGGAGAGGCAGCATGAACACCGGCACGCATGACTTCGACGTGATCATCGTCGGATACGGGCCGGTCGGCGTCACCGCCGCCAACCTGCTCGGCGGCATGGGCGTACGGGTCGCCGTGATCGAACGCGACGCCTCGATCTACCCCCGCGCACGGGCGATCTCCACCGACGAGGAGGTGATCCGGATCTGGCAGGGGATCGGCCTCGCGGACCGGCTCACGGACGACATGCTCGCCGGCCGGCCGATCGACTTCGTCGACGCGCGCGGCCGGTCGTTCCTGAGCCTCGCGCCGGCTCCTCGGGGCAACGGGCACCCGCCGCAGCTGTTCATCTACCAGCCGGCCATGGAGCAGGTCCTCCGCGACGGTGTCCGCCGCTACCCGAACGTCGAGGTCCTCCTCGGTCACGACTGCGAGGCCGTCGAGCAGGACGCCGACGCTGTCACCGTCGCCGCACGCAACCTGACCGACGACACGGTGCGTACCCTGCGGGGGGCGTACCTGATCGCCGCCGATGGCGGGTCCAGCCCGATCCGGACCCGGCTGGGCATCGGCTTCGACGGCCGCACCTACCACGACCGGTGGGTCGTCATCGATACCAAGGTCAAGCGGGGCTGGGACACCGTCGACCGCCTGCGCTTCCACTGCGACCCCGCCCGGCCCGCCGTGGACTGCCCGACCCCGCTGGGCCACCACCGGTGGGAGTTCCCCATCCTGCCTGGCGAGGACGAGCAGGATCTGGTCAGCCACGACCACATCTGGCGGCTGCTGCGCCGCTACGGCCGGACATCCGACGACGTCGAGATCCTCCGCGCGGTCGTCTACAACCACCACGTGCGCTTCGCCGAACGCTGGCGCATCGACCGCATCTTCCTCGCCGGCGACGCCGCACACGCGATGCCGCCGTGGATCGGCGAGGGCATGTCCTCCGGCGTACGCGACGCGGGCAACCTTTGCTGGAAACTGGCCGCGGTCCTGCGCGGCGAGCTCCCCGCCGACGTACTGGACAGCTACGAGGCCGAGCGCAAACCACACGTGCGGGAGATGACCGCACAGGCCGTGCGCTTCGGGCGCATCATCACCGAGCGGCGCCCCGGCCTGACGGCCCTGCGCAACCTCGCATTCCGGGTCGTCATGCGCGTCCCAGCCATCCGCGCCTACATGCAGGAGGCCAAATGGTTCCCGGACACCACCTACCGCAAGGGCCTGCTGAACCACAGCGGAGGCAACCCGGCGGTCGGCAAGCAGCTCCCGCAGCCCTGGGTCCGTACCGACGGCGGTGACCGCGCCCGCCTCGACGACGTGCTCGCCGGTCGGTGGACACTGCTGCACACCGGTCCGGCGCGGCACTGGCCAGGCTGGGCGGGCAACGCCACCGCGCGCCTGCAGGTCACGTCGGCGGGCTCGGCCCCCGCGCCCGGCACGGTCGTGGACACCGACGACGTGCTCATCCCGTGGCTGCGCCGACACCGCGCCGCCGTGGTCGCACTGCGCCCCGACGTCGTCGTCTACGCCGCCGCCACCGGTGACGTCGACCTGCCCGGCCCACCGTTCCTCCACCCGCCACAGAGCCCTGTCGACGAGCAGACACCGCGCGACACCGCGTCGTCAGGCATCAACTGAAGTAGTCCAGCACTTCCGGCACTGCGGACTCCCGCCTTTCGAGCCGCTCCCGTGATGGCTGTGAGTGCTGCCTGCCAGGACCCGTCGTGACGTCGGGTTCGACCCTGCTTCCGGCACGCGACCTGGGCTTCCCACCCGTCTGGAACGTCCCTCCCGGCTCGCACGAGGAAAGGGCTCGCCCGGACTTCAACCATGAAGGAGAGAGCTGCCATGCTAAACCTCGCGCTCATGCTCGAAGGCAGTGCCGAACGACTGCCGAGCAGGCAGGCCGTCGTGCTCGGTGACACGCGCTTGTCGTACGCCGAGCTCAACGGCGCGGCGAACCAGGTCGCGAACCTTCTCGTCGAGAGCGGTGTCCAGCCGGGCGACCGCGTCGCGCTGTCGTGCCCGAACCTCCCGTACTTCCCGATCGTCTACTACGGCATCCTCAAGGCCGGCGCCGTCGTCGTGCCGCTGAACGTGCTCCTCAAGGCCGGCGAGATCGCCTACCACCTGCAGGACTCGGGCGCCAAGGCGTACTTCTGCTTCGAGGGCACCTCCGATCTGCCCCTTGGCGCCGAGGGCTGGCAGGGTTACGGCAGGGCCGCCGGGTGCGACCGCTTCTTCCTCATCACCGCAGACCCCCAGGTGCCGAGCCCGATCAAGGGTGCCATCACACTGGGATCCGCACTCGCCGGCAAGGCTCCTCGATTCCAGACGGTGGTCACTGAGGCGACTGACACTGCGGTGCTCCTTTACACGAGCGGAACGACGGGACAGCCCAAGGGCGCCGAACTCACCCACGCCAACATGGTCATGAACGCCGTCACCTGCTGGCGTCTCTTCGGCTCCGCCGACCATGACGTCCACCTGGTGACGCTGCCGCTCTTCCACTCGTTCGGACAGACAGTGCAGATGAACGCGGGCCTGGGCGGTGGCGCCACGTTGGTCCTCCTGCCCCGGTTCGACGCAGGCACGGCACTGACGCTGATGGAGCGAGAGCGGGTCACCTTCTTCGCCGGAGTACCGACGATGTACTGGGGCCTGCTCTCCGTGGGCCGGGAGAAAGGCGACGCTTCGGCGATCGCGGCCAACCTGCGCATGGCGGTCTCCGGCGGCGCCGCCCTTCCGGTGGAGATCCTCGAGCAGGTCGAGAAGGTCTACGGCGTCCGGATCCGGGAGGGCTATGGCCTCTCAGAGACCAGCCCTGTCGCATCGTTCAACCACCCCGGCCGCGAGGCGAAGCCCGGTTCGATCGGGCAGCCGATCTGGGGCGTGCAGATGAGGCTCATCGACCCGAACTGGAACGAGGTCCCGCAGGGCGAATCGGGCGAGATCGCGATCCGGGGTCACAACGTCATGAAGGGCTACCACTGCCGCCCCGACGCAACCGCGGAGGTGCTCCGGGCCGGGTGGTTCCGCACGGGTGACGTCGCCCGCCGCGACGAGGACGGCTACTACTTCATCGTCGACCGGGCCAAGGACATGATCGTCCGCGGTGGCTTCAACGTGTACCCCCGCGAGATCGAAGAGATCATCATGACGCATCCGGACGTGAGCCTGGTGGCCGTGGTCGGCGTGCCGCACGAGTCGCATGGCGAAGAGGTGAAGGCCTTCGTGATCCGCAACCCGGAATCCCAGCTGACCGAGGACGAGCTGGTGGACTGGTGCAGGGAGCGGATGGCGAGCTACAAGTACCCCCGTCTCGTCGACCTCCGAGAAAAGCTGCCGACGACCTCCACCGGCAAGATCTTGAAGCGCGAGCTTCGCGATGGAGCGTGACGAGGTCGCGCACGCGGCTCGAGAGGTAGCAGCCGACGCGGTCAACTCTCGCCATATGACGATCGCCGCAATAAGGCTGTATCCTCACAAAGCGCCGTCAACTCGAACTCGGCGGCATCCTCGTTTCGAGCCTGAGCCTGCCAGCCGTCCCCGGCTTTGCGTCCTTGGCACGATCAATGTTCTCGCAACCGGCACGGGCGCTATCCCAGTCCAACCCGGCATCAGCACATGGCTGCCCGCGTAGCGTTGACGTCGGACACCGAGCTACCGGGGGTTTGCTATGAGCGGGCACGTGATCAAGCCGCTTGCGGGCCTCACCGCTGACCCGGGTCTGATCGTGCTGGGCATATTGGCTGCGGCGGCCGCCGTGGCGGCAGCGGTCACGCCCGCCGCTGCCACCACAGGCCAGATCGTCGAGATCGGACTCTGGGTCGCCTTCGTCGCGATGTGCCGACGGATCACCACCAGGACCGGTATAGACCCCGCCGTAGTCCGCTTCTGGCACGACCTCGCGATCAGCGGAACCGTATTCGGACTCGGTGCACTGGTCATCCTCGCCAGCAGAGCCGCCCCACCACAGCTCGTCAGCGGCCTGCTAGCCGCCTCCTCGCTCCTGCTCGTGGCCGCCATCGCCTTCCTCGGGCGCGCCATGCTCAGCTACCGTCTGCTGGTTGCGGGCCACGAACAGGCCCGGCTCTGGCTCGACGTCGGCACCGTCATGTGCGCGCTCGCGATGCTCGCCTGGCACTTCTGCCTGCCCGGCGGCTCACTGCCTGGCAACACGGCCCAGTTCGCCGTATGGTTGCTCGGCTGCACGATGGCCCTGCTGGCGGCATACGCCGTGGTGATGCTCGTACTGAGCGGTTCGGCGCCGTTCACGCCGGCCGCCGGCGTCACCCTGAGTGCCGCGATCCTTATCGGGGCATGGACGGTATTCAATGATTTGAGCGTCAGCGTCGTCGAAACCGAGTTCCTGCTTCCCGCTCAGCTGGTCGCCACCTACCTGTTCTTCGTCGCCGCCCGGATGCAGCACCTGCAGATGGGCACCTGGCCCAGCGGCCTGACCAACCTGCGCCGTCCCGCGTACAGCAGGCTGCCGTTCCTCGCCGTCGGCAGTGCTCTGCTTCTACTTGTCTACGAGCTGTGGCGGGAGGGAGTCACGATCCGCAGCTGGGGCATGGTCGCAGGCGTCGTCACCGTGGCACTACTGGTCATGGTGCGCCAGAATCTGGCGTTCGTGGACAACGCCCGACTACTGCACCAATTGCACCACGAAGCCACTCACGACCACCTGACCGGCCTGCCCAACCGCGCCCTGCTCGAGGACCGAGCACATCGAATGCAGGACGACCCCGGTCGCCCGACGCGCACCGAAGCGGTGCTACTACTCGACCTCGACGAATTCAAGGCCGTCAACGACGAACTCGGCCACCACTATGGCGACCAATTGCTCGTCGAGGTGGCGAACCGGCTGCGCGCCTGCGTGAGACCTACCGACACCGTCGTCCGCCTCGGTGGCGACGAGTTCGTCGTCCTGCTGAACGACACCACAACCGCAGGGTCCGTCACTACCGCCCAGCGCATCCTCGGCGCCCTGGCCGCGCCCGTCGTCCTTGCGGGCCGCACGCTGACGCCCCGCGCCAGCATCGGCATCGCGGTCGGGCCCGGCGACCAGTTCGATGCGCTCCTACGCGATGCCGACATCGCCATGTACCAGGCAAAAAACGAGGGCTCCGGCCTCAGTCTGCATCCCGGCACCCGCCCGCCGACAGCCCATGGCGGATCCGACAGCCCTCCCGGTCGCCGACTCACGGATGGATAGGTTGCGGGCACAGCCGAAGAAGATCTGTCGCGGCGAGACCAGACACGGCACGGCGACCGCCTGTATGGGTTGTGGCGCTGCTGGTGGTCACCGGGATGCGCTGTGGCGAGCGCGTCGGCTTGAAGTGGGACGACCTCGATCCGATTGTCGGGGCGATAGGCGTCGCACGTCAGCGTGTGGTCGAAGGGGGTTGCGAACTGCTGGTGGTTTTGTCGACGTATTTAGTCAGGCGTCGTCACGTGTGTTGGCTGTCTGATGTTGGGGTGGTGTTGGCGGCCGCTGCGGGTTCGGCCGTTTATGGCGGTGATGTAGCGGCCGGCACCGTAGTGGCCGGAGGGTGTGAACGCTGGACGAATGCGCTGCAGTACAGCGCTTCAAATTCGATCGTGGCGCGTTTCGTGGATGCAGGGGCGCACCAGGATTGGCTACCCGCCAGTTCGGCAACCGCCACTATTCAAGTTGTCTATTTTGTCATGCGGCAATCGGCTATCATGAATGCGGTATGCGCCGTGAGCTGGGTCAACGTGGTGCTGGAATGGTGCAATCACAGACCCCTTGATCAAAGCCCGTTTCCGGGATCCCGGAAACGGGCTTTGGTGTTCTTCGAGACACGCGCTCGGCACCCGGCTGGGCGCCGGCGACCGCCGCGCCGAGCTGGCCGCGCTGCGCGTCATTGGCCATGGGCCCGGGCCCCTTGGCCCCCTCCTTGCGACACTCGGTCAGATGCCCTGGGGCTGCCGGACTGGCTCACGGGGAGTCGTCGCGACTTTGCGGGTTCGACGTGTGGTGGGCGCGGTCCAGCTGCGGTTGCTGCAAGCGAAACATATGTC
The DNA here is from genome assembly GCF_040648455.1 of Catellatospora sp. NPDC049133. Lineage (NCBI taxonomy): Bacteria > Bacillati > Actinomycetota > Actinomycetes > Micromonosporales > Micromonosporaceae > Catellatospora > Catellatospora sp. NPDC049133. Next base: position 37,467 of record NZ_JBEZDT010000045.1, read on the forward strand.
GCTTGTGGGCAGTCGCGACACTCTGGCGTTTCACCGGTCCTGGCGGTAGAGGCTTTCACCGGCGTGGTCGGGATCGGTGTAGACCTTCACCGTTCCGTCTGGGTACGCCGCGAAGGGCAGTGTCGCGCCGTCCGGGCACCGGTGAAGGAACATCAGCGTTGAGCCCACGACCACGAACGAGTGCGCCCCAGCCGTCGCCGCTTCGTGACCGTGCTCGGCCCGCCACTGAGCGACGTTTTCGGCGGCGCCCGGTTGTGCCGCCGCGTCGTGCACCTTGCCCAGCATGTCGTCGACTGCGGGCTGGTCGAGTATCTCGATCTGCAGATCCCGGGACTGCCCCACGTCGGGCTCCTCTCCGGCGCGTCCGCGCCAGGTGACGCAGACCTGTCAGCCCGCCTTAGGGCGGTGAGCCAGGAAAGCGGCGGAGAATACGCGAAACGGTCCGAGCCTGTCCGAAAGTACGTCGACCCGGTCCAGCGATCGAGGAGTCGACCGTCAGCGCGCGTCGAGCAGCAGGCAGATGCCCGCGACGGCGACGGCGGCTGCCGCGACGAAAACGAGACCGGGATGGGCCTCGGTGGGCTGCAAGCTGCGCAACTGTGCCTGCCGGATCTCGGCCGCGGCCAGCATCATCAAGGCGGCTGCTGCCAGGCCGGCGCGGGCCGTGGCGCTCAACGCGGTGTCGAGCCGGAGCAGCACCCCGGCGGCAGCGACGCAGGACAGGCCGGTGCGTCGCCACGACAGCGCAGTGCGTTCGGCGGCGAGCCCGCTCATGCCCGAGTTGCCAGCAGTGCAACTGTGGCGCAGATCATTGTCGCGATGACCAGCAATGGCAGGGCGGTGTGCGGTAGCGGTTCGTTGCGGCGAAGCGCCCGCTGAACGGTGCGCCAGCGGGGGTAGCTGAGCGCGGCGAGCGCGGCGCCGCAGGCCAGCAGTGCCGTGCCGACGGCGGCTTCAACATGGCCGGTGAGCTGCCACAGCGCGACTCCGCCCGCCATCAGCGCCAGCGCCGATCTCAGGTATGCCAGGAGTGTTCGTTCGTTGGCGAGCGTGAACCGGTAGTCGGGTTCCTCGCCGATCTTTTCGGGTCGGGGCACGCGTAGACGGTAGGCGACCGTGCGGGGCCGCCTGACAGCGGGGTTAATGATTCACGTAAAGAACTTTGCAAAAGAAAATTAATCACGGCACCCTCTAGTCAACCGGCTGGTCATGTTGCTACGGTCCCTCCGCGGCACCCGCCAGACGCCGCCCACCCGAAGGGAAACCGCCCCGTATGCCTTCTTCGCCCGTCTCCGTTTCCCGCCGCGCCCTGCTGGCCGGCGGCGTTTCCACCGCCTTCCTCGCCCTGACCGGCTGCCGGTCGGCCGTCGACGAGCCCACCACCGTCGGCGCGGGCGCCCCGGTCCGCGGCGGCACCCTGCACCTGGCCGCCAGCGCCGACGCCCAGCCGGGCGCGGTCATGGCCAATCGGGCAGGCAACTGGATGTGGCGTCGGCTGGTGTTCGAGCCCCTCGCGGAGCTCGACGACCAGCGCCGCCCTCAGCCCGTGCTGGCCAAGAACTGGACCTACAACGCCGAGCGCACCCAGCTCGTCGTCGACCTGCGCGACGACGTCGTCTTCCACAGCGGCCGCCCGATGACCGCCAAGGACGTCGTCTACTCCCTGGAACAGGTCAAGGACGCCAAGAACGCCTCCCAGCTGCGCGCTGTCGCGCTCAAGCTGACCGTGAAGGCCACCGGCGCGCACCAGGTCACCATCACCATGGACAAGCCCAGCGACAGCCTGTTCGACCTGTTCCACCTCACTGCGATCGTCGACAAGGACACCTTCGGCAAGATCGCCGACGGCAGCGCCGTCATCGGCACCGGCCCGTTCGTGTGGAAGCAGTGGCGGCCAAAGGCCGGCATCAGCCTGGAGCGCAACCCGAAGTACCGCGTCGCCGACCGTCCCTACTTCGACAAGGTCGAGGTCGCCGTCATCAGCGACGCCACCGCCCTGCAGTCGGCCCTTCGCGGCGGGCGGGCCCACCTCGCCAACGGCCTCACCAGCACCGACATCGCCTCCCTCAAGGTCGACTCCGCCTACGCGCTGGAGAACGCCGGCGGCGTGTTCTACCCGCTCGGCCTGAACGTCACCGCCGCGCCCTTCGACAACAAGGAGGTCCGCCAGGCCGTCGGCTACGCGCTGGACCGCGAGCGGATCAAGGCACAGGTGTTCGGCGGCGACGCCACCATCTCCGACCTGTGGTGGACCCCGACCGAGAACGGCTACCCGAAGGACCTTACGGCCCACTACAGCCTCCAGCTGGACAAGGCCAAGACCCTGATCGAGCAGGCCGGGGCCAAGGGCGCGAAGGTGCCGATCGCGTTCGCGAACCTGCCCACCATGAAGAGCCTGTTCGAGATCGTCCGGTTCAACCTGGAGCAGATCGGCCTGGCCCCCGAGGCCGTCGCGCTGGACACCGCCGAGTTCGACGCCCGCCAGGTCGCCGGCACCCTCGGTCCGGCGTTCCTGCTGCTGCACGGCATGGTCGGCTTCTCCGCCGCGACCATCGTCGACGCCATGCCGTCACTGCGCACCGGCAACCCGTCCAAGTTCGCCGAACCTCAGTACGACACCCTCAAGGCCGCCCTGCGGCAGGCCGACGACAACGCCCGCCCGAAGGCCCTGACCGACCTGTCGACGTACATGCTCGACAGCGCCTTCAGTCACGTCACCGCCGTCGCCCCGCAGTACCACGTGCGCAGCGCCAAGCTCACCGGCCTGTCCACCGTGCCGCTGGGCTGCGTCGTGGCCACGGACGCGTACCTGGCGGCCTGACATGCTGACGTTCCTGCTGCGGCGGCTGCCGTCACTGGCCGCGGTGCTGCTGGCCAGCTCCGTGATCGCGTTCTCGCTGCCCCGGCTCGCGCCGGGTGACCCCGCGGTCACCATCGCCGGTCCGGACGCCGCACCGGAGGCCGTCGCCGCGGTACGGGACGCCCTCGGCCTCGACCAGTCCCTGCCCAGCCAGTACCTGCACTGGCTGGGTGGGCTCCTCACCGGCGACCTCGGCACCTCCTTCACCACCGGCCGCCCCGTCACCGAACTGCTCGCCGACCGCGCCGCCAGCACCGTCGAGCTGGCCGTGGTCGCCGCGCTGCTGATGAGTCTGCTCGGCATCGGGCTCGGCGTGCTCGGCGGCAACCGCCGCAGCCCCGCCGTGCGCGCCGTCGTCGACGGCGTCAGCAGCGCCCTGCTGGCCGCCCCGCCGTTCCTCACCGGACTGCTGCTGGTGCTGGCGCTGGGCATCGCATTCCCGGTGCTGCCCGCGGGCGGCGAGGTGTCCCTGCTCGACGACCCGGTCATCGGCATCCAGTACCTGATCATGCCCGCGGTCGCGCTGGCCCTGCCGCAGGCCGCCGCCATCGGCCGGCTCGTGCAGACCGAGATGCGCCGCAACCGTGGCGAGGAGTTCGTCGACCTCGCCATGGCCAAGGGCCTGTCCCCGGCGCAGGTCACCCGCCGGCACGTGCTGCGCACCAGCCTCGGCACCGGTGCCGTCGCGATCGGGCTGCGCCTGGGCGAGCTGCTGGCCGGCGCGATCGTCGTCGAAGCCGTGTTCGCCCGCAACGGCCTGGGCACCCTCGCCGTGACCAGCATGGCCAGCCGCGACTACCTCGTCGTGCAGGTCCTGGTGCTGCTCGCCGTGGCGGTCGCCGCCCTCATCCAGATCCTCACCGAGCTGGTCCTGGCCTGGCTCGACCCCCGCGTCCGGCTCGGAGCGTCATGAGCACCCTCACCACTGACCGCCCGCGCAGCCGCTACCTCGCGGCCCTGCGCACCCCGCGCGGCCTGACCGGCACCGCCCTGGTCGGCGTCCTGTGCCTGGCCGCGCTGCTCGCCCCGGTGCTGGCCCCGCAGGGCTACGACGCCCAGGGCAGCGGCTCGCTGCAGCCCGGCGCATGGCCGGCCCTGTTCGGCACCGACGAACTCGGCCGCGACATCCTCGCCCGCGCCCTGTACGGCCTGCGCACCGACCTGGCCCTGGTCGGCCTGGCCGTGCCGGTCAGCGCCGTCGTCGGCACCCTGCTCGGTCTGGCCGGGTTCCTGCACCGGGGCCTGGGCACGTTCCTGCAGCGCTGCCTGGACGTGGTGCTCGGCTTCCCCAGTCTCATCCTCGGCATCAGCATCGCGCTGGTGCTCGGTGCGGGCTGGTGGGCGCTGTTCGTCGCGATCGTCGTCTACGGCCTGCCCGCGTTCGGCCGCCTGGCCCGCGCCGGGCTGCTCACCCAGGCCCAGCGCGAATACGTGCACGCCGCCCAGGTCATGGGCGTGCCCCGGACCACGGTCATGCTGCGGCACATCCTGCCGCACGCCCTGGACCCGGTGATCGTGCAGGTCGCCGTGGGCATGGTCGGCGGCATCTTCCTCGAATCGTCGCTGAGCATCGTCGGCCTGGGCATCCAGCCGCCCGAGCCGTCGCTGGGCGCGCTGCTCAACACCGGCATGCGCTACATGACCACCCAGCACCTGTACGTCCTCGGCCCGGCACTGCTACTGCTGCTGCTGGCCTGGGGCCTGACCCTCATCTCCGACGCGTTCAACGAGGCGGTGCACCGGTGACCACCCCACTGCTGCAGGTCCAAGGCCTGCGTACCAGGTTCGGCGACACCACCGCCGTCGACGGCGTCGACCTGACCGTGCGCCGCGGCACCGTCCTCGGCATCGTCGGGGAGTCCGGCTCCGGCAAGTCCGTCACCGCCCGCTCGGTCATGCGCCTGCTGCGCAATCCCGGCCGCGTCACCGGCGGCACCGTCCACTTCGACGGCGAGGACCTGCTCGCCATACCCGAGCGGCGCATGCGGCGGCTGCGGGGCGGCCGGATCGCGATGGTGTTCCAGGACCCGCAGTCGGCGCTCAACCCGGTGCGCACCGTCGGCGACCAGATCGCCGAGGCACTCACCGCCCACGGCGCCACCCGCGCCGCCGCCCGCACTCGCGCCGCCGAGCTGCTCACCCTGGTCGGCATCCCCGACGGCGCCAACCGGCTCGACGACTACCCGCACCAGTTCTCCGGCGGCATGCGCCAGCGCGTCGTCATCGCCATAGCCCTGGCCAACGACCCCGACCTGCTCATCGCCGACGAGCCCACCACCGCTCTCGACGTCACCATCCAGGCGCAGTTCCTGCGGCTGCTGGCCCGGCTGCGCGACGAACTGGGCGTCGCGATCGTCATCATCACCCATGACATGGGCGTGGTCGCCGAGCTGTGCGACGAGGTCGTCGTCATGTACGCCGGGCGCGTCGCCGAGCACGGCACGGTCGAGCAGGTGCTGGCCGCGCCCCGGCACCCGTACACCGCGAACCTGCTGCGGGCCATGCCCCGCCTGGACGCCGTGCCGACCGCGCGGCTGACCGCGATTCCAGGCGCGCCCCCGGATCCGGCCGACCTGCCCGCCGGATGCGCGTTCGCGCCCCGCTGCGCCCAGGCCACCGATGTCTGCACGCAGCAGCGCCCAGTGCTGCGCGCCGCCGACGGCCGCCAGGTCGCCTGCTGGCACGCCGCCGAAACGGCCGTCGTCGCCGCGCCAGCCCCGGCCGCGCCCCGGCCACCGGCCGGCGCGACCGTGCTGGCCGTCGAAGACCTGCGCGTCGACCTGGCCGGACGGCGTCGCCTGTGGCGTCCGGCCGCGCCGGTCTACGCCGTCGACGGCGTGAGCCTGCACGTCGCCGCGGGCGAGACGCTCGGCCTGGTGGGGGAGTCCGGCTGCGGCAAGTCCTCCCTGGCCAAGGCCGTCGTCGGTCTCCACCCCATCACCTCCGGAACGGTTCGGATCGACGGCACGCCCGTCGACCCGGCCCGCGGCGGTGTTCGCGGCACGGCGCAGTACGTGTTCCAGGACCCGTACGCCTCACTGAACCCGCGCCGCACCGTCGGCCAGTCCATGGCCGAGGCGCTGCGCGCCGGCGGCGTCCCCGCCGACCAGGCCCGCGAGCGGGCGGCGCAGCTGCTGACCACCGTCGGTCTGAGCGCCACCCACCTGGACCGCTACCCGCACGCGTTCTCCGGCGGCCAGCGCCAGCGCATCGGCATCGCCCGCGCACTGGCCACCAACCCGCGCGTGCTGCTGTGCGACGAACCCGTGTCGGCACTCGACGTGTCGGTGCAGGCACAGGTCATCAACCTGCTCGCCGACCTGCGCGACGAACTCGGCCTGGGCTACCTGTTCATCGCCCACGACCTGGCCGTCGTGCGGCACCTGGCCGACCGGGTCGCGGTCATGTACCTCGGCCGCATCGTCGAGACCGGACCCGCCGACCAGGTGTACGCCGACCCGCGACACCCCTACACCGCCGCGCTGCTGTCGTCGTCACCCGAACCCACGCCCGGCCTGCGCCGCGAACGGATCGTCCTGAGCGGCGACCTGCCCAGCCCGAAGGACCCGCCGACCGGCTGCCGGTTCCGCACCCGCTGCCCGATCGGCCCGCTGCACCGCCCCGACCGGCAGGTCTGCGTCGACGTCGACCCGCGGCTGAGCGCCGACGCGCACACCGCCGCCTGCCACTTCCCCGGAGAGCTGCGGTGACCGCCCTTGCCCGGCTGCGGGCGATGTACGCCTTCGACCGGTCACTGACCGACGCCGAAGCGACGGCCCGGCTGCTCGACCGGGCCGCCGCGTCCGGGATCACCAGCCTGATCACCAAGGCCGCCGCGGTCACGCCGGCTCTCGCCGACGCCTGCCACCGCGCCGGGCTGACCGTGCTCGGCAGCGTCGCCTGCTTCAGCGACCACGCCGACCCGCGTCGGCGTGACTACCTGCGCCCAGTCGACGAGCGCGGCGGCTGGGCGCCGATGGAGTGGTACACCGGGCTGATCCCCACCGACGCCGACTACGTACGGGATCTCGTCGACCGGTGCGCCCGGCTGGCGACCGGGCCGGTGGACGGGCTGGTGCTGGACTTCCTGCGCTGGCCGCTGCACTGGGAGCTGGAACTGCGGCCCGGCGCGACACCGCGCCGCACCTCCTTCGACCCTGCGACGCTGGCCGCGTTCACCGGCGACACCGGCCACGACGTGCCCGCCGCACCGTGCGATGCGGCGCGGCTGCTGCTCGGGCCGCTGTACGAGCCGTGGCACAGCTGGCGCCAACAGGTCGTCACCGAGGTAGCGGCTGGTGTCGCCGCCGCGGTCCGGGCCGCCCGGCCGGGTCTGCCACTCGGCATGTTCCTGGTCCCCGGCGACGCGTGGCAGCGCTGCCTGGTCGGGCAGGACGTCACCGCGCTCGGGCAGCACGTCGACGCCTTCGTCGTCATGACATACCACGCGATCATGCGGCAGCCGCCGTCGTGGATCGGCCGCACCGTCGCCGACCTCGCGGCCCGCACCACCCGGCCGGTCGTGCCCATGGTGCAGACCACCGCCGACCCGGCCCTTTCCCGCGGCGCCGACTGGGGCGACCCCCTCGACGCGGCCGCGTTCGCGCAGGCACTGGCACAGGTGGACGGTCCAGTGTGCCTGTTCCCCGCCGAGGGCATGGATGATCCCCGGTGGCGCGCGTTCGCCGCCACCGACCGAAGGAGCCTGTCATGACCGTAGACGTTCTGGTCCGCCTGCGCGGGATGCTGTCCGGGCTGCCCCGTGCCGAGCAGGCCATCGCCCGCGTCGTGCTCGACGACCCCGGCACCGCCGCCGAGCTGACCATCTCCGAGCTGGCCCAGACCGCCGGGACGTCGGAGACCACCGTCACCCGGTTCTGCCGCAACATCGGCCTGCGCGGATACGCCCAGCTACGCCTGCACCTGGCCGCAGAAGCCGAGCGCCAGCGCGCCGACGCCCGGCCCGACGTCAACCTCGCCGGCGACATCACCCCCGCCGACACCACCGCCGACATCATCCGCAAGGTCGGCTTCGCTGATGCCCGCGCCGTCGAGGACACCGTCGCCCGCCTGGACATCGACGCCCTCGACCGGCTCGTCGCCGCGATCGACACCGCTGGGCGCACCGACGTCTACGGCGTCGGCTCCAGCGCCACCGTCGCCGCCGACGCGGCGCAGAAGCTGCTGCGCATCGGTCACTACGCCGCCGCCTGGTCCGACCCGCACGCCGCCCTGATGAGCGCGTCGAGCCTGCGGCCCGGCGACGTCGCGGTCGCGCTGACCCACTCCGGACGCACCCGCGACATCCTCGACGTGCTCGCCGAAGCCAAGCGGCGCGGCGCGACCGTCGCCGTCATCACCAGCAACCCCGAGTCGCCCGCCGCGTCCCAGGCCGACGTCGTGCTGGTCACAGCCGCCCGCGAGACCACCTTCCGCAGCGGCGGCACCGTCTCGCGCACCGCGCAGCTCACCGTCGTCGACTGCCTGTTCGTCCTGCTGGCCAAGCAGCGCTACGAGGAATCACTGGAGGCCATGGAGCGCGCGCACGACGCGGTGCGCGGCCGCGCCCTGCCCATGGAAAGGGATCCACGATGAGCACCACCGCCGGCGCCGTACGCGTCGCGTCGCCCACCGAAGGCCGCAACCCCCGCACCACCGACCTGGACCGGCTCGACACCCTCGAACTCGTCCGCGCCCTGCACGCCGAGGACGCCCGCGTGCCCGCCGCCGTGGCCGCCGCCCTGCCGCAGCTGGCCGAAGCAGTCGACCTCGTCGTCGCGGCGCTGCGCAGCGGCGGCCGGATCCACTACTTCGGCGCCGGATCCTCCGGCCGCTTCGGCGTCCTCGACGCCGCCGAGGTCCCCCCGACCTACGGCCTGCCCGCCGACCGGTTCGTCGCCCACCTCGCCGGAGGCCAGCAGGCGATGACCTCCGCCGTGGAGAGCGTCGAGGACCACGAGGACGCCGGCCGTGCCGCCGCCGACCAGCTCGGCCCGGTGGACGTGGCGGTCGGGCTCACCGCCAGCGGCCGGACGCCGTACGTCGCCGGGGCGCTGGCCGCCGCCCGTGCCGCCGGCACCCGCACCGTCCTGGTCAGCGGCAACCCGCATGCACCGCTCGCGCCACTCGCCGACGTGCACATCGCCGCCGACACCGGACCCGAGGCGGTCATGGGCTCGACCCGGATGAAGGCGGGCACCGCGCAGAAGCTCGTCCTGCACACCCTGTCCACCGCCGCCATGGTCCGGCTCGGACGCACCTACTCCAACCTCATGGTCGACGTCGTGGCCACCAACGCCAAGCTGCGCGGCCGAGTGCTGACCATCCTCGTTGCCGCCACCGGAGTCGACGAGCAGACCGGCCGCCGGGTGCTGGCCGACTCCGGCGGCGACCTGAAGACCGCGATCGTCGCCGTGCTCGGCAGCCTCGACCCGGTCACCGCACGGATCCGGCTCGACGAGGCCGGCGGCCACGTCCGCCAGGCCATCGCCGCACGGCCGTGACCGGCCACGTCCTCGGCTTCGACATCGGGGGAACGGGGGTGCGGGGCGCACTGGCGCGCATCACCGCCGACGGAGCCGAACCCCTCGCCACCCGCGCCGACCCCACCCCGGTCCGAATGGGGCCCGACGGCGTCGACCCGGACGAGGTCGGCCGCGCTGTCGCGGGCGTCGCCGCCGCGTTGCTGCCGCCGGGCCGGACCGCCGAGGCCGTCGTGCTCGGCTGCACGGGCGCGGCCCTGCTCGGCGCCGGGCTACGCCACCGGCTCGCGGCCACGATCACCCTCGGCCGTCCCATCCCGACGGTGCTGCTCTGCTCCGACGTGCTCACCTCCCACATCGGCGCGCTCGGCACCGGCGGAGGAGTCGTGGTCGCGGCGGGGACCGGCGCGATCGCGCTGGGCAGTGACAGCAGGGGAACGTGGCGACGGTCCGACGGCTGGGGCACCCTGCTCGGAGACAGCGGCGGCGGCGCGTGGATCGGCCGCACCGGCATCGACGCCGCGCTGCGCAGCCACGACGGCCGCCCCGGCGGCTCACCGGCGCTGCTCGACGCGCTGAACGCCCGCTACGGCAGCCCGGCCGCGCTGGTCCACGCCGTGGCCAGCCGCCCGGACCGTGGCGCCCTGCTGGCCGGGTTCGCCCGCGACGTCGCCGTGGCGGCGGTCGCCGATCCGGTCGCGTACCGCATCCTGCGCACCGCCGGACGGCACCTGGCCGACACGCTGCTGGCCGCGCTGCCACCTGGCGCACCCCCACACGCCGCGGCCGTCGGCAACCTCCTGCACGCCGGGCCACCGCTGACCACGGCGCTGACCGACCGGCTGACCGCCCGAGCCCCCCACATCCGCCTGCTCACCCCGGCAGGAACCTCACTCGACGGCGCGGTCACCCTCGCCGCCGCCGCCGTGCACCAGGCGTTGCCCCCCGGCGCCGACCTCGAACGGCTCACCCCCGCCGCCCACCCCACCACCGCACAGGCGGCCTGACCGCCGCCCACCCCAGGAAGGGAGTGATCCTCCGACATGGCCGTTGGCAGGATCCACACCACCCGGCACGCCGCACGCGTCGCCGCAATCAGCGCACTCGCGCTCACCGCCACCCTGCTCAGCGCGATCCCGGCGCAGGCCGCCAACCCCGAACCGGCGCTGGTCCCCAGCCTGCGCCAGTGGACCGGCGGCACCGGCACGCTCACCCTCACCACTGCCACCCGCATCGTCGTCGACCCCGCCGACGCCAGCGCCGCCACCTCCGGTGCCACCGGCCCGCTGCTGTCCACCCGCACCCTCAGCCAGGTCGCCGCCGAGGTGCGCGACGACCTCGCCGCCGTCACCGGCCTCAGCCCGACCGTGGTCACCTCCGCCACCGCCAACCCCGGTGACATCGTGCTGCGCCTGGACCCCGACGCGGCGCTGGGCACCAAGGGCTACCAGCTCACCGTCGGGACCACCGCGACACTCACCGCCCCCCTATGCCTATGCGGACAACGCGCCGACCCGCTTCGCGGACCCTGCGGGGCTCTACCCCGTGTCCGGTGCGCCCGGCGGGGGTGCCTGGGTGGACGGCAGTACCTACCAGCACGACTTCGCACTGCACATGGCATGGGAGCAGCAGGTCGCCAAGTACGGCGTCGAGAACGTCTACGCCGACTACGACGGCCTGCGAGGACCGGTGGGAGGCCTGCTCAAGTACGTGACGCACTGGTCGGACATCGCCAACCCCGACCTGGTCGCCTTCGGCGCGACCACGCACCGCGGAGTCGGGTTCGAGATCTGGGACGTCAAACCCGCCAGCGCATACGGCCGCAGCATCGAGCGCTCCGTGAACTATCTCGGCGGCTACGTCACCGGCCTGATGAACCTGCTCGACTACCCCGTCATGCGGGGCGGTCCCATCATTCCCGAATCCCGGCCCTACGCCGGCCCGGACGCCCAGGGCCTCATGCTGATCTTCAACGGGTCCGACTGGGAGCGCCTGAAGATCCCCGTGGCCACACCCACCCACCGGTATCCCGCGGAGGACATCGCATCGCTCGACCAGACCCCCGGGCTTATCTACTACCGGCTCATCAGCCGGGATGACAAGAAGAAGCGCGAGCTCAACAAGACCGAGGCCGCGAAGGAGATGTTCGCTCACGAAGTGAAGATCACGATCTGCCAGCCGCCGGTCATCGACCTGCACGCACCCGGCTCGCCCCGGGCCGTCGGCGAACTCGGCGCACCGGGCCTTGAAGCACAGCGTCTTATCCAGCAGACCGCCCTACCGCCGTCGCGCAGCGGCCCGCTGCGGGTCTTCAACCCCAACCCCTACCCGGCGCCGGTGATCTACCGGTTCCCGCAAGGCGGCGGCGGTTGGTCCGGCGATCTGGGACACTTCGACGGTCTCGGCTTCAATCTGAAGGACATCTTCATCGACATGGCGATCATGACAGGTGGCGCGCTGTTGCTGTCGAGAATCCCCGGCGGGTTGTTCATCACCAGGGGCGGTGCGTCGGTCGCCACCAGAGTAGGCGCGCCGGCTGCTGCCGAAGCCGCCCCATGGTATGCCGGGATGGTCAAGGGCATGTTCGGGCTGGCGGCTTGACATGCGGCAAGCCGACACGAAGGCGGAAGATGAGCATCAACATAATCCTGCGCCGGATAACGAGGCCAGACTTCGAGCGCTCGCATCGCGAAGGGCTGCTCTGCGCGGAGCACACCGAGGAGATCGAGGAGATCAGCAAAGCCTGGGACGAGCTCCAACGCATCCTCGCCGACGGGGACATGGACCACCCCCCGCTGGAAGCGCAAGCCCTCTGCGGCGGCGAGGTCCTGCCCAACGACGACATGGACTACGGCGGCGTTCGCCTGATCGCGCCGGGGCAAGTCGCGGAGATCAGCCGCGCCCTCATCGAACTAACCGACGAAGAGTTCCAACGCCGCTACGAAACCGCCGATCTCACCGGTGCCTACAGCTCAGGAGAGGGCGGCAGACCAGGCAGACCACTGGCTGACCTGCAGAAGCTCGTCGACGAACTCCGCCGCTTCTACGCCGACGCAGCCAGCAGCAACGAAGCCGTGGGGTACTGGTACGGCTGAGGGATCGCTGCTGGCGGCCGAGGCCAAGTCGCACGGGGGCGGCGGCCACTTGAGCGCCGCTGGAGGTGGATGTGCCGCTTCCTATCAGAGCCACATCGCCGTCCGGTCACTATCGGTGCGCACGAGCCAATGTCGCCCTCCGCAGCTTCTCATTGGTGTTTCCGCTGATCCGGCCCTGGTCCTACCCTGGTCCACACCCTGCTTCCGCGTGCGGAATGGTGATCAAAGATGCCGTTTGTAATGCGCGCGGCGAGACTGCGAGCTGCCGGTGACGAGAAGATGACGGCCAACATCTTGATGAATATCGAGGCTGACAGGCGGCAGAGCAGATCGCGGTCACGGCGGTGGAGTTGATCCGTCTGGCTTACGTGCTCGACGTGCCGCCGGCGCATCTGCTCCGGGCGCTTGACGGCGAATTGGTCGAGATCGTGCCCGATGTCGAGGCGAAGGGGCAGTCTTTCGTGAGGTGAGTGCAAGGGAGCGAACCGTTGCCGCAGTCGGATGAGGTCAGGTACCGGGAGGCGGCGACGGGGCTGGTGGGCGGCTTGGGGCCTGCGGTAGGCCGTGATTTCCTACGTGAGGCCATTGCGTGGCCAGGAGAGAGGCGAGAATCCCTCGGTTGCTGCGCCTGCGCCGCGACCGCGGCTGACTGCAGGACGTTGCCGAGACGCGGCGCGTGCGGCGGCGGACGGCGGTACATGCCTGGCTCGTGGCAGCCGCACAGCAACATCTGTTGGCTACGCTTGAGTAGCTACGGACAGCTACGGCATCAGTGCGATCTTCCAGACTACCGCGGGCACCGCGGCCACACAGGATCCTGTGGAGTGGCACCTTGTGCTCACCGAGGACTACGCCGTCGAGTGACGGATGACCGCACGCGCCGTACCTGGTCCTGGTAGGCGGACCATGCGCCTGGTCCTGATAGGTGGACGACATCGGCAATCGAAGATCACTTAGGTCCTCACCGAACGCGAGGAGAAGGCCAGTGTCGCGATCGCGTCCAAGGAATCCTTCTCCGGCTGGACCAAGACCTTCACCGACCCGCGGCTATGCGCCGCGATCGTCGACCGGCTCACCTTCGGCGGCAGCATCATCGAGAACGGCACCGACTCCCACCGCCTCGCCCAGACTCGCGCCCGCGCCGAACGCGGCCTGACCAGCAAATGAGCGGGCAGTTCAACCATGCCGTGCGCGCCACTCGTCATACGCCGCCTTCTGTTGCGCGTCGAAGGTCCCGACCGGGCGCCTGCGAAGGTCGCGCAAGCCGAAACTGACCGTGCTCCACAGCGGGGTGGTCCGCCACAGAGCCTGCAACGCCGGAACGTGCTCCACCTCCCACAAGACCTCACGCAAGGCGTCGGCCATCGCAGGGCCCGTCCGCCCGTAGTAGACGCCGCTGCCCTGGGTGTTCAACTCCCCGATGTCGGCGAACGCGGCTTGATCTCGGAACACCATGTCAAGGCTGAGCTTCCAGTGCTCAGGTGCATATCCTGTCGGCGCGGGCCAGGCAGCTGAAGCATCCACGGCCAGATGCCTACAGAACGACAGGCTCGGCAGCCTGTCACTCCAGCTCGGGCGGCCCCACGACACCTCGAACCCGTCGTCGAACCCTGCCTGGTCCGGTTCCAGTCCGTCGATGTCGATCGCCAGGAACGCCCAGAAGACCGGCCAGGCCGACCCGGGACTTTCCACACGATTCGGGTCCAACCCCTGATCGCGGATCATGTCCCGCAGGACCTCTGCGGCATCTGGCCACAACACGAGCACGCCACAACCTAGCAGCCACCTGTGATGCTTCAGGGCAGTGCGTGCGGCCGAAACTCACCGACATTGATCATCGGTGGCTTATGTTGGCCCGCCCCGCAGTGGCCGGCTTTGGCGGGACGTCGCTAAGGTGCCTCGCATGCCCCGCAAGAGCTTCTACGATCTCAACTTCCGGGTGTCTCCAGGCGGCGCCCGCAAGGACGCCCACTACATCCGGGGCGACCTCGCCGAGATCAAAGCTGATCTGGCGACCGAGCTCGCCGAGGGCGTCAACCTGTACCTGCTCTGCTGGTACGGCGCCGAGCTGACACTCGACGTCCACCAGGATGGTGCGCGGGTCCAGTCGATCGACCTGCACCCGTACCTGACCATCTCCGTCGACGGCCACCCGGACGTCACCTTCACCGGGCCGGGTGAGCCTGTCGGCTGGGACTTCGAGGCCGACGAGGAGACCGACGAGGGCAGCCTTTCCGATCAACTGTTTGTCGGGGACCTCGAAGAACGGACCACGGTGACCGTGGAGTGGGACCGCGTCGAGGTGCCGCCGCTGCGCGGCGACGTGGTCGGGCCCGGCGACCTGGTGACCCTCGACGACCGCCGGCCTCATGAAGAGGACGCCATCCCGTACGGTTTCACAGACCTCGAGTCGTAGGCGCCGGTACGGCGTGCGCTTCGACGGTTGGGCGGTTCGGGCAGGCGTGCAGGTTTCCGGTCGGGAGTTGGGCGAGTGACGGACCACGACGGGCAACGCGTCCCGGTGGTGGCACCGATGAGCATTGCGCCAACAACGACGGACCGCAGGGCACCGCGACGTGCCACCGTTCGGTGAGTCAGACCCTCATGGCAACTACGAGCGCCAGCAGTTCGGCTGGTGTGGCAGCTGCGAGTGTTGCGGTCGGCGGTGTGTCTGCCTTACGAGGGCTTACGAGCCGATTTGCGAAGTGTGTAAGGCCTTCGCCAGATGGGCGAAAGGCGCCCGGCCTGCCGTCACGGCCGTTCTAGACGCCGTGCTGGAGACCGGTCGGATCGTCTTGATGGGACGACAGTTCCACCGGCCTCAGTGCCCACAGGTTCAGCAGAAGGTCGACGCCGTTCGAGCCTATGTTGACGAGGGCGGCTGCCGTCATGATCCCAATCCGGCGCGCACCTGGCCGATCACGTGGCAGGTGACGATGCCGAGCCTGATAGGCGGACGTAAACCATGCGGTGTCTGTCGACCGCCGATGCCCGAACCTCCGCCCGCCGCAGCACATGAGCGTGCTTCAACGAATTGACACCGACAGGTTGTCGGCAGCCGACACCTACAAGGCAGTACAAAAGGCAATGGCGACGTGGGCACACCAACGGCTGAGACTTAGAGGCTGTCTCGAAGTCCTTGATCTTCGAGCTGGTGCGTATGGAGCGGGGTGTACGGCAGGCGGGTTGTGTGGGGCAGAGCGGTGACCCGTAGGCCGGTACCGTGCCCGCCATGTGGAACGCACACGCGTACGACCTGCTAGACGTTCCGGTTCAGGTCGACCCGATCGCTGAGGCGCAAGCAGCCGCCTTCGAGTCGCGATGGGGATTCGCCATGCCGGCCGCAGTCAGAGAATGGGTCGTAGGCGACTGGCGAGACTGGGCCAGGGGGCCATCCGTCGACCTTCCGCCGATGTACCACCAACTCGAAATGCTCAGCGAGGAAGAGCCAGGCTCGCGCCTCATGGTCGTGGACCGCGACAGTCAGGGCTGCTGCGCTTTCGTGGTGTCTGTAGACGACCATGACGACCCGCCCGTGCTGGTGCTGGAGCGCGACGACACCACAGGTGAGAGCCGTTCGACCTACACCCATCAGTTCACCGCCTTTACACATGCCATGGCGTGGGACCTTAAACTGTGGAGGGCGAACTTTGAGTCCAGGCACTACCTGCCGCTGCCGGCGAATGCGCTCTCGTGGCTGCAAGCGCGGCTGGAGCCGAGGCCCACTACCTACCATTGGGCGGGCAACCAGTGGTGCGATGCAGTGCACCGATTCGGCGGTCCAGCTGCGGTCATGGTCGCAGTCGAAGCTGACAGGATTCAGTACAGCCTTGTGGTCTGCGACGACGTGCGATTGAGGGACGAGATCCACAGCGTGCTCTGGCCGTAGCGATCCTCGCTCACCGCCAGTGCGGCGCACTGGGCATCGGCGCGGGCACGGATGGGTCGACACCTGCGCTAACTGGCTGGGCAGTGACACGAAGTGCGTAGAGCCACTCGTTGATGGCGGTGATGTGGATCGTTGCCAGGTAGCGGACGGCGAGCTTGTCGAACCTCGTGGCCACGGCCCGGTTGCGTTTGAGCCGGTTGATGCCACGCTCGACAGCGTGGCGCTGCCGGTAGACGACCGGGTCGAACGCTGGTGGGCGGCCACCTTTGGAGCCTCTGGCGCGCCGGTGGGCGTCCTGGTCGATCTTGCTCGGGATGCACGCCCTGATTCCGCGGTGTCGTAGCAGCGCGCGGTTGGCGCGCGAGGTGTAGGCGCGGTCGGCGATGACCAGGTCTGGCCGGACACGAGGCCGGCCCGGCCCGACGCGGGGCACGCGGATGCCGGCAAGCACCGCGGCGAACTGCGGGCTGTCGCCGCGGTGCCCGGCGGTCAACACGATCGACAGCGGCCTCTGGCCCTGTTCACAGGCAAGGTGGATCTTCGTGGTCAGGCCGCCGCGAGACCGGCCCAGCGCGTGGTCGGCCGGCTCGGAACTGGGCGGTTCTACCTGCAGGTCGCTTCGCCTGCGGGCGCCTGCGGCATGTTGGTGGGCTCGGGCGCTGGTCGAGTCGATGCTGACGTCCCAGGTGATGAGCCCGGCGGCGTCGGCACGGGCCTGCAGCGCGGTGACGATCTGTTGCCAGACTCCGGCGCGCTGCCACCTGCGGAACAGCGCGTACACCGCCTGCCAGGACCCGTAGCAGGCCGGGACGTCACGCCAGGGCGCGCCCACCCGGACCCGCCACCATATGCCGTCGATGAGCTGCCGCCTGGTCCATGCCGACGGTCGACCCGGCCGAATGCCTGCAGGCAGCAGGGGCTGCAACAACGCCCACTGTGCGTCGGTCAGGTCGAACCGCCTCGTCACCGCTATCGTGGGCACGAGGTCTCCGGTATTCAGGTTCTTCTTGGTCGTTGAACCCTTTACCGGAGACCTCGCCGTTTATCGATCACCGACACGCCGCGACTTCGAGACACGGCCTAGCGCCGGCCCGCCGGTTCTGGCGCGGCGAGTATCCGGGTGATGGGCGCCGATGCGGCGAAGGGCCCGGGCACAACCTCACCTCGGAGGATCCCACAGAGGTCGGCGCTCAGGTCCAGGTCAGACCCGTCGGGGTTGGTGTAGCCCATCTCGGCTTGGTAGCTGGTCCCGAGGCGGTCGGTGGTCACCGGGGCGACCACGTGGGTGCCCGGGTGGGTCACCTCGACGCGAAGGGTGCCGGCTGCGGTGTCGAGCACCTCGACTCGCACGGGTGATGCGCCTGTGATGATGGCCGCGGGTTCCGCGCGGAACGGCTCGGCGCCCTCCGCGTAGAGGTTGCCCTCGATCCAGACCGAGAGGCGTGGCCCGGCCATCGCGCTGCCGTGCTCGTTCGGGTACTCCTGCGCCGTCGGGTAGGCGTCGTACTGCGAGGTGCCCACCGGGGTGGGCATGAAGGTGGCCTGCCCGGGCACGCCGTCCATGTCGATCGCGCCGGACCAGAAGCTCGCGAGCGTCGATTCCGACTGCGGTTCGGTGTGCTCGGCGCGCGCGCCGTCGCCGACGAAGACGTTGTTGTAGAACCGGTTGTCTCCACCGAGGATGTTCGAGACTCCGTAGACGGCCGTGGAGTGCGGGAGGTGGTACGGGGTGTACCGCTGGTGCTCGGTGCAGTTCGCGATGCGACCGGCGATGTAGTTGTGCACGTAGGCGCCGCCGCTGGACATGTCCTTGACCGCCCACGGTGACAGGAACAGGTTCGAGTCCACGAGGTACGGGCCGTGGCAGACCTCGACCATGAAGTCTTCGGCGGTGGAGGCGTAGAAGACGTTGCGCCGCACCAGGGTGCCCTGAGCCTGCCAGTCGAGCCACAGGGCACGGTGCGTGTGATGGATGGTGTTCCCGCTGATCACGGTGTCGATCGCGGCGTGCAGCTTGATGCCGGCCACCTCGGCGCCGTGCCACTGACGCTTCACGTGGATTCGGGAGATGTGGTTGTCGCTGATGGTCGAGAACACCGCCCCCAGGTGCCCGACGATGCCGGCCTGCTCGCAGTCCCGGATCGTGTTGCGGCGCACCGTGTGGGAGCCGACGTGATCCCGGTCCCACGGGTGCGGCTCGCCCGCGGCGGGCCCGCGCAGGGCGAGCGCCCGCTGGATCACCTCGCGCTCGCGCTGTGTGCCGCCCTTGGCGCCCTTCGGCCCTGCGGCGGCCTCGTTCTGCCCGGTGCTGGCCTCTTTGCCCAGCGAGACGCCGACGTTCTTCGAGTCGGTGATCGTGTTGTCCTCGATCACCCAGCCCTTCGACCAGTGCGGGCCGATCAGGCCCTCTTGCAGCGCCGTGGGCGGGGCCCACTGCGTGGCGGCCTTCGTCAGGGTGAAGCCGCGCACCGTGATGTAGTCAATGCCCGTAGCGGCGGGCCAGAAGACGAACTTGCGCGCGTTGATCTCGATCTGGTGCTCCGCCGGGTCGGCGCCCCCGAAGTTCGCCCAGATCGTGGTGATGTCGTCGCCCACCTCGCAGTACCAGGTCAGCAGCGAGCCCGCCTGGTCGAACGAGTCCACGGTGACCTCGGGGTGCTCGACGCCGGCCATGGTCAGCGACTCGTACAACGACTTGCCGTCGAGATACACCTCGCCCGTGTGCCAGGTGTTGACCTGGTCGAAGAACCAGTCCCCACCGATGCGCTCGAGGTAGGGGTTGCGCGACCCGAACAGGGAGTTCGGCACGGTCGCCACCCAGACCCGGCCCGCCGAGCCGGCGTGCGGATGCCAGTCGCCGATCACCTCAGCACCCGAGATCGTCACCTTCTCGAACAGGCCATCCGCGCCCAGCGCAGGCTGGTAGGTGATCGGTGCAGCAGCCGTACCGCGGCGCGGCGGGTTCACCCACTCGCGGTACACGCCTTCGTGCACGACGACGGTGTCCCCCGGCTGAGCCAGCGCCGCGGCAGCACCGATCGTGAGCAGGGGGGCCTGCGCGGTTCCGGCGGCGGTGTCGGAACCAGACTTCGCGACGTGCAGCTCCACGCCGGTAACCTCAGCCTCAGGGACGGGGAAAGCAAGAGCGCTGCTGGCCATTGATGATCTCGATTTCTAGAGTTTCTATCGGTACCTGGAGGTCTGCGTCTGAGTGCGATTACCTTGCGAGACGGTGGCGAGTCCAATTACGGCAGCCGGCGCGGGTCGGGATTCCCGGCGTATCTCACTCGATCTGCGTGAGCAGCAATGCCGCGGCAGAGAACGGCTCATTCAGCTCCACGGCTACCAGTTCCTCGGTCAGCTTGACCACGATCTCGCGGTGGGAGTAGAGGTCGCTTACCTCGTACCTGCCCGGTGGCAAAGCAACCTCGACCGGAGTTCGCTCAGCGGCTCCGAACCGGTGGACGACGACCAGGATCTGGGCGCCGTCGTTGGACACTCGCCGGACTGCCTGCCACCCTTCGGGGTGCCGATAGCTGCTCACCTTCGGTCCGAACCGGTGACTGACACCGTTCTTGATCACCGGGACCGCCGCCCTGTAGAAGGTGATTGCCCGGCAGACCACAGCCCACTGCTCGTCACTCAGTTCGTGGATGTCGCCCGATAGGCACATCCGGCCGAGCATGGTCGCGGTGAGCGAGTACGCAAGCCGCTGTGGGGAGTCCTGCGCGCGCAGCACTGCCCAGATCTGGCTCTGCCGCGGGAGCAGTGCGCGTTGCACGTTGGCGGCGATGATGGGGATCTCCGCGCACTCGTGGGCGTCCGAGAATGACGACATGCTGGTGAGGGCCAGCATCGAGGGCTCCAGCCGGTGGCCGCCGGACGCGCAGTTCTCGATCACGAGCTCCGGCATCTCCTCGCGGATCATCCGGAAGAAGCCCTGGACTGCGGCCATCTGCTGTCGCAGCCCCTCACCGAGGGACTCTGCTCCGTCGCACCCGATTCCGATGCTGTTGTTGTAGTCGACTTTGAGATAGCCGAAGCCGTTGGCCTTGAGGAAGTCGATCACCCGGTCTTTGAGGTACCCGATCACGAACGGATCGCGGAAGTCCCAGAAGCGCCGGCCGCCTACGGTGACGGGGACGCCGTCGCGCTTGAGCAGGTGGTCGGTCAGCGTGAATGACGTGGCCCGGGAGCCGACCGTCTCGAACTCGAACCAGATGCCGGGGATCATGCCGGCGGACCGCACGTGATCAAGCGCCTCGGTCAGTCCGTCGGGGAACGTTCGGCGGTCCAGTTCCCAGTCACCGTGACCGTTGAACCATTCGCTGCCCTCGGCCTTGTACCAGCCGCTGTCGATGACGAGATATCGAATCCCTTTGCCCGCAAGCCGGTCGACGATCGCACCAAGGTTCTGCGGCGACGGCGAACCCCAGGTGGTGCAGTATTCATTGAAGATGACGGGCAGAGCCTCTTCGACCGCGGGCACATCCAGGAAGAGCTGGTGGCGAGCCGTCAACCGGTGGGCGGCGTCGTCCACTCCACCCCGCGTGACCGTCAGGTATGCGACGGGGGTACGGAACTCCTCCCCGGGAGCCACGCTCTTCGTCCAGTGGCCCAGCTCACGGTCCGCTAGCCCGCCCGACAGGTTGAGGGCGGCGTCCGTCCGGCCCAGCTCGATCTGCCACGAGGCCGGGTGGGCAATCTGCACGCCCCAGCAGACCCCAGCGCGGCTGTCCTCGAGGAACGCCGTCGGGAAGAACCCTTGCACTGGCCAAGATCCGACCTGACCGAAGCGCAGGCACCGCTCCCAGCTGGCCCAGGCTGGCTCCAGGCTCAGGTCCTCGACGTGGTCGGACACCAGACGCCCCTCACCCGACCAGGCGCTGCGCAGCCTGTGCAGGATCAGATCGCCGGGGGCATCGTCGCCGGCGAAGGGTGTCAGACCAGTGAGCGAGAACGACGAGAGCAGCTCCAGCGTCACCGTGTCCGGTCCCTCGTTGCGAAGGACCGCAAATGAGTCCAGCGCGGCCTCGCCCGATTGCCACCGCAGATGGTGTTCGACGAGGCACCCTTGGTGCGTGCGCAGGAGGGTCACGACCGTGACACCGGCGTCGGTAGTGACCTCGAGCTGCGACTCGAGGGTGAGCGTGCCGACAGTGCCACCGTTCCGCAACGAACGACCGGCCGAACCGCCCGGGTATGCGTCACCGGCGGTCTTGATCTGGACGAGCGAGTCGATGGCAGACGACTTCTCGGCGACCTGGCCTGCCATTGCTGCCGGGAAGAGCATCATTCCCACCGGCCCGCCCGGACCAGGCTGCGTGTAGCGGGCGATCGTGTCCCCGAGGACGTAGTCCTTCAGGACCTCCACAATTACTCCTTCTTGACGGAGCCTCACCCCGAGACAACTCAGGTCCACGGCTGGAGAGCGTCAGACCTCCGCCTCCTTCGGCTCCGGTTGCACGTAGCCCCGGGCGACGAAGAAATGCTCGAGCAGGTAGCACCACCACAGGAGGACCAGGCCGGGCGCCACGAACACCGCGGGCATGAAGTTCCAGATGGCGACACCCCCGAGGACCACGGCGATCCCGAGCAGGAACGTCAGGCTGGGCGTCGTCAGTCCCAACGTGAGCCCGTTGAGCACCTGGCGCCAGGTGGGGTTGGTGAAGCGGGCTGCGAGGGGGAGGCACCAGAAGACCAGGAGCAGGAGGAAAAGTCCGACGACAATGAGCGGCACCCAGACCTCGGCCAGCCCGAGAGTGGGCAGGTAGGAGAGCGTGAGGATGCCCACGGCCGCGACCGGGACGGCCAGCAGGCCGATGACGGTCGCCTGCCTCCAGCTCTGCCGCAGGGCCTTCGTGGCGATGGCCCAGAGGCCTGCGTCCTTGCCCAGGACGTACCGGCGGCACACCTCGTAGGCGACCACCGTTCCCGCTCCCGCCGTCACGACAAGGGCGAGGCTCACGAGCCAGAACAGGCTGATCACGATGACGGAGCCGAGCGAGTCCAGGATGCGCCACAGTCGCGACGCGGGGTTGTAACGGAAGATGGTCGGCGCCTTTCCGTGTGCGGAGTTGCGGGGTCCTGAAGACGGGTTCGGCCTGCCGCGGCGGGCGGGAGCCCGGCGCCGTCAGCCCTTCACGGAGCCGATCACGAGACCGGACACGAAGTGCTTCTGCAGGAACGGGTAGACGAACAGGATGGGGACGGCCGCCACCACGGTGATCGTCGACCGCAGCGCGATCGGTGTGGTGACCTGCCCGCCGGACTGCGCGCTGCCCGTGGCGGCCACGGAGTTCATGCCGGCGTTCATCGAGCTCGCCAGTAGCTTCTGCAACTCGTACTGCAGGGTGGACAACGCCTGATCGCCCGAGTTGTAGAGCAGGGTGTCCAGCCAGGAGTTCCAGCTGCCCACGGCCACGAACAGACCCACCACGGCCAGCGCGGGCTTGCACAGCGGCATCACGACCTGCCACCACATGCGGAACTCGCCCGCGCCGTCGATCCGTGCCGACTCGATGATCTCGTCGGGGATCGACTTCATGTACGTGCGCAGGACGATCAGGTTGAACGCGCTGATGATCGTCGGCACCCAGTAGGCCTGGAAGCTGTTCAGCATGCCCAGGTCCCTGATGAGCAGGTAGTTGGGGATCAGCCCGGCGTCGAAGTACATCGTCAGCACGAAGATCAGGGTGATCGAGCGGCGGAAGATGAACTCGTTGCGGCTGAGCGCGTAGGCGAGCATCGAGGTGAAGACCAGGTTTGTCGCCACCACCACGACCGTCTTCAGGACGCTCATGAAGAACGCCTGGTAGATCGTGGTCATGTTGAACACGACGTTGTAGTTCTGCAGCGAGAAGACCCGAGGCCAGATGCCGATCCCGCCACGGACGGCGTCGTTGCCGTCGTTCAGGGAGATGGCGAGCGTGTTCAGCAGCGGGTAGATCATGAGCGCCGCGAGGGCCAGCAGGAAGGTCGTGTTGAGCGTCGTGAAGATGATCTGCTCGACCGTCCGCTTGCGACGCCGTGACCCGCCTCGTGAGGCGCGCCGCGCCAGAGGCTTCGCGACAGTGGTGCCTGACATGAAGTCCTCCTAGACCAGCGTCTCTTGGTTGAGGCGCTTGGCCGCTAGGTTCGCCGAGCCCACCAGGATGACGGCGACGAGGGTCTTGAAGATGCCCGCGACGACGGCGAGGCTGTAGTTGCCCAGTTGGTAGCCATAGCGCAGCACGAAGACGTCGATGGTCTCGGACTTCTCGGACACCAGGCCGTTGCCGAGGAAGTACGGCAGCTCGAAGTTCGTGGACAGGATCCAGCCGCTGTTGATGATGAGCAGCACGACGATCGTGGGCCTGATGCTCGGGAGCGTGATGCTGAACATCTTGCGATAGCGGCCTGCTCCGTCGACCTCGGCGGCCTCGTACAGGCCCGGGTCGATCGCAGTGATCGCGGCCAGGTAGAGGATCGTGTTCCAGCCCAGCTCCTTCCACAGGCTCGTCCCGGCGACGATCTCCCAGAAGAAGTTCGGCTCGGTCAGGAACAGGACCGGCTCGTCGACCAGGTGCAGACTCATGAGGCCCTGGTTGATGAACCCGCCGGAGGAGGGCAGCGAGAGCGCCACCGATGCCAGGCTCGCCACGATCACCCAGCTGAGGAAGTGGGGCATGTACGTGATGTTCTGCAGGATCCGTTTGAACGGCAGGTTCTTGACCTCGTTCAGCAGCAGCGCCAGGACGATGGCCCCGAAGGTCCCGACGATCAGGGTCAGGACCGACTGTCCCATCGTGTTGACCACGACCTGGCGGAACCGCTCACCGTTGACACCGGTGAACAGGTTGTAAAAGTTTTCCAGGCCCACCCACTGCTGGTTCCAGATGCTGCCGCGACCCGGCTTGTAGTGCTGGAAGGCGATCGCCCAGCCGTAGACCGGGACGTACTTGAACAGGATCTGGTACAGCAGCAGCGGGACGGCCATCGCCAGCAGGGCTCGCTGCGCCCAGACCCTGTCCCAGGTGATCTTGCGCTTGGGATCCTTCGCTGCCTTCTTTCGGGCCTTGCGCTTCTGGGCACGCGAGCTGCTCGCGGGCTCCAGGGCCGGTTCGGGCCCGGTGGCGGTCACAGGGGTGCTGACCGTGGCGTCCGTCATCTGTCAACCTCGTCCGGAGCAGTGGGTGGTAATCGAGAACGCGTCGTGGTGGGAGGCGCACGCCGCCCACCACGACTGCTCGCAGACTGTTACCAGTTGGCCAGACGGTTCTGGATGCCGGCGTTGACCGCGTCCTCGTACACCTTGATGTCGACCTTGTGGAGGGAGTCGACGTAGGCCTGCCAGTTCTTGTCGAAGTCGGCGGGATTGCCGGCGATGATCTTCGGCAGGTTCTGCACGCTGGTGTCGGTCAGCTGCTGGTTGACCTGGTTGGCGTCGTCGGAGAGCTTGATGTTCCACGCCGGGTAGTACTTGGGGTTGTCCGGCACCTTGTTCATGAAGTCAAGCCAGGTCTTCTTGTTGCCGTACTTCGCCATGAAGTTCTTGTCGTAGTCGCTCAGCGTCGCGTAGAACTCGGCGGGCTGGTCGTCGGGGCTGTAGGCGTTGCCGTCGGAGAACTTGCCCTGGTGCTTGGGCAGCATGTCGAGCAGCGCGTCGAGACGGTTGTGGGAACGCCAGGTGATGTCCTTATAGTTCTTCCGCTGCTCGTCCGTGCGGGAGAAGACGCCGTCGGCGCCGACCTGGTAGTCCTCGCCGGCGATGCCCCAGGAGAGCGTCTTCTGCCACTCCTCGCTGAGCATGGTGTCGAGGAACTTCAGTGCCTTCTTCGGCTGCTTGCTGGAGACCGAGACGCCGAACCCCTGGTTGATGTTCATGACGGCGCGGTCGGCGTACCAGGGCGTCACCCCGTCGTAGACGGGCATGAGGGGCACGTAGGTGTTCTCGTCCTTGCCGGCGCTCTGCAGCGACTGGGTGGCGGTCCCGAAGTTCCAGCCCTGGTCGTGCATGCCGAGGACGGCGCCGGTGGCCAGCTTCGCGGTGTACTGGTCGAACGTCAGGGTGAAGGACTCGCGGTCGACGAGGCCCGCGTTGTACTGCTGGTTGAGGACCTTGTAGAAGTTTTTCGCGACGTCCTTGTCGGCGTAGATCGACGCGTGGTTGTTGCTGTCGACGATGACGCCACCGTTGTTCGGGGAGCCTGCCAGCAGCGCCGGCGGGTTGGTCATGCCCCACTCACGGCCCTTGGACGCCAGAATCTCGAAGCCGACGGTCGGGGCGCCGTTGGTCTGGGGGTGCTTCGCCTTGTAGTCCGAGATGAGCTGGAAGTAGCGGTCGAGCGTCATGTTGCTGAGGTCCGGGTAGCCGGCGTCCGCGAGCACACGCTTCTGGATCCAGAACGCGGGACCGTAGTAGGTGCCGCCGGTGATGTCGCCGTAGAAGCGGTTGTAGTTCGGGAAGATGTACAGGCCCTTGTCCACCTCGTCGCCCGAGTAGCTCATCCTCTTGATGTCGTCCTTGACGTGCGCGGCGAGGTCGGGGTAGTGCCCCGTCTTCAGCATGTCGTCCAGGCGCCGGAGAGCGCCGCCCTCCAGGAAACGCTGCTTCAGGTCGCCGGTGCCGATGAGGTCGGGGTACTGACCGCCCGCGAGCATGACACCGATCTTCTGGTCCTCGTTGTCCGGCGTGACGATCTCGTACGTGAGGGTGACACCGAGCTTGTCCTTGAGCAGCTTGGTGATCTTGTTGTCGGGTGCCGGGGCCTGCTGGGCCGACGTGATCCAGACCGAGAGCGTCGTCGGGTTGCTGGGGCTCAGCGTTTCCGAGTCGTCCGCGCTTTCGTCCGACGTGCAGGCAGGCAGGGCGATCAGTGCCATGGCCGTGGCGGCCACGGTGAGCTGCCGCCCGGCCCGGCGCAGGCCGCCGAGTCTAAGGTTGCGCTTCATGTCTCTCCTTTCGGGAACCGTCCGGACGTCTCTGCTGTGAGAAAACTGTCCGGGCGATGTTGACCGGAAGCTGTGCGCTGCGGACGCGAATTCGGCCTCGCGTCTTAACCGCGGCGTGATTTTAGCGATAAAGTAGAGAGGCGATCGAGTTCCGTCAAGCCCTGCGCACGAACCGAGACTCCGCCGTGACGTCCCGGTCCACACGCAAGGAGCCGCATGCGCCACACCCTCCAGAACGACGCCCTGTCGGCGTACGGGTTGGCCTGGACAGGTAGGTATGGCTGGACGTACCCAGCTCGCCGTACGCGATCGATCCCGCAGCGTGACTGCCTGTTCACTTTGGTCACTTCGGCGGTGGCGGTGGTAGGCCGAGGTCACGGCGAAAGGGATGGGCTCAATCAAGGGATACACGGTCGTCGGCCTTCCAGCGGGCATAGCCGGCCGGTGACGGTAGGCCCCCGGCGGCCAGGTCCAGGGACGCCTGTCGGCGTTGGGTAGCTCGTCGTCCGTCGGAAGAGTCGGGCGGCGGGCTCGAACCAGCGCGGCTGGCCGGCCGCTTCGCGCACGCCGCGCCGGGCAGCTGTCAGGTCTTGCCCTGGCGGACAGGGTCAGCAGGAGCTCGCCCCGTCACGGTGGACTCACTTGCCAAGCCGCATTTTATCGATAATATGACGGCACACCGCGGTATGGCCGAGCCGCGAGCCTCTCGTCAGAGGTTGCTGGGCTGGCAGAACGTCGCGCACAGGAGGATACACATGGCGAGGGTGACGATGGCAGACGTCGCCCGTGAGGCGGGCGTGTCGGCCATGACCGTGTCGAACGTCCTCAACGAGCGCCTCCCGGTCAACGAGCCGACGCGTGCCCGTGTCATGGCCGCCGTCGCGGCTCTAGGGTACGAGGTCAACCTGACCGCGCGACACCTGCGCGCGGGACGGACCGACACCGTCGCCTTCATCGTGCCCACCTTCCACGACTACTTCGGTGAGATCGCCGACAAGATCGCGCCGCTGATCGAGGCCGACGGGCGGCACCTCGTCCTTGAGCGGACGAGCGCCAGCCCGGAGTATGAGATGGCGGCGGTGAGCGTCGCGCGACTCCAGTTCTACGACGGTGTCCTGCTGTCCGTCGCCGGCCTCGACCGCGACCAGCTGGACCGCGTGCGCACGCCCAAGCCGATCGTGCTGCTCGGCGAGCGTGACGTGCCCGACCGCTTCAACCACGTGCGGCTGGCGAACGAAGAGGGCGCCCGCCTCGCGACGGCGCACATGATCGAGCACGGCTCGCGACGCATCCTTGCGCTGGGCTGCACGTTCGACACCGCGCACATGATGTCGTCGGACCGCCGCGCTGGCTGGGAGCGCGCACTTCGCGATGCCGGCCTCGATGTCGACGCACGCCATGTGGTGCCCGTCTCCACCTACACGTCGGCGGCCGGACGCGATGCCCTGCTCGACGTCATCGCGTCCGGTCTGCCCTTCGACGGCGTCTTCGCCGTCACCGACGTCATCGCGCTCGGCGCGATCGCGGCCCTGGCAGAGAGCGGGCTTCGTGTGCCCGTCGACGTCCAGCTCGCCGGGTTCGACAACCTCGACATGGCGAGGTTCGTCCCGCCCGGCCTCACCTCCGTCGACGCGAACCATGAAGGTGTCGCCGAGACCGCGGTGGGTCTGCTGCGCCGGCAGATGGCGGGCTGGACCGGCCCGGCCGAGCACGTCGTCGCGCCCGTCCGTCTCGTGGTGCGTGGCTCCACCCGCGGTGGCGCGTAGGGCCGTGCACTCACGCGCGGAACGCCGCGCGCCCCTCTAGCCCGGTTCGGTCGAAGGGAACCAAGCTGTGAGCACCTCTGCGCGCACGTCCGCCTTACGCGCCGTCCCCGCATCCCCGCTCGCCGGGACGCGGCACCGGCCGCTGCGGATCCCGGCCGTACGCCTTGTCGGCGGTCCGCTGGCAGCCTGGCGGCAGCGCAACGACGCCGCGGACGGCCGCTACGGCCCCGACACCGCCACCGAGCTCGGCGACGAGCGAACGGTAACAGCGATCCCGTTGCCGACCTGGGGCAACCGTGCCCTCGGCCCGATGCGGGTCTGGCTTCCACGAGCTCATCGCTGGGGCCTGCCTTGACATCCTCCCCGCCCTAAAGGACGGGGATTCCCGTGGTCGCCCTTGGGGTTTCCTGTTTCGCCGACGACTGCCCCGTCCGAGAGGTTCCTCGTTGAGGTCTTACAGCGTCTCCGCAGGCTGTCACCGCCAGTCCGGCGGCCAGAAGGTTACGTGCCGCGTTCACGTCACGGTCATGCACGGCCCCACAAGGGCACGTCCACGACCGCACGCCCAGCGCCATCCGCTCGGCGAGCGCGCCGCAGGTCGAGCACAGGCGGGTCGAGGGGAACCAACGGTCCACCACGATCAGGTCCCGGCCGTGCCAGGCGGTCTTGTACTCCAGCATGGTGCGCAACTGCCGCCACGCCGCGTCGCCGATCGCGCGCGCCAGCCGGTGGTTCTTGACCATGTTCGCCACAGCCAGGTCCTCGATCACGATCGCTTGGTTCTCACGAACGAGCCGAGTCGTCAGCTGGTGCAGGTGGTCACGGCGCCGGTCGGCGATGCGGGCATGGACACGGGCGACCTTCAGCCGGGCTTTAGCCCGGTTGGCCGAGCCTTTCTGCTTGCGGGCCAGATCGCGCTGCGCCTGGGCCAGCCGCCGGCGGTCGGCGCGCTCATGCCGCGGGTTGGCGACCTTCTCGCCGGTCGACAGGGTGAGCAGGCTGTCCAGCCCAGCGTCGATCCCGACCATGCCCGCGGCCGGGGTCGAGGTGACGGTGTCGTCGCAGAGCAGGGACACGAACCAGCGCCCGGCCGCATCGCACGAAACGGTCACCGTCGACGGCGTACAGCCCGCCGGCAGCGGCCGCGACCACACGATGTCAAGCGGTTCGGTCATCTTGGCCAGGGTCAGCGTGCCCTCACGCCACCGGAACGCACTTGCCGTGTACTCCGCCGAGCGGCGCGAACGTCGTTTGGACTTGTACGTGGGGTGCTTGGCGCGCCTGGCCCAGAAGTTGGTGTAGGCGGTCTGCAGGTGCCGCAGCGCCTGCTGCAACGGCACGCACGACACCTCGTTGAGGAACGCCAGGTCATCGGTCTTCTTCCAGCCGGTGAGCAGCGCCGAGGTCGCGTTGTAGCCGATCCGCTCCCGGCGTTGGGTCCACGCCTCGGTTCTGGCCTGCAGGGCCATGTTGTAGACCAGCCGTACGCATCCGAACGTGCGCGACAGCTGCGCGGCCTGTTCGTCGGTCGGGTAGAAGCGGTACTTGAACGCGCGCTTCACCGCCCCGGACACGACCACGATCCTAACAGGACGCCTGCACAGTTTCGTACTGGCGTTCGCGTGTACGCCGGTCCGCCGAGGCGGCGGATCGGCTGTGCCTGTCCTGCTGCGCAGGAGCTCCGTTTCCTCTCCGGCCTGAAGGCCGGAGTATCCACGGAAGGAATCTGATGACGACGAGCACGATCGCAGTGATCGACCTCGACCTGCCCGGCGCCACGATCAGCCGGCACGTGTACGGGCACTTCGCCGAGCACCTGGGGCGATGCATCTACGGCGGGTTCTGGGTGGGCGAGGACTCGCCGGTCGCGAACGTGCGGGGCATCCGCTCGGACGTGGTCGAGGCGTTGCGGGCAATCTCGATCCCGAACCTGCGCTGGCCGGGCGGCTGCTTCGCCGACGACTACCACTGGCGTGACGGCGTCGGCCCGCGCGAGAGCCGCCCGCGGATGGTCAACTCGCACTGGGGCGACGTGGTGGAGGACAACGCGTTCGGCACGCACGAGTTCATGGACCTGTGCGAGCTGCTCGGTGCGGACCCGTACGTGTCGGGGAACGTGGGGTCCGGGTCGGTGGCGGAGATGTCGGAGTGGGTGGAGTACCTGACCCGGGCGGACGACTCACCGATGGCGGCGCTGCGGCGGGCGAACGGGCGCGAGCAGCCGTGGCGGGTGCCGTTCTGGGGACTGGGCAACGAGGCGTGGGGCTGCGGCGGCAACCTGCGCGCCGAACAGTTCGCGTCGCTGGCCCGGCAGTACGCCACCTACTGCCGCAACCACGGCGGCAACCTGCTGTACCGGATCGCGGCGGGCGCGAACGAGGCCGACCTGCACTGGACCGAGACACTCATGCGCTCGTTCGACGACCTGGCAGCGGACCGAGCCGGTTCGGCGGGCCCGTTCCAGGCCGTGTCGCTGCACTACTACACGATGGCCGGGCCGTGGTCGGACAAGGGCGACGCCACCGGGTTCAGCACGGACCAGTGGTACGTGACCATGGCCCGCGCCCGGCGCATGGAAGAGCTGCTCACCCGGCACTCCACGGTCATGGACCGCTACGACCCGCACCGCAAGGTCGGCCTGGTCGTGGACGAGTGGGGCACGTGGTGGAACGTGGAGAAGGGCACCAACCCCGGGTTCCTGTACCAGCAGAACACGCTGCGCGACGCCCTGGTCGCCTCCGTGCACTTCGACGCGTTCCACCGTCACGCCGAGCGCGTGGTCATGGCGAACATCGCCCAGACCGTCAACGTGCTGCAGGCCATGATCCTCACCGACCCCGACAGCGGGGCGCTCGTGCTCACCCCGACGTACCACGTCTTCGCCATGAACACCGGCCACCACGACGCCGCCGCCCTCGCGGTGCACCTGCGCGGCGTCGAGACTCGCGCCGTCGGCGCGACCGAGCTGCCGCTCGTCTCGGCGTCCGCGTCGGTCAAGGGCGACACCGCCCTGGTCTCGCTGTCCAACCTCGACGCCGAGACGGACCGCACCCTCGTCTTGGACCTGCGCGGCCGCGATGTCGTCGGGCACACCGCGCGGGTGCTGACCGCCAAGGCGCTCGACGCGCACAACACTCCCGAACAGCTCGACGCCGTCGTCCCTACCGACCATGCCGGCGTGCACCCCCACCCCCGGGGGCTCGAGGTCGAGCTGCCTGCCCACTCCTACGTCACCGTGGCGCTCGAGCTGCGCTGATGGACCGACCGGAGGTGAACATCCGTGGCGGGGCGCGGGCAGACGTCACCAACCCCGTCATCTTCGCGGACGTGCCCGACCCGGACGTCATCTTCGACGGCCGGTACTACTACATGGTCAGCACGACCATGTACTTCGCGCCGAGCGTCCCGATCATGCGCTCGGGCGACCTGGTGCACTGGTCCATCGCCGGGTACACCGCGGCGATCCTCGACGACACGGACGCGCTGGCGCTGCGCAACGGCCAGGACGCGTACGGCCAGGGCAGCTGGGCAGCGAGCATCAGGTTCCAGGACGGGACCTACTACGTGTCGGTCGGCAGCCTCACCACGCAGCAGACGTACGTCTACTCGACTCCCAATATCGAGCACGGGCCGTGGACCAGGTCGGTGCTCGACGGGTACGCCCACGATCAGTCGCTGCTGTTCGACGGCGACGACGTCTGGCTTGTCTACGGTGGCGGGTCGATCGACCTGCGCAGGCTGCGGCGGCACGACGACGGGACCCTTGCCTGGGACGGCCCGGCGACCCGGCTCGTCGAGGACGCCAACGTCGACCGGACCAGCGGACTGAACGCCGAGGGCGCGCACGCGTACAAGATCGGGGACTACTACTACGTCTTCATGATCGAGTGGCCGTCGGGTGGCATCCGCCAGGAGGTGCT
Source organism: Catellatospora sp. NPDC049133 (assembly GCF_040648455.1). NCBI lineage: Bacteria > Bacillati > Actinomycetota > Actinomycetes > Micromonosporales > Micromonosporaceae > Catellatospora > Catellatospora sp. NPDC049133. Next base: position 69,412 of record NZ_JBEZDT010000045.1, read on the forward strand.
GTGGCGGTCGACGTCGCTGACGCCGCAGTCGGCCGGCGGCGTGTGGGAGGGCCGGGTCGTGCTCAGCCAGGGCGTGACGGTCGGGGGCCGACCCGGAACCGGCGTCGCCCAGGGAGGAGTCGTCCAGACATCCGACGGACAGTGGTACGCCATGCTGTTCCAGGACGAGGGCCCGCTGGGTCGTGCGCCTCAGCTCATTGGCGTGACCTGGGACGACGACGGGTGGCCGGTGTTCGCTCTCCATCCGCAAGCGCCGGCGGCGGCCGCAGGGACGGCCGGTGACGGGGCCGCCGTCGTCGCCTCGGACGACTTCGACAACCTCCTCGAGCGCGCGGGCCACTGGAACACGGCCAACGCGGACCTCCTGGCAGAGTCCGCCGAGAACGCATGGAACGGGTCGAACCTGGGGCTCCAGTGGCAGTGGAACCACAACCCGGACAACCGGTTCTGGTCGCTCACCGAGCGGCCCGGACACCTGCGGCTGACCACGGGCAGCGTCGCGTCGAGCATCCTCGATGCGTGCAACACGCTCACCCAACGCACGCTCGGACCCGCGAGCTCCGGCGCCATCTCGCTGGACGTCTCGCACATGAAGGACGGGGACGTCGCAGGCATCTCCGCCTACCAGCGCAAGTACGGATACATCGCCGTGACGATGGAGGGCGGGACCAAGAGCCTGGTGATGCGCCGGGCGGGCGGCGACGGCGTCATCGCCTTCACCAGCGCACCGGTGCCGCTACGGGCGGACCTCGTCTACCTGCGCGCTGACGTCGACTTCCGGGATGCCGTCGATACGGCGTCGTTCGCGTACTCGTACGACGGCAGCAACTGGACGTGGCTGGGCGACACCCTGCGGATGCAATACGACCTCGCGCACTTCACCGGGTACCGGTTCGCCCTCGTCAACTACGCCACTGCCGAGCCCGGAGGCTACGTCGACGTGGACTGGTTCCGTGTCAGCGACTCCACCGGGCTCGCAAGCCCTACTCACCGACGGAGCGAAGGAGCTGTTCTTGACATCTCCCCCAGCTGAAGCAGGGGGATTCGACCCTCGCGGGTTGAACTTTCTGCTTCACAGCCTGTTGCCGACCTGGGTTACCAGCAAGGAGCGGTGTACCGCCCATCGGTCTTACTCAGGCTCCACAGACCTGACTTCCCGCCAGCGCGGCGGTAGGCCCGACCGGCTTGGTTATCGCCTGCCAGGCCCCAGCAAATTAGCACACCTGTTCCCTCCCACAACACCGGCGGACGCCGGATTCGCCTTAACGGCGAACCGGCTTTCCTGCCCTGCTCCGCAGGAGTTCCGTTTCCTCTCCGGCCTGAAGGCCGGAGTATCCACGGAAGGAATCTGATGACTGATCAGGCGACGTCAGCCCTGCTGATCGACGGACAGGAACCCGCCGAGGTGCGGCTGCATCATGTGTGGAACGAGTGCGTCGGTGCTGGCCGCGCGAATGAGGCGTTGCGGGCGGACTGGCAGGCGCACTTCCGCGAGGCCGTCCAGGTGCTGGGCGCCCGGCACGTGCGCTTCCACGGCCTGTTCCACGACGACATGTTCGTCTACCGGACGGACGACGGCGGCGGCTTCGGCCCGAACCAGCCGCTGCCCGAGCCGGTCTACACGTTCGCATATGTCGACAAGGTGTTCGACGCGATCCTCGACGCGGGCGCCCGCCCGTTCGTGGAGCTCGGGTTCATGCCGCGCGAGCTCGCCACCCAGACCGAGACGCTGTTCTGGTGGAAGGCGCACTGCAGTCCGCCCAAGGAGATGGGCCAGTGGGTCGCGCTGGTCGACGCCACCGTGCGGCACTGGATCGAGCGGTACGGCATCGACGAGGTGCGGCAGTGGCCGTTCGAGGTGTGGAACGAGCCGAACCTCGTGCCCAACTTCTGGACCGGGACGCGCACCGAGTACTTCGAGCTGTACGAGGCCACGGCGCGCGCGATCAAAGCCATCGACCCTCGGCTGCGGGTCGGCGGCCCGTCGACGAGCGTGTTCGTCCCCGACGCCCGTTACTCCGGAGAGACCCACGACCCGTCGCTCGAGGTCGAGACCGCGGTGGCCGCCGACCCCGACGAGCTCGACTGGCAGCCGGTGTGGATCCACGAGCTGATCGAGTACTGCGCGCAGCGCGGGCTGCCGATCGACTTCCTCTCCACCCACCTGTATCCGACCGACTACGCGGCGGACTCCCTGGGCAACCTCAAAGCGATCACGCGCCAGAAGGACGCCACGTACGTCGACCTGCAGGTCCTGCGCACGATCATCGAGAACAGCCCGTACCCGGATGCCGAGCTGCACATCACCGAGTGGTCGACCTCGCCGTCGAGCCGCGACGCGATCCACGACACGCTCTTCGCCGCCGCGTACATCGTCCGGGCGCTCCTCAAGGGCGCGCCGCTGGCCGACTCGATCTCCTACTGGACCTTTACCGACGTGTTCGAGGAGGGCGGCGGCGGCATCGGCCCCTTCCACGGAGGCTTCGGGTTCGTTAACGAGAACGGCCTGCACAAGCCGACGTTCCACGCGATGGCCATGCTCCACCGCCTCGGTGACCGCCTCCTGGCCGAGCTGCCCGACGGCGCCATCACCCGCTCGTCCGCGACGGGTGACGTGTCGGCCATCTTCTACAACTACCCCGCCGATATGGGCACGACGGGGCTCGCGTCCCGCAACGGCTACGCCGAGACGCGAGCCCTCGCCGAGATGGGCCCCGAGCGCCGCGTCCGGCACCGGGTCGAGGGACTGCGCCCGGGCACCGAGCTCACCGTGGAGATCCTCGACTGGGAGCACGGGAACGTCGCGGAGGCCTGGTACCAGATGGGCGCCCCGCTCAACATCACGCGGGAACAGACCGCCGAGCTGCGCCACGTCGCCGACGGCCTCCACCGCAGCACGCTGACCGTCGGCGACGACGGCGTTCTCGACATCGACCTCACGCTGCCCGCCTGGGCGGTCGCCTCGGTCGCGCCGACGCTTGCCCGCGCCGCTGCTTGCCGCATTCCAGGAGCTCTTCGACCACGAGGAGGGTCTATTCGGCACTGAGGACGCGTACATGTGCGAGTACATCGACGACGGCGCCTACTGGTACGGATTGGACATGCTGCACGTCACCTCTGTGCGGATGCGTGTCCAAGACGATGGCATGGAACCGACCAGTTAGCCCATTCACAAGGTGACCTGTCGATCTCCCTGAAGCGCCCCGGGTGAGGTGGAGGCTCCGAAGCCGGCAAAGGTAGGAGTCACGTCGTAGTGCTCGAAAGCGGGAACGTCAAGCCGAACTGGTTGCCGTAGAACGCGCGCTGTGGTTCGCCGATCACGTCACGACACCCTCGAACCCGCGATGAGGATCGCGCAGTGCGGCCGCCTCGCATCGTTCGTGTTTGTCGCCTCTTGCGCGAGTCGTTGCTCTGGCATGCCAGGTTTATTGACAACAAGGTTTGCAGTCAATAACGATGTGAGAGCGCTCTCACGTATGCCACGTGGGGGACTCGAACAGGCACTTCCGCCGATCGCACCACCTCCGCCCCTGCTCGAGAAGGGCACATTCGCTGTGGAGATCAACAGGAACGCGCACCCCGCATGCCCCGTGGCCGCGCCGTGAACCGAGCGCTGTCACGCGTCCGGCGCCTCATGATCCTCCTCACCGCGGCCGTCACTGCACTCGTCGGCAGCGTGGTCGTCCAGCAGCAGCCCGCACATGCCGCGTGGACCCTCGTGTGGGCCGACGAGTTCAACGGGTCCGGCGCGCCCAGCAGCGCCAACTGGAACTACAACGTCGGCAACGGCCTCAACCCCGGCCTCAATACTTTCGACGGCTGGGGCAACGGCGAGTGGGAGTGGTACCGCCCCGAGAACTGCACGCAGTCCGGCGGCAACCTCGTGATGCGCGCCAACTGGCTCACGACGCCCATCACGGTCAACGGCCGCAACTTCTACCAGACGTCGTGCCGCATGACGACGGACACGAAGAGGTCCTTCCAGTACGGCCGTATCGAGGCGCGGATGGCGCTCCCGACCGCCACCGGCTCGTGGCCGGCCTTCTGGATGCTCGGTGACTCGTGCGACGAGACGTCCACGAGCGCCTACAACCCGGCGCAGACCTACTACGACCGCCTGCCCACCAACTGGGCCAGTTGCGGCGAGGTCGACATCATGGAACACGCGAACGCGAACGCGACCGTGACGAACAACATCTTCTGGGATATGCGGACCGGCGTGTTCCCGTGGACAGCGGGTCAGAACGCCAACTACGTCGCGAACCCCGCCGTCAACAACGCCGCGGCCTTCCACGTCTATGCGATCGAGTGGACGGCCGCGCAGATCCGCTGGTACATCGACGGTACGCAGACGCACGTGATCGATACGACACCGGCGACCTTGGAGGAGTTCCGCAAGCCGTTCCACCTCATCTTCAACCTGGCGCTGGGCGGCACGTACCCCGGACAGAACCCCGTGCAGAGCCAGTTCCCACTCACCGCATTGGTCGACTACGTGCGCTACTACCAGGACGGCGGGGGCACGGGCGGACCCGCGACGCAGATCAACGGGCCGGGCGGCAAGTGCGTGGACGTGGCCGGAAACGACACGGGCGGCAATGGCGCGGCCGTGCAGCTGTGGACGTGCCAGGGGTCTGCTGTTTCGCAGGACCAGCAGTGGAGCCGGGACGGCCAGACCCTGCGGACGCTGGGCCGGTGCCTCGACGTCAACGGCGCGGGTACGGCCAACGGCACGAAGGTGCAGCTCTGGGACTGCAACGGCAGCGGCGCACAGAACTGGGTCCAGGAAGGTAACCGGTTGCGCAACCCGAACTCCAACAAGTGCCTGGACTCCCCGTCAGGCTCGACAGCGGACGGCGCGCGACTGCAGATCTGGGATTGCAATGGATCGGCCGCACAGTACTTCGTGAAGGCCGCGTGACGGCCGGCCGAGGGGCACGCTGACGGGTAAGGGCGCGGGAGCGAACAGGCTCCCGCGCCCTTTCGGCGCGTTCCGGGATACGACTCGCGCCGGGGTTTGTCCGGCGCGGGCGGAGATTTTAGAGACCTTGACCCGCCCGAGGCCAGAGCGGCGAAGTCGCCGGTGGTCTTGTACTCGCACCCGTTGCGATCGTGATCGTCGACCTGGCGTTTGTCGGCTGGCCCGGAGGCGGCACTCGTGGAGCGCTGTGCTGTTGTGGCGTGTCGCCAGTGTTGGTCATGAACGAACGCGGTTACCGCAGGCGCAGTCCTTTGACCAGCAGTCCGACCATGCGCCGTGCATCGTAGCGGGGGCTGTCGGCACCTATGCACAGGTTGCCGACGCCGCGCATCAGCCCATACGCGTCGAGGT
>NZ_JBEZDT010000046.1:0-69510 GCF_040648455.1 Catellatospora sp. NPDC049133
CCCCTTGTCACATTCCTAACAAACCACGCCAATATAGCACACCGATGGCTTCGCCCTTGGGCCCCTTCCCAACGCTCAGGCGGCTCCGTGCTGCCGTCGGTGCAGCTCGCGGACCGTGTCGGCGAGTTCGGGGGCCGGGCCGTCGACCGGCACGCCCGGCGCGACGTGCTGGATCGGCAGCGGCAGCACCGGGCCCGGGGCCAGGCCCAGCTCCTGCCGCCACGCGGTCAGCTGCGCGGACGAGGCGGCGTACACGATGCGCCCCAACCCGACCCAGGCATGCGCCGCCGCGCACATCGGGCAGTGCTCCCCGGAGGTGTACACGGTCGCGGCAGCCCGCTGCCCGGGGGTCAGGTGCTCGGCGGCCCACCGGGCGATCTCGAACTCCGGGTGCCGGGTCTCGTCGCCGGAGGCGACGTGGTTGTGATCCTCGAACAGCACCTCGCCGTCGGCGTCGACCAGCACCGACCCGAACGGCTCGTCGCCGACTGTCAGCGCCAGCTCCGCCAGCTCGACACAGCGCCGCAGGAACATCAGATCCGTCTCGTCGACCACGACCACTCCCGACTGCTCGACGTCATCGCGCAGCAGCCTACCGACCCGCCGGCCCCGCAACCGTCCCGGTGATCATGGTACGGACGACGCCGCAGGTCGCGTGGCACAATCCGGCCCATGGAATTCAAAGACGTGATCCGTCGCCGGAGGATGGTCCGCCACTACACGGACCGGCCCATCGCCCCCGAGACCGTCGAGCGCATCCTCGCCAGCGCGCTGCGCGCGCCCTCGGCCGGGTTCTCGCAGGGCTGGGCGTTCCTGGCGCTGACCGACGCGGCCGACCGGGCGCGTTTCTGGCCGTTCGTGCCGACCCGGATGGCGCAGACCCCGACCATGCGGCTCGCCCCGCTCGTGGTGATCCCGTTGGCCCACAAGGCCGCCTACCTCGCCCGCTACGCCCAGCCCGACAAGGGCTGGGAGGACCAGGCCGAAGCCCGCTGGCCGGTGCCTTACTGGCACATCGACACCGGGATGGCCTCGCTGATGATGCTGCTGTCCGCCGTGGACGAAGGGCTCAGCGCCTGCTTCTTCGGCATCATGCCGCAGCAGGGCCCCGACTTCGACGCGGTCACCGAGGTCCCGAAGCACACCGACGCGCTGCGCGCCGAGTTCGGCATCCCCGCCGAGTACGTGCCGATCGGCGGCATCTGCATCGGCTACCGCGCCCCGGACACCCCGGCCCAGGGCGCGAACGTCGCCGACCGCCGCCGCGGCACCGCCGACGTCATCCACCGCGGACAGTGGGGCGTGCACGCCGCGTAGCGGCGGTCACCCGCCGGTGCGGGCCGCGGTGTACACGACCGTCAGGCGCGGGTCGTCGACCTGCCCGCCCAGGTCGTCGATGATCGCGGCGAGCCGGGACAGGAAGCTCTCGCGGTCGTCCGGGGCGAGTTCGGCGATGTTCGGGAACGTCGACCACAGGTCGCGTGCCGTGGCCGGGGTCAGCGTCTGCTGCCACGAGACGACCTCGACCTCGACGTCGCCGAACCAGCCTCCGGCGCTCAGCTGCCGCCGCCAGCGGTCGGTGTCGAGCACGTGCGACCGGCCCTGCAGGTAGCCCGGCTCGGCGGGCAGCAGGTCGCGGTACACCTCGTCGAGCCGGTCGCGGAACTCGGTCGGCCGGTCGCGGTCGCCGAACTCGGTCCACCAGGCGGCCAGCCACCCGCCCGGCCGGACCAGCCCGCCGATCTTCTCGGTCGAGGTGGCCGGGTCCAGCCAGTGCAGTGCCATGGCCGCCACCGCCAGGTCGTACCCGCCGGGCAGTTCGGCGGTCTCGAAGTCGGCGACGGCGACCTCCAGCCGGTCGCCGCCGTGGACGGCGGTCAGGACCCGGGCGAGGTTCCCGCCCGGCTCGACCGCCGTGACGTGCGCCCCGGCTGCCAGCAGCGGCCCGGTGGCCAGCCCGGTGCCCGCGCCGATCTCCAGGACCCGCGCACCCGGCCGCAGCCCGCAGCGTCCGGTCAGCAGCTCGAACACCGCATCCGGGTACGGCGGCCGGCCCCGCTGATAGCCGCTCGCATCCCCGTCGAACGACATCCTGCGCTTCGGCCGCACCGCCTCCCGGTCGAGGCCGTCGCCGCTGCTCAGAGCCGACCAGCCGGTCGCGGCGACCACGTCGGCGGCGATGTCGACCACCGACCGGCCGTCGGTGCCGATCCGCACCACGTCGGCCGGGGCGTCCCGGTCCAGCCGCGCGGCGGCGCGGGCGCTGCGGGCGACGTGCACGTCCAGCCCGCTGCCCAGCTCACGTGTGGCCAGCCGTTCGTTGGCGACGGCGTCCGAGGCGGTGAGCAGCACCCGGGCGATCTTCACCGGCGCGTCCAGCGCCTCGGCCAGGCCGTCGGCGTACAGCACGCTCACGGTGTTGGTGTAGACCAGCCGCCGGTAGCCGAGCGCCGCGAAGTTGCGCCACAGCGCGGCCAGGTTGTCCAGCACTATCCGGGACCGGTCGGGGTCGCCGGGCGGCGGCGGGAAGACCTGCCCAAGGAAGTCGCCCTCCAGCTGCACGTGGGCGATCCCGGCCGCCTCCAGCTGTGCGCACACCTCCGCGGCGACGGTCGACTTGCCCACGCCCGAGCGACCGCCGATGAACAGCACCTCGACCTGATCCACACCCATCGCCCCATGATGTCCGCAACGCGGTCCGATGTCGTGCGGGTTTCGGCCGGGTGCGGACGGTGGGGTTGTCCCTACCGCCACCTCGGCGGGCAGCGGGATGGGAACGGGCCGGCCGGGCGCATAACGTCATGCGGCATGACGATCCTTCGCCGCCTCGGGCACGACGCCGCGTACAACCTGCTCGGCCTGCCGCTCGCGGTCGCCTCGTTCGCGCTGTGCATCAGCCTGTTCGCCGCGGGTGTCGGCACGCTGGTGACCTTCTTCATCGGGGTCGCCGTGCTCGGCGCCGCGCTGCTGGTCGCGCGCGGGTTCGCCGACATCGAGCGGCTGCGCCTGCAGAAGCTGTACGGCCGCCCGGTGTCCCGCCCCCGCTACCAGCCCGCGCCCGAGGGCGCCGGCTGGATCCGCCGCCTGACCAACCCGCTGCGCCAGGGCCAGAGCTGGCTCGACCTGCTCCACGGCATCCTGAACCTCCCCGTGGCGATCATCGCGTTCGTGTTCACGGTGACGTGGTGGGCGATGGCGCTCGGCGGCCTGACGTACTGGATCTGGGGCCGGTTCGTGCCGGAGGAGGACGGCCAGAACATCGTCATCGAGAAGCTGCTCGGCTCGGACACCGAAGCCACCCGCACCCTGTTCAACACCCTCGTCGGCGTGTTCGCCCTGCTCACCGTGTACGCGGTGCAGCGCGGGGTGGCGGCGCTGCACGCCGGGTTCGCCTCGATGCTGCTGACCCGGCTCGCCCAGCTGCAGGGCCGCATCGACGACCTGACCGAGGGCCGCGCGGCGGCGGTGTCGGCGGAGGCGGTGGCGCTGCGCAAGCTGGAGCGCGACATCCACGACGGCCCGCAGCAGCGGCTGATCCGGCTGGCCATGGAGCTGTCCCGGGCCCGCCGCCAGCTCGCCGACGACCCGGACGCCGCCGGCCACACCATCGAGGACGCGCTCGGGCAGGCCAAGGAGACCCTCGACGAGCTGCGGGCGCTGTCGCGGGGCATCGCGCCGCCGATCCTGGCCGACCGCGGCCTGGCCGCCGCGCTGACCTCGCTCGCCGAGCGCTCGACGGTGCCGGTGACGCTGGACCTGGCCGTCGAGGACCGGCTGCCCGCGGCGACGGAGAACGCCCTGTACTTCGCCGCCGCCGAGGCGCTGTCCAACATCGCCAAGCACAGCGGGGCCGCCGCCGCCCGCATGGAGGTCACCGAGCAGGATGGTCGCGTGTACCTGATGGTGACCGACGACGGCGTGGGCGGCGCGCACCTGGCCAAGGGCCACGGCCTGGCCGGGCTGGCCGACCGGCTGCGCGCGGTGGACGGCGAGTTCGCCGTGGACTCCCCGGCGGGCGGCCCGACGATCCTGGTCGCGCAGGCCCCGTCGACCGTCCCGGTGGCGTGAGACGGATGCGCGTCGTCGTCGCCGAGGACAGCGTGCTGCTGCGCGAGGGCATCGTCCGGCTGCTGATCGAGGCAGGTCACGAGGTCGCCGCCGCGGTGGGGGACGGGCCGGCCCTGGTCGAGGCCGTCGCCGCGCACGCGCCCGACGTCGCGGTGGTCGACGTGCGCATGCCGCCCAGCCACACCGACGAGGGCCTGCGCGCCGCGGTGCAGGCCCGGCGGTCGGCGCCGGGCACCCGGGTGCTGGTGCTGTCGCAGTACGTCGAGCTGGCGTACGCCGACGAGCTGCTCGCCGACGGGCGGGGCGGCGTCGGCTACCTGCTCAAGGATGCCGTCGTCGACGTCGACGGCTTCCTGGACGCGCTGGACCGGGTCGGCTCGGGCGCGACGGTGCTCGACCCGCAGGTCATCGCCCAGCTGATGCTGCGCGGCAGGAGGGACCCGGTGCAGACCCTGACTCCCCGCGAGCGCGAGGTCCTCGAACTGATGGCGCAGGGCTACTCCAACACCGCCATCGGCCGGGCCCTGGTCATCGGGGACGGCGCGGTCGAGAAGCACATCGGCAACATCTTCGCCAAACTCGACCTGGCCCCCGACGCCGACCAGCACCGCCGCGTCCTCGCCGTCCTGGCCTACCTACGGTCCTGATCCCTGACCTGGCGCCGCCGACGGGCCTCAGGCGGGGAGTTTTGCGGCGAGGAGTTGGACCTTGCGGATCTCCGGTGGCTTGCTGAGGAGTTCACCGGCGCGGCCCATCAGGGCGCCGGCGAGGTCGCCGTCGAGGTGGGCCTGCAGCGCGGTCTCGTCGGTGAACGCGTCGAGCAGGCCGAACGTCGAGGCGTCGATCCGGTAGGCGAACCACGCCACGGTGCCCTTCTCGGCCTGGACCAGGGGCAGCCCGTCGGTGAGGAACGAGGCGACCTCGTCCTCCATGCCGGGGGCGGCGTGCAGTGTCGCGATGAGGCCGATCGTGGCCATGTGGGCTCCTGTCGCGGGGGAGTGGTCAGTTGCCGGGCCGCCAGTGGCCGTTGGCCGCGGCGATCGTCGCGAACTCGATCGCGACGACGTGCGCGGCGGCGATGATGCTCTCCGGCGTCGTGGCATAGTTGGGCCGGCCGCCCTTGAGCACGTCCAGGTCGGGCTGGATGTTGTGGACGGTGTGCCGGGCGATCATGAGGGCGAGGGCACGGCCCTCCTCGGGCGTCGCCGTGATCAGGCTCCCGCCCGGCACGAGCACGAGACCTTCGTCCGGCACACGGTTCATCCGCCCCACACCTCTCTCGGCCACGTCGTCCACGCGAGAGTATCGAGATCGGCGGTCCGATATAGCCGATTACCCCGTATCGCGCACGATCGTGCCCGGCCGAGCCGAACCGCCCTGCGCACCGCCGTGATCGCCCTACGCTGGGCGTATGGTCGGGCGGGCCGGGAGCGGCCGGCGGGTGCTGGTCACCGGGGCGACCGGGTACATCGGCGGACGGCTCGCCCCGCGGCTCATCGAGGCGGGGCACCGGGTGCGCTGCCTGACCCGGTCGGCGGTGCGGCTGCGTGACGTGCCGTGGGCCGCGCAGGCCGAGATCGTCGAGGCCGACGTCCTGGACCACGCCGCGACCCGGCGGGCGCTGCGCGGCATCGAGGTGGCGTACTACCTGGTCCACTCGCTCGGCTCGCCCGGGTTCGAGGACACCGACCGGCGGGCCGCGCAGACCTTCGCCGACGCGGCCCGGCAGGAGGGCGTACGCCGCATCGTCTACCTGGGCGGTCCCGCCCCGGACCGGGCCGACGGGGCGTCGGCGCACCTGCGCTCACGGGACGAGGTCGCCCGGATCCTCACCACCTCGGGCGTGCCCACGGTGACGCTGCGGGCCGCCGTGATCATCGGCTCCGGCTCGGCGTCGTTCGAGATGCTGCGGCACCTGACCGAGCGGCTGCCGGTGATGGTGACGCCGCGCTGGGTCGGCAACCGCATCCAGCCCATCGCGGTCCGCGACGTGCTGCACTACCTGGTCGGCTGGGCGAGCGTGCCCGGCGACGTGAACCGCTCCTTCGACATCGGCGGCCCGGACGTGCTCACCTACCGGGAGATGATGAGCCGCTACGCCCGCGTGGCCGGGCTCAACCGCCGGGTCGTCGTGCCGGTGCGCACCCTGTCGCCGTGGCTGTCGTCGCTGTGGGTGGGCCTGGTGACACCGGTGCCCGGCGCGATCGCGACCCCGCTGGTGGAGAGCCTGGTGCACGAGGCGGTCTGCCACGAGCACGACATCGTCAAGTACGTCACCGACCCGACGGGCGGGCTGAAGCCGTTCGACGAGGCGGTCCGGCTGGCGCTGCTGCGCATCCGCGACGCGGAGGTGGAGACGCACTGGTCGACGGCGTCGTGGACGCGGGCCCCGGCCGAGCCGCTGCCCACCGACCCGGACTGGTCCGGCGGCGACCTCTACGTCGACGAGCACACCGAGCGGGTCAAGGCCCCGCCGTCGGCGCTGTGGGAGGTCGTCTCCGGTATCGGCGGCGACAACGGCTGGTACTCCTCCGACCTGGCCTGGACCGCCCGTGGGCTGCTCGACCAGGCGTTCGGTGGGATCGGCCTGCGGCGCGGCCGCCGCGACCCCGCCGCGCTGCGGGCCGGCGAGACGGTGGACTTCTGGCGGGTCGAGGAGGTCGAGCCGGGACGGCTGCTGCGGCTGCGGGCCGAGATGCGGCTGCCGGGCCGCGCCTGGCTGGAGATGCGGGTCTGCGACGACCCGCGGGGCAGCCGGTACGAGCAGCGCAGCGTGTTCGTGCCCCGCGGCCTGGCCGGGCACCTCTACTGGCGGACCACCGCGCCGCTGCACTCGCTGGTCTTCGCCGACATGGCCCGCAACATCGCCCGCGCCGCCGAACGCGTCTGATTCACCTGTGTGCGAGGAGGTCGGCGAACAGGTCGACCAGGGCGGTCGCGCACGATCCGTCGGGGTCCTTCGCGCCGTTGTAGCAGCCGACCGATACTCCAACCAGGGAGTCGGACGCGGTCAGCGGCCGCATCAGCTCCCGCAGTTCGGCCAGCCGCAGCCCGCCCGGCATCAGGTAGTCCGTGGCGGGAAAAGCCTGCTCGTCGAGCACGTCGACGTCCAGGTGCACCCAGTACCGCCCGCCCCGGACCAGCGCGTCGCGGGCCGCCGCACCGGCCTCGGCCATGCCCTGTCCCTGCAGGTCGGCGGGGGTGGATTCGGGCGGGTAACCGAGCTGTTCGGGCAGCACCGAGCCGTACTCGACCGCCTCGGCGCGATCGCGCGGCCCGAGCAGGCGCAGCCGGTCGGGCGCGACCAGCGGGCCGCCGACCAGGTCCACCCAGTCCACCGGGCCGTGCCCGGTGACCACGGAGATCGGCATGTCGGCCGGCTCGCCGGTGGGGGAGGTGCGCCCGTCGTAGAGGTCCAGGTGCCCGTCGAGGTAGGCCAGGCCGGTGCCGCCCAGCGCGTCGCGCGCCCCGGCCAGCGCGGCGGGCAGCAGCGTGCAGCAGCCGCCGACCACCAGCGGCAGGTGACCGGCCGTGACCAGCTGGTGCACGTGGCGGCGTACCACGTCGGTCATGGCGCGCACCGAGGGCCAGGCGAGCACGCCGGTGCGGTCGTCGCGGACCCGGCCGACCAGGCGCACCGGCAGGTCCCCGCCGTCGCGGCCGCCCACCGCCGCGACGAGGCCCGCCTCGCGCATCGCCCCGGGCGCCAGCTCGGTCCCGAACGGCGGGTCGCCCGCCTCGGGCACGCCGACGCAGTCGATCGGCACGCCCACCACCGTGATCACGGGTCGAGTCTCACCGCCGCCGACGGCACCCGCAAGGCGGCACGCCGCCGGTGGGGGCCGGGCACCCGGCGAACGGCAGCCGTCCTCACGACCGGCCGCGGCGGCGGTCGTCGGCGAGGAACAGGGCCAGGCCGGCGACCAGCAGCACGACCGCCACCCATACCGCGCGATCCCCGATCCTTGCCGTGACCAGGCCGCCGAGCAACGCGCCCGCCGCGAACGAGCCGATGGCGGGCCACAGGCTGCGGGCCTGCGCGGCCGCGTCGCGGTCGTGGCGCACCACCGCGCCGTACACGGCCTGGGCGGCGTTGCGCAGATTGGTGGTGGTGACCGTGGTGTTGAACGTCCACCGGCCGATCAGCCCGAACGACGTGATCTGCACGGACGCCACAAAGGCGATCATGACGGCCACCAGTTCGTCGGAGCCGCCCGACGGCATCAGTCCGACCAGGACCAGCACCAGGATCTCCAGCCCGAGCGCGGCGCGCACCGGCCAGCGCAGCACCGCCGCGACCCGGGGCAGCCGGATCGTCTCCGCCGTCCACACCCCGATCACGAACGCGACGATCGGCGGCAGGTGCCGCAGCGCGTCGGCCCACTGTGCCTGCGCCGCCTGCACCCCCAGCAGCACGACGTTGCCGGTCTGCGCGGTCGCGAACACCCCGCCGCGGCCGAGGAAGGTGTACGCGTCGAGGAACCCGGCGGCCATCGTGAGCAGCACGATCAGGCGCAGCGACCGTGACGTCCGGTACGGGACGTCGCCCGGTTCCGTCATATTCACCCCTCCCGACGCACCCTGCCCACGATGTTTCCGGGTCACCGCCCCGCACGTGCCGGGAATGGGCAGCCTCGTCGCCGTCGCGCCCGGCGATGTCGGCGCGACGCCCTAGACTGCGCGGCCATGGCGATGGTGACCTTTGTCGACGAGACGACCGCGGGCGACCGCGGCGCGGCCTGGCAGCTGGAGATGTCCGAGGAGCAGCTGACGCTGCGGGAGATCATCCGGCGGCGGGTGTTCCGGGAGGTCGCGGAGCACAACGCGGCCGGCGGCGACCACTTCCGCGGCCTGGTGCAGCCCGGCGGCACCGAGCTCACACGCGACGGGTTCCGGATGGGCAAGCACCGGCAGGTCGACGCCGAGGAGCAGTTCAGCCGGGCGGTGGAGGCGTTCTCCCGCAACGGGTTCGTGGTCCTCGTCGACGACCGGCAGGTCGAGGACCTCGACGCGGCGGTGCCGGTGCACCGCGCGGTCGAGGTCGTGTTCCTGAAGCTCGTGCCGCTGGTGGGTGGCTGATGACCGAGCTGGCCGCATACCCGGCCCGGGTCGCCGCGCTGCGGGCGGCCGTCGAGGGCGGCGGCGTGGACGAGGTCGTGGCCCAGCTCGTCGAGCTGGCCGAGGTGAACAACTGGGGCTTCGCCAACCCTTCGGCGGAGGAGGTGCTGCAGCCGATGGGCGTGCGGGCCCACAAGGACCTGCTGCTCGCCCTGATCGAACGCATGCGCGCCGAGTCCCGGCCGGCCGTGACCGAGAACCTGTACGAACTCGTCACCCGCCTGATGCGGCTGCTGTGGCGGCCCGAGCTGGACGACCGGATCGAGCTGTCCCTGCACATCGCGGGCACCCGCTGGACCAGCCACGACGCGGGACACGTGACCTGGGCCCGTCGCCTGGTCGCGCTGGGCCGGCCCGTGCCGGTCCCGTACGTGGCGACCCTGCGCCGCACCAGCCAGATGAGCTACCACAGCTTGCGCGAACTCGACGACGCGCTGGCCGAGATCGACGCGCCGCTGCTCAACCCCGGGGAGGCGTGGACGGACCGGGTCCTGGCCGACCTGCCCGGCCTGGGCGCGCCCTGGCCGGCCCTGGTCACCCACGCGGGAACCGCCACCAGCTCGAAGCCGTCCGCGAAGTTCGAACGGACCGGTCGGCAGTTGCTGGCCGCGGTCGGCGACGAGGCCGCCCGTCCGGTCCTGACGGGGTGGTTGTCGCTGGTCGGAAAGCCGCGCACGCAGCGGCTCATCCGCCGCGGGTACGAGCCCGACGTCAACGAGGCCTTCGACTCCTACAACAGCACGACGCTGCGCGGCCTGATCTGGCTGGTCGGCCTGCTGCCCGCGCACGACGACACCGCCCGCCTGCTCGGCGCGCTGGTGGAGACGTCGCTGCGCAAGGCGGCCGGGCTCGGCCCGCGCAACCCGAAGACCGCCAACACGGCGGTGCAGATGCTCGCGCGAAACGCCTCCGAGGCCGCGCTGGCGCAGCTCGCCCGGCTGGCCACCCGGGTCACCTACAAGGGCACGCTCAAGGAGCTGACCGCCGCCCTCGACACGCGGGCGGCGGCGCTGGGCCTGACCCGCGACGAGGTGGAGGAGCTGGCCGTGCCCGCGTACGGGCTGACCGAGGTCGGTCGCCGCGTCGACGACTTCGGCGACGTGCGCGCCGAGACGACCGTCGACGCCGACGGCGTGCGCACCGCCTGGCGCAACGCCGCGGGGCGGCCCGTGAAGTCGCCGCCCGCCGCGGTGCGCCGCGATCACGCCGAGGCCTTCAACGAGCTGAAAGCGGCGGTCAAGGACCTGGAGAAGATGCTGTCCGCGCAGGCCGACCGCCTGGACCGGCAGTTCCTCACGCAGCGGGTCTGGAAGTTCGGCGCGTGGCGGGAGCGCTATCTCGACCACCCGCTGCTGGGCACGATCGCGCGCCGCGTGATCTGGACCGTCGGCGAGCAGCCCTGCGCCTGGTCAGGTCAGGAACTGACCACCTTGCAGGGCGCGCCGGTGGACGCGGCCACGGACGCGGCGGTGCGGCTGTGGCATCCGATCGGCCGCCCGGTCGAGGAGGTGCTGGCGTGGCGCGAGCGCCTGGAACACGACCTGGTGGTGCAGCCGTTCAAGCAGGCCCACCGCGAGGTGTATGTGCTCACCGCCGCGGAGGAGCGCACCGCCACCTATTCGAACCGGTACGCCGCGCACATCCTGCGCCAGCATCAGTTCCACGCCCTCGCGGCGGCCCGGGGCTGGCGGGACAGGCTGCGGCTGATGGTCGACGACGACTACCCGCCGACGACCCGGGACCTGCCCGAGTGGGGCCTGCGTGCCGAGTACTGGGTGGAGGGCGTCGGCGACGGCGACAGCTATCTCGACGACGTCACCGACAGTGGGGCTTACCTGCGGCTGGCCACCGATCAGGTGCGCTTCTACGCGGTCGGCGCGCCCGAGCACACGGCGCACGCCTCCGGCGGCGGCTACAGCTACGGCGTGGACCGGCCCGCCGACGGGCTGCCGCTGAGCGAGATCCCGCCGCTGGTGTTCAGTGAGATCATGCGCGACGTGGACCTGTTCGTCGGCGTGGCCAGCGTCGGCAACGACCCGACCTGGCAGGACGGCGGCCCGCAGGGGCGGTTCCAGGAGTACTGGAACTCGTACAGCTTCGGCGACCTGTCCGGCACCGCCCAGACCCGCCGCGACATGCTGACCAGGATCGTGCCCCGGCTGGCCATCGCCGACCGGGCCACGGTCGAGGACCGCTGCCCGCTCTCGGCCGGCAGTTCCGCCATGGCCTGCCGGTGCGGTGTACCTGACGCGGGACTATCGCACGGTGCTCCGACAAACGGGTCACCGCTTCGGCGCGCGGGTCAGCGTTCGGTGAGCGCGCTGAGGGTCTCCGGCGGCAGTGGCCGATCGCTGTAGAGCAGCCGGATCGCGGTGGTGTCGGGATTGCCCGCGTCCGGGCCGCGCCACACGTGGCGCAGGCCGGTCCGCTCGACGGCACGGGACGACCGGTCGTTGCCTTCGAGCAGGTACGCGGTGACGGCGAGGTCGGGGCGAAGCTCGCCTGCGGCGTGGATCGCGGCCGCGCTGACCTCCTGGGCGAACCCGCGTCCCCAGTACGGCGGGCGCAGCCGGAAGCCGAGGTTCCAGGCGACGCCGTACCGGACGAAGCAGCCGCCGATCCCCACGAACTCGTCACCGGCCCACGCGGTCCACATGCCGAGGCCGTCGCGGTCCCAGGCCGCCCGCCAGCTCCCGATCATGCGCTCGGTCTGCGCCGGGTCGTCATGCCGGGACAGCGGGTCCGGACCCCAGACCAGCGGGTCCGCGTAGAGGCTGAACACCCGCTCCAGGTCGGCCTGTTCGGGTGCCCGCAATGTCAGACGCGCGGTCGAACTCACCCGAGGCTCATATGGATCGCTCACGAAGACGATGATGGGCGACTGCCGCGGCCCGCGGCACGCGGTTTTCGCGGCCGGCCAACCGTCCCGTCGCGCCCCTCGGGCAAGATCGCCTGACTTGCCTGGCACATGGGCGAAAGTGGGCTCAAGATACGCACACGTGCCAGGCAAGTCCGATGCTCTTGGTGCGGTCCGCGCCCCGCATGGCGGCCTGACCCGGCGGCGAGCGCTCGCAGGGCGGTCGCGGCGAATCAGTCAGGAATCGAGAAGCGTCGGCGGGGTGGCCGCGAATAGCGTGCCCCTACCGCACGTCGCGAGGGGCCAGAGTCCCGTCCTGCTCAGGAGGTCACCATGAACTGGAACAAGGGGATCCGCCAGGTCCACCGTTGGCTGTCCATCATCTTCACGGTGAGCGTCATCGCCACGTTCGTCGCCCTGGCCCAGCAGGAGCCGATCGTCTGGGTCTCCTACGTCCCGCTGCTCCCGCTCGCCTTGCTCCTGCTCAGCGGCCTCTACCTGTTCGCGCTGCCGTACCTGGCCAGGTGGCGCGGGGGACGTCGGCCCGCTCCGGAGGCGTGACCGCCTAGGTCAACGCTTCGCCGCCGAAATACCGGTCCCGGTGGTCCTGGCAGAGCTTGCGGACGAGCTGCTCCTGCACGTCGGTGGGGGAGTCGTAGCGGACGTTGAACTGGTATTCGAACTCCGCCAGCTCGTCGAACGGCCAGACGCCGCGCACCTCGTGGGTGAAATTGCGCATGTCGGATACCTTCCAGCAGAGTTCGCCCTCGCTCAGCGTGCCGTCGAGCACACCGGTGTACAGGTGGTCGAGGTACGCGCGGGCACCCGACTCCTTGGTCGGCGGTGCCAGACCGGTCTCTGCCAGCGCCGCCGGCAGCAGTTCGGCGGCTTCCCGGTAGTCGTTCGCGCTCAGACCGGCCAGTTCGCGCAGCGCGGGACCGTCGTGGCCCGCGGTCAGCCAGTCGGCGGCGATCCACGGCAGTCGCTCGGAGGGCAGCTGGCCGTTGGCGTGGAGCGCGGCGGCGACGAAGGGAGACACGCGCGACAGGCTAGCCCTCGATGATCGTGGGCGCATGCCGGTTTCGGCCGCCCACGGCACGTTCGCGACCTAGAGTGATCATGTGGTACGAGGCTCCGCGCGGGTCTGGGCGCGCGACTCGGTGGAGTTCGGCCGGGTGACCGCGTTCAGCGACGGCCTGTTCGGGATCGCGATGACCCTGCTCATCGTCGAGGTCGGCGTGCCCCGCCTGAGCGACGTCGGCAGCGTTCGTGAATTGTTGGTCAAACTCGCCGACCTGCTGCCGGAGTTCGCCGGCTTCTTCCTGTCGTTCGCGCTGATCGGCCGGTACTGGCTGGCCCACCACAAGATGTTCAGCGTGATGCGCGGCGTCGACTACGGCCTCATCGCCCGCAACATGCTCTACCTGGCGTTCATCGCGTTCATGCCGTTCCCGACCGCGCTGCTGGGCGACTACTTCGGCAACCCGCTGGCGGTCAGCGCGTACGCGGTGACCGGTGCGATCGTCAGCGGTCTGGAGGTGGTGCTGCTGCGGTACGCCTGGAAGGCCGGCCTGCTGCGGGTGAAGGTGACCCCGGCGATCATGCGCTGGGGTTCGATCATGGCGCTGTCGCCGGTCGTGGCGTTCCTGCTGTCGATCCCGGTGGCGTTCTTCGTCGGCACGGCCCTGGCCGCGGCGATGTGGCTACTGTCGATCCCGTTCGGGATCTTCATGAGCCACCACGCCCCGGCGGGCTCGGACG
Organism: Catellatospora sp. NPDC049133; assembly: GCF_040648455.1. NCBI lineage: Bacteria > Bacillati > Actinomycetota > Actinomycetes > Micromonosporales > Micromonosporaceae > Catellatospora > Catellatospora sp. NPDC049133. The sequence goes on from NZ_JBEZDT010000046.1 coordinate 13,805, forward strand.
TGCTGGAGTAGCTCAGCGGGCCGGGGTGAGCGCGGGCTCGGTCTCGGCGGGCGCGGCGGCCGGGGTGCGCTTGGCGACCCAGCGCTCGAACAGCAGGCCGAGGAACGGCGGGATCGACGCCGCGCCGCCCACGACGAGGCGGCCGAAGCTCCAGCGGTGCACGCGGGCCGCCCACACCAGGGTCACCAGGTAGAAGACGAACATCGCGCCGTGCACCCGGCCGAAGACGAACACGCCGATGTCGTTCTTGACCACGATGTACTTGAAGAACATGCCGATGAGCAGGCCGACCCAGGAGAAGGTCTCGGCGATGGCGGCGTAGCGGAACCAGCGGCCTGCGGTGCTCGACATGAACTCTCCAGGAAGTCGGCGGTGACGGAGCCGATCATAGAGCCGTGCCGACGCCCGGGGTCGGGCTCGCCACGCTGCTGTGATCGGCGTGACCCTAACCGTTGATCCACGAAGCAACCTGGCAGAGGTGTGAAAACCGGCTGAAGATCCGGGTTCGCGTCGGGGATCCGCCGGTCGGCAGGGCGTTCGAAACATGGCATTGACTCGATGGACGGCGAGTTCTAATTTGAACATGTGTTCAGAACAGATGTTCAGAATCATGTGGCGCCCGTGGGGTTCTCCCGGACGCCGACCCTCACCCGGTCCCGCGACCTGCCCCGGCACTGCGACGTCGCGGTGCTCGGCGGCGGGCTCGCGGGGCTCGCCACCGCGCTGCGGCTGCAGGCGGCCGGCCTGTCCACGATCGTCTTCGAGGCGCACGGCCACGCCGGCGGCTGCGCAGGCTACTTCCGCCACCGCGGCTTCTCCTTCGACGTGGGCGCCACCACCCTGGTCGACTTCGCGCCCGGCGGCGTCGGCGACGAGCTGCTCGCCACCACCGGCGCACCCGCGCTCGACGCCGAGCAGCTGCCCGGATACGTGGCCTGGCTGCCCGACCGGGTCGTCACGCTGCACCGGGAGCAGTCCCGCTGGCACGCCGAAAGGCTGCGCACCCTCGGCGACACCCGGGCGCACCGGCGCTTCTGGGCCGAGCTGGACCGGCTCGCCGAGGTGTTCTGGGCGGCCAGCCGGTCCGGCATCCGGCTGCCGATCCGCACGCCCGCCGACGCGCTGCACGATCTGCGCGCGGTCGGCCTGCGGCACCTGCCGCTGGTCCGCCACCTCGGCCGGACCATGGGCGGCGCGCTGCGGGCACACGGGCTGCGCGGCCAGGACTCGCTGGTGGCGCTGCTCGGCATGCTGGTCGAGGACACCGTGCACAGCACCGTCGACCGCGCCCCGCTGATCAACGCGGCGCTCGGGGTGACCATCCGCGGGGCCGGGCTGACCCGCCACCGCGGTGGCATGCACGGGTTCTGGCGGGTGCTCGTCGGGCACTACCGCGCGCTCGGCGGCGACCTGCGTACCGGTTGCCGCGTTCAGCGCGTGACCACCCGCGCCGGACAGCAGCGGGGCAGCCTCCTAGGACAACGTAGAGGTGGTGACGCCGGCGGCTACACGGTGCACACCGCGCGCGGCGACGTCGAGGCGTCCGTCGTGGTGAGCGCGCTGCCCGCGCCGGTCACGGCGCAGGTGGCGGCCGGCACGCCGGTCGCGGCGGGGCTGCGGCCGTACCTGGAGCGCGACGAGCCCGACCTGGGCGGGGCGGTGGTGGTGTTCCTGGGCGTGCCCGAACCCGAGGTCGCCGGGCAGGAGTTCACCCACCACCAGCTGATGCAGGACTACGCGCGGCCGCTCGGGGAGGGCAACAACATGTTCGTGTCCGTGTCCTCGCCCGGCGACGAGGTCAGCGCGCCGCCCGGCCACCGCGCCGTCATGATCTCCACCCACACCGAGCTGGCCGACTGGCAAGGGCTGTCCGAACCGGAGTACGCGGCGCGCAAGCACGAGATCGGGCAGCGCCTGATCGAGCATGCCCGGCGGGTCTACCCGCACCTGGGGGAGCGGGCCGTGGTCCGGCAGGTCGGCACACCGCGCAGCTACGAGCGGTTCACCTGGCGGCCCCGAGGATCGGTCGGCGGAGTGCGGCAGACACTGCGCAACTCCAACCAGTTCGCCGTGCCGCACCGCACCGCGCTGCCCGGGTTCTGGCAGGTCGGTGACACGACGTGGCCAGGACTGGGCACGGTGGCGTGCGTGCTCGGCAGCCGCCTGGTCGCCGAGGACGTGCTGCGCTCGACGGGGGTGCGGGCATGAGCGCGAAGCTGCCGAGCCTGAGCGAGGTCGGCACGGACCTGCTGGCCGTGTCGCGGTGGCGCACCCGGGTCGCGCTCGTGCGGCCGTACGCGATGATCGGGGTCTTCGCGCTGGTCGCGTGGGCCGGCTGGTGGTGGCTGACGCCGCTGGTGGTGTTCGGGGTGTTCGTGTCCGTGGTGACCGTGACGCACGACGTGGTGCACCGCGCCCTGGGCCTGTCCGCGCGGCAGACCGAGTGGGCGCTGTTCTTCACCGGGCTGGTGCTGCTGGAGAGCGGGCACGCGTACCGGTCCACCCACCTGCAGCACCACCGGCTGTTCCCGAGCGACGAGGACCCCGAGGGCTACCCGGCGAACCTGTCGCTGCTCGGGGCCGTCCTGTACGGACCGGTGTTCCTGGCCCGGCTGTGGTGGTGGTCGTGGCGGCGCGCCCGCGGCGACCGAGGGCTGCGGACGTGGCTGCTGGCCGAGGCGGCGATGCCGTTCGCCGCGCTGGCCGGGGGAGTGCTGCTGTGGCCGGTGACCCCGGCACTGCTGGCGTACGCCGTGATGGCGATCGCCGGGAGCTGGGTCTACCCGCTGCTCACCGTCTACCTGCCGCACCACGACTACGGCGACGAGCCGCTCACGCAGACGCGTACGCTGCGCGGGAGGGTCATCCCCGCGATCTTCCTTGAGCTGACCTACCACCTGGAGCATCACCTGTACCCGCAGATCCCCAGCCACCGGCTGCCCGAGCTGGCCCGCCGCCTCGACCCGCACCTGTCCGCGGCGGGCGTGCGACCGGTCCGGGTCATCTGATGCCGCCTCGCGCCGACACCCGGGCGCGGGTGCTGCACGCGGCCGCCCGCACCCTCGCCGACGAGGGGTACGGCCGCTGCACCGCCCGCGCCGTCGCCAAGACCGGCGGGTTCGCGCCCGGCGTCATCTACTACCACTTCACCGACATGGACGACCTGTTCGTCGCCACGTCGCAGTTCACCAGCGAGGCCCGGCTGGCCCGCTACCGGGCCGAACTCGACGGGGTCACCACGGCCACGGACACCCTGGCCCGGCTGCGCCGCCTGTACGACGAGGACGGCGCGGCGGGGCACATCGCCGCGGTGCAGGAGCTGGTCGCCGCGGCCAACGCCAACGCCCGGCTGGCCGAGCAGGTGAAGGTGCAGACCGCGGTGTGGCAGGACTTCGCGGCCGGGGTCATCGAGCGCCTGCTCGCGGGCACGCCGCTGGCCGAGCTGATTCCGGTGCGCGAGGTCGCCACCGCCGCGGTCGCGCTCTACCTCGGCATGGAGATGCTGTCGCACCTGGACGCGCACCGGCTCGGCCCGGACGCCCTGTTCGACGCCGCGCAACGGTTCGCCCCGCTGGTCGACGCCTGGCGGCTCAGCCTGGCCGAATCGGGCGGACCGGCCTGACGGCGACCGCCCGCGCAGCATCGGTCGGCGGCGTTCGCGAGATGATCTGCGCCGACCGGTAACCCGAGCGCGGCAGGTGGACATTCCCGGGTATGGAACCAGACAACGCGGCCGCCAGAGGGCGCTTCGAGGAGCTGTTCGACGCCCATTACGCGGAGCTGACGCGTTTCGCCACTCGTCGGGTGGGCCCCGACGCGGCCGGGGACGTCGTCTCCGGCACGTTCCTCGTCGCCTGGCGGCGCTTCGCCGAAGTGCCCGCCGAACACCCCCGGGCCTGGCTGTACGCCACCGCGCGGCACGTGATCGCCAACGAGCTGCGGGCCCGCGCCCGCCGGGAGCGGCTGTCCGCCAAGGCGGCCGTCGACGCCGACGCCACCGTGGACGACCACGCCGGGCAGGTCGGCGAGCACCTGCGGGTGCGCGCCGTGCTGGCCGGGCTCTCCGAGGCCGATCAGGAGGTCCTGCGCCTGACCGAGTGGGAGGGCCTGGAGGTGGCCGAGGTCGCCCTCGTGCTGGGCTGCAGCCGGACCGCGGTGAAGGTGCGCCTGCACCGTGCCCGCAAGCGCTTCGCGGCCCGGCTGCTGGCCACGGAGGAACCCGCCGCCCAGGCGACATCCCGCCCGCCCATGCCGTCGATCGTCGCCGAAGGGAGCACCAGCTCATGAACGACCGCAGCAGCACCGCCCTGGCCCGGCTGAGGGCCGCCGACCCGGCCCCGCCCGCGCCGCACCCGCACGACCCGTACGCCCGCGCCATGCTCGACCGGGTGCTGACCGCCGAGGACAACCCGCCCGTCCGGCCGCGCCCGGCACGCCGCCGCCTCGCGACGGCGCTGGCCGGGATCGCCGTGTTCGCGGCGGCCGGGGTGCTGGCGGTGGCCGAGCCGTGGGCCGCGCCCGCGTACTCGGTCGGGGTGAACGCCGATGGCTCGGTGGTGGTGAGCTTCCGGGCCGATGAGCTGACGGACCCGGCACAACTGAACGCCGAGCTGGCGCGAGCCGGAGCGCGGACCGTCGTGATGGGCATGGTGCCCGCCGACCAATGCGCCGAGCAGCCGCCGGTGGATACGACGTACGAGTTTCCGCTGCCGGGGACGCCGGAGCACGCCACGTCCCCGATCGACTACCAGCTGCGCGACGAGGGCGTGTACGTCGTCATCCGTCCGCAGCACATCCCGGCCGCGGACCAGCTGGTCATCGGCTACGCCATCGATGAGCAGGCACACCGCACGATGGTGCGCCCGTGGGTCGTCGTGACGGTGCCGCAGTGCCTGGCCCGTCCGACGCCGCCGGGCGGCCCTGCGAACTGACCGTCGCCGGCCGTTGTGACCCCGCGCTCCGGACCGGCCGCGGGGTCACGACGCGAGTCCGCGCGGATTGCGTCCGATCGGGAGTCCCGCCAGGCTTGGGGGCATGGCGACTCACGGGGGACGGCGATGACGCCGCCGGTGCGCAGGCTCGGCCGGATCTACGCGGCGCTGCGCGCCTGTGACGAGGGTGTGCTGTTCTTCCCCGTGTACACGCTGCTGATGGCCGATGCGGGCCTGTCCACCGCGGAGCTGACCTCGCTGCTGGTGATCTGGAGCGCGGTCGCGTTCTCGTTGGAGGTGCCGTCGGGGGCATGGGCGGACACGTACTCCCGCCGCAGGCTGCTGGCCTTCGGGGCGCTGCTGCGCGGGGCAGGGTTCGCGATCTGGTTCCTGTGGCCGACGTACGCCGGGTTCGCGGTCGGGTTCGTGCTGTGGGGAGTGCGCAGCGCGATCAGCTCCGGGACCAAGGAGGCGCTGCTCTACGACGAGCTGGCGGCCGAGGGCGCGACGGACCGCTACACCGCGCTCGCGGGGCGTGCGGCGACGGTGGCGATGGTGTCGATGCTGGCCGCCAGCGCGCTGGCCGCCCCGGCGTACGCCCTCGGCGGTTTCGGGCTGATCGCCGCGGGCAGCGTGCTGGCCTGCCTGGGCAGTGCCGCGGCGGCGCTGGCCCTGCCCGAGCAGCCCCGGGCTCGCCGTGAGTCGGCCGGCGGGCGGGCCTACCTGCGTAATCTCCGGGACGGTTTGGCGGAGGTGCGCAGGAACCGGCGGGTGTGGCACGCGGTGCTGATCACCGCTGCCGTGCCGAGCCTGAGCGCGCTCGACGAGTACGGGCCGCTGCTCGTACGTGACCTGGGCGTGGCGACTGCCGGGGTGCCCCTGGTCATCGCGGCGCTGATCGCGGCGATGGCACTGGGCAGCCTGCTGGCCGAGCGCTGGCGGGCGACGCCGCTGGCGACCGGGGTGACGATCGCGGTGGCCGGGACGGCGCTGGCGGTCGGGGCGCTGACCGGGGGAGTGGCCGGGCTGGTGCCGCTCGCGGTCTGCTTCGGACTGTTACAACTGACCCGGGTGCTGACCGAGGCGCGGCTGCAGCACACGATGAGCGGGCACACCCGGGCCACCGTGCTGTCGGTGTCGGGGTTCGGCGCGGAACTGGGCGCGCTGGCCGTGTACGGGGCGTTCGGGTTCGGCTCGCTGTGGCTGGGCATCGCGCCGCTGGCGGCGCTGTTCGCCGTGCCGATCGTGCTGGTAGGGCTCGCCGCGGTGCGCTGGCTGCCCGGTGACCCGGCGCCGGAGGTCGCCGCCGAGCCCGCCTGAACGGCAGTCCCTGGCGCTGGCCTGTCCCCGGCCGCGCCGGGAGTGGTGTCTCGGCGTGTGGGCACATCTATTTTGATGTGCCCACATCAAAATAGATGTGAACGCCGCCGCCGGGACCTGTCCGCGCACGGGCGAGATCTTCGATCACCGTCCACCGGCGATTCGCCGCGCGGCCATATGCGACGGCCGCCGTTGGACATAGCATCTGCATCCATCTATCGACACGGATGCAGGGAGAGCACTCATGCTCGACAGGTTCAGGACCACCGGGCGATCCCTGGTGGTGGCTGCGCTGACGGCCGCGCTCACGACCGCTGGGCTGGCCGTTCCGGCGCCGGCCGGCGCGGCGGTGACCCGGGCGCAACTGGCGCTGCGCTGGGCGCCGATCCACTACCAGGACGTCGACGCCACCGGCAGCCACGCGCTGAGCGGCAAGTCGGACTACATCACGAAGGTCGACTTCGACGGCGACCTCAACGGCCGCAACAACTGGGACCGCACCGGCCAGGCCGGGGTCTCACTGGCCGCGCACGCCTACTACTCCGTCGTGGAGACGAGCACCCACTGGTACCTGACCTACCTGTTCTTCCACCCGCGTGACTGGACCGACCACCCGTTCTTCGAGACCGAGCACGAGAACGACGGTGAGGGCGTGCTGCTGGTCGTCGAGCGCGACGGCTCCGACTACGGGGTGCTGCGCGCGGCGGTCACGGTCGCGCACACCGACTTCTTCTCGTACACCCCGTCCGGCAGCACCTGGTCAAGCGGCCGGGAGAGCGTCGACGGCACCCTGCAGCTGCAGTCCTCGCCGCACGACGGCTTCGCGCACCCGGTCACCGCGCAGGAGGCCAAGGGCCATGGCCTGAAGGCGTACCCGCAGTACAGCATCAACGGCGACGGCATCGTGTACTACCCGTCCACCGTCGCCGAGACGCCGAGCAGCGGCGACGACCGCGACGTGCGATACCAGCTGATCGACATCTTCGCGGCGGGCGGGCTGTGGGCGCAGCGCGCCAACACCAGCCTGTTCGCGAGCGCGGGCACGTTCGCCGGGGACGACTCCGGCGACTGCGGCGCGGGCACCTACGACTGCACCACCAACTCGGCCAACGCGCCGTGGGGCTGGGACGACGGCAACGACCTGCCCGGGCGCGGCCAGCTCGCGACCGACCCGGCCAAGCTCGCCGTGGAGTACTTCACCATCCCCGGCACCCTCTCCCGCACCTACACGGCCAACCCCTACCAGTCCTGAACGAAGGAAGGGCACCTTCACATCGCCATGCGTTGTGCAAGGTGCCCTTCCCATCACTTCGGCAGGATGCCCTGCAGGAAGCGGGGCAGGCCGTAGTCGAAGACGGCGTCGAGGGCGAGTTCGAAGTCGGGGATCTCGGCGACCCGGCCGACCATCGGGAAGCGCCCGGAGTCGACCAGGTCGTCGAAGGCCTGGCCCTGGCGGTCCATCCACTCGTCGCTGGTCATGCCGGTGTGCTGGGCGGCTTGCGCCTCGGTGGCGAAGCCCATGGCCAGGCCGCGGACGAACGCGAACACGGCCAGGTGGATGTGCATCATCTCGGTGACCGACAGGCCGAGCGGGGCCAGCGCGGCGAGCGCGAACTCGGTGTACTTGATGCCGTGCGGCGCCAGCTCCGGCCTGGTGATCGACATCGCCGGGGCGAGCCAGTGGTGCCGGCGGAAGATGCCCCACAGCTGACGGTTGACCAGGGTGAGCTGCGCGTGCACACCTTTGGGCGGTACGGCGGGCAGCGGCGCTTCGGCGAACGCGGCGTCGATCATCAACCGGACGAGGTCGTCCTTGCCGCGGACGAAGCGGTAGAGGCTCATCGTGGCCAGCCCGAATTCGGTGGCCAGCCGGCGCATGGACACCGCGTCCAGGCCTTCGGCGTCGGCCAGCGCCATCGCGTGGCGTACCACCTGCTCGCGGGTCGGTTCGGCGGCGGCCGGGCGCGGCCGCCGTTCGCGCCGGGCGGGTTCGGTGGGCCTGTCGCGCTCGGCGACCACGGTGCCGACCCCGCGCACCGCCTCGACCAGCCCTTCGGCGCGCAGCGTGGCCAGCACCTTGGTGGCGGTGGCGATCGCCACGCCCCACTCGGCGGTGATCTGGCGGGCCGAGGGCACCCGGTCGCCGGGGCGCAGCTGCCCGCCGTCGATCTGGGCCCGGATCTGCCCGACGATCCGCCGAAACGGTGCTTCGGTGCTCACGCGTACTAGTACACCAGATCCGTCCTGGTGGGCGCTCACCGCGCCCACCTCGTCCGGTGTACTAGGTCGTGTACTAGTACACTGATGGCCTTGTTGCAGCTCAAGGGTCCGCCTCTCTACGGTGTTCTCAACGGCGCGTACAGCGTACACAGAGACTGGGGAGAGACCGATGAGGAAGAACACCGTACTGATCTCGGGTGCGAGCATCGCCGGGCCGGCACTGGCGTACTGGCTGCACCGGCACGGCTTCGCGGTGACCGTGGTGGAACGCGCCCCCGGCATCCGGCCCGGCGGGCACGCCGTCGACATCCGCGGCGTCGCCAAGGACGTCTGCGCGCGGATGGGCATCATGCCCGCGATCACCCGCGCCCGGGTGCACGAGGAAGGCTTCGCCTGGGTCGACGGCACCGGCCGGCGCACCTCGGAGATGCCCGCGACACTGGCGGGCGGCGAGGGCATCGTCGCCGAGTACGAGATCCTGCGCGGCGACCTCGCCGACATCCTCCACGACCTGACCAAGAGCGACGTCGAGTACCGCTTCGGGGACCGGATCACCGCGCTGGCCGACGGCGCGGACGGCGTCAAGGTCGAGTTCCGCAGCGGCCGCGCCGAGGTCTACGACCTGGTCGTCGGGGCCGACGGGGTGCACTCCGGGGTCCGCGGGCTGGCCTTCGGACCGGAGCAGCAGTTCATCAAGCAGCTCGGCGCGTACACCGCGTACTTCACCATGCCCGCGCAGACCGACCTCGACCCGCACTGGTTCCTCATGCACGGCATCCCCGGCGGCCGCTGCGCGGGCATCCGGCCGGAGAACGAGCACACCGCCAAGGCGATGCTGACGTTCCGCTCGGCCGGGCACGTCGTCGACCCTCGCGACGTGCAGGCGCAGAAGCGGCTGCTGGCCCAGGTGTACGCGGGCGACGGCTGGCGCGTGCCGGCCATGCTCGACGCGATGTGGGACGCCCCCGACTTCTACTTCGACGTCGTCGGCCAGGTGCACATGCCGCACTGGACCTCCGGCCGGGTCGCGCTGCTGGGCGACGCGGGCTACTGCGCCTCGCCGATCAGCGGCCTGGGCACGAGCCTGTCCCTGGTCGGCGCGTACGTGCTCGCCGGGGAGCTGGCCGCGGCCGGCGGTGACCACGTGCCCGCGTTCACCGCGTACGAGGAGCGGATGCGCGGTTATGTCGAGCAGTGCCAGAAGCTGCCGCCCGGCGGGGTCGGCGGCATGCTGCCGATGTCGGCGGCCGCGATCCGGCTGCGCGACGTCAGCACCCGGGTGATGACCCGCCGCCCGTTCTCCCGTCTGCTGCGGATCCAGGCCGGCAAGGCCGACGCGATCACGCTCAAGGCCTACTGAAACCGGTCGTCCCGGGAGCCCGTACGGCTCCCGGGACGACCGGCGTTCGGTGAGGACACGGCCAAGGTTCGGGTCAGCGCGGCTCTCCGCCGGAGGCGCTGCTGCCCCGCGATCCGCCGACCGCCCCGTGGCGGGATCTGATCGCCTTCTGCAGGTCGGCCAGCTGCCGGGACAGCCGGACGAGCTCCGCGATGAGGTGTCTGCCCCGCTGGCGCAGGACGGCGATGTCGCCGTCGAAGTCGGCCGTGCCGGCCCGCCGTAGCGTCTCGTTCCCGTTCGGCTTGTCGGCCCAGCTCATCTCGTGCTCCTCTCCATCGGGTCGCACCTACCCCGTCCCGGCCGTCCGAAACAGCCTGTTTCCGTGCGATCGGGGAAACCCTCGGTGACGCCGGTCAGGAGGCGGGCGGTCCGAGCACGAGCGGGGCGCTCAGCGGGGCGGCGAGGCTCGCGTCGGCGATGGCGGTCCCGTCGGGGCGCAACGTGAGCACGCCGTCGTCGAACTTGGCCAGCAGCGTGTCGGCCGTGGCCCAGACCGCCGGATACGGGAACGGCTTGGCCTCGCCGGTGCCGGTGTCGACCAGCACCTGGTCGCCTTCCTTGAGGATGTAGGCCAACGTCGATCGAAATGGGGGGTGGCCGCGAGCGCGCTGGGTCAGCGGCGGTCGTACAGGAAGCCGCGCAGGGTCTGGCTCAGCCAGGGCATGACCAGGTAGGTCAGGATCGGCGCCAGCAGCATCGGCAGGATCGCGGCGCGCACCACCAGCGGCAGCGGCAGCTCGCTCAGGTGCTCCGCGCCGAGCAGCTGGAAGACCAGCACGCACGGGTACACCCCGAGGAACGACACGATCGCCATCTTCCACCGGGGCGGGGGCAGCACCGGGCGGCCGGGCAGGCTGAACCAGGTCTCCATGCCGGTGGTGGTCTCCCGGGGCTCGGCCTCTTCGGCGATGCCGGCCAGATGCCGTACCACCACCTCGCGCTCCGGTGAGGTCAGCCACCGGCTCAGGTCGCGGCCGTTGCGGAAGCGCAGCACGCAGTGGTAGACCGCCTTGTCGCCAGGTGCGGTGTGCCGCGGGCGCAGCCAGGTCACGCCCTGGTGGCCGGGGAAACGCGAGGACGCCGCGTTCACCTCTTCCAGCCATCGTTCGAAGTCGGGCTCCCGGCCGGGCACGACCGCCCAGGTGAACAGCACCGAGACGGGTTCGTCGTCGGGCACGGGAGCGGGTTCGGTCACCGGCGGCCCTCGGCTACAGCAGGTCTTCGACGGTGATGGGCAGCCGGTGGTGCCGGCGGCCGGTGGCGTGCCAGATCGCGTTCGCGATCGCGGCGGCCGTGCCGACCATGCCGACCTCGCCGACACCTTTGACGCCCAGCGGGTTCACCACCGTGTCCGTGGTCTCGATCGTCTCGATGAGCACGTCGGGGGCGTCGGCGTTGACCGGGACCAGGTACTCGCCGAGGCTGGTGTTGGCCCAGCGGCCGTCCGGGCCCATGATCGTGCCCTCCAGCAGGGCGTGGCTCATGCCCCACAGCATGCCGCCCATCAGCTGGCTGTGCGCGGTCTTGCGGTTGAGCACCCGCCCGGGGTCGAACACCCCGATGAGCTGCCGCACCCGGCACAGGCCCAGCTCGGCATCGACGGCCACCTGCGCGAACTGCGCGCCGAACGTCATCGTGCCGTACGGGGTGTCCATGCCGGGCGGGTTCCACGTGCCCAGCGCCTCCGCGTCGGCCATGAACGAGCGCTGCAGCAGCTCGGCGTAGGTCTCCCCGGTGCCGGGCCGGTCCCGCAGCGCCATCCGGCCGTCGCCTACGACCACCTGCCTCGGGTCCGCGCCGTGCAGTGGCGAGCGCTCGTCGGCGACGGCCTGGGCGATCAGCTGGTCGCGCAGCGCGGTCGCGGCGATGTGCACGGCGGCGCTGACCATGCCGGCCCCGGCCGAGCCGACGGCGGCGGCGGTGTTGGGCAGGTCGCTGTCGCCGTACTGGACGCGCACGCGCTCCAGCGGCAGGCCCAGGCCGTCGGCGGCGACCTGGGTCATCGCGGTCGCCGAGCCGGTGCCGAAGTCGGCGAAGCTGGACTGCACCACGGCGCTGCCGTCGGCGAAGATGCGGGCGCGGGCGCGCTGCGGGCCGCCGGGCGGCGTCACCGGGTACGCGGAGCTGGCCATGCCCCAGCCGAGCAGCCAGTTCCCGTCGCGTACGGCGCCCGGCCGCGGGTCGCGTTCGGACCAGCGGGCGAGCTCCGCGCCGCGCCGGTAGCAGTCGCGCAGGCCCTTGCTGGACCACGGGTGCCCGGTCGTCGGCTCGGTCTCGGCGTAGTTGCGCAGCCGCAGTTCGAGGGGGTCGAGGTCGAGCTTTTCGGCCAGCTCGTCCATCGCGGTCTCCATGACGAACATGCCCGACGCCTCGCCGGGGCAGCGGGTGAACGTCGGCGTCATGGTGTTCGCCTTGATCAGGCTGTAGACGCCCTCGTAGTTCGGGCAGGCGTACATCTGCGACGCCACGCTCAGCGACGGCTCGGCCCAGTCGTCGAAGTGCGAGGTGGGGGAGAGCTTGTGGTGGCGGATCGCGGTCAGCCGCCCGTCGCGGTCGGCGCCCAGCGTCAGCCGCTGCTCCTGCTCCTCGCGGTGCCCGACGGAGCTGAACATCTGCTCGCGCGACAGGGCCAGCCGCACCGGCCGGTGCACGGCCCGCGCGGCGAGCGCGGCCAGCGCCGGATGGTCCCAGATCATCGCCTTGCAGCCGAAGCTGCCGCCGACGTAGTCGGTGACCACCCGGATGTGCGACGGCATCACGTTGAGCAGCTCGGCGACGGTGTGCAGGGTGGCGTTGGGGCCCTGGGTTCCGTCGTACAGGGTGAGCCGGTCGCCCTCCCACACGGCCGTGGTCGCCGAGCACTCGATCGGGTTGTGGTGGTTGGCCGCGCAGTGGTACGTGTTCTCCACGGTCACCTGCGCACGGTCGAGGGCCGCCGCCACGTCCCCGCGGGTCGTCCGGCCGGGCATGAAGCCGGCGAAGATCCTTTCCGGCTCGTACGCCCGGTCGCGTCCCTGCTCGACGGTGGTGACCGACGCCGTCTCCTGGTAGGTCACCCGCACCAGCCGGGCCGCGTGCTCGGCCTGGTCGAGGGTCTCGGCGACGACCAGCGCCAGGTGCTGCCCGGCGTAGTGGATCACCTCGTCCTGCATCGGGAAGAACGTCTGCCCGGACGCGGCCGCCCCGAACAGCGACGGCAGCAGTGGCGGGACCGAGCCGCCCTTGGGCAGGTTCAGGTGGTGCAGCACGGCGAGCACGCCCTCGGCCCGCTCCGCGTCGTACGTGTCGAGCAGCTCCACCCGGCCGCTGGGCACCCGGGAGGTGACCAGCACGGCGTGCGCCAGGCCGGGCAGCGCGACCTCCGCCGAGTAGCGGCCCGCGCCGGTGACCTTCGCGTGCCCGTCGACCCGGTCCAGCGGACGCCCGATCGCGGTGCTCATGCGGCTCCTCCTCGCGCGGTGAGGGTTTCCAGCGCCCGGACCATCGTGCGCTTGGCCAGCTCGATCTTGAAGGCGTTCATGGCCTGCGGCACCGCGTCGGCCAGCTCCGCCTCCGCGGCGCGGGTGAACGTCTCCCGGGTCGCGGGCGCGCCGCGCAGCACGTGCTCGGCCTTGCGGGCCCGCCACGGCTTGGTGGCCACCCCGCCCAGCGCCAGCCGCACCTCGGCGACCGTGCCGTCGGTGACCGTGAGCGCGCAGGCCGCCGAGGCGAGCGCGAACTCGTACGACTCCCGGTCGCGCACCTTCAGGTAGAGCGAGTTGCGGGCGGTCGGCAGCGCCGGGACCTCGATCGCGGTGATCAGGTCGCCGTGGTTGAGCGGGTGCTCGCGCTCGGGGGTGTCGCCGGGCAGCAGGAAGAAGTCGTCGATCGCGACGGCGTGGTGGCCGCCGGAGTTCTGGAAGTGGATCATCGCATCGAGCGCGACCAGTGCCACCGCCGCGTCCGACGGGTGCGTGGCGATGCAGTGCGGGCTGGTGCCCAGCACGGCGTGCCCGCGGTTGACCCCGGCGATCGCGCTGCACCCGGTGCCCGGCGCGCGCTTGTTGCAGCAGGCTTCGGCGTCGCGGAAGTACGAGCAGCGCACCCGCTGGAGCATGTTGCCGCCCATGGAGGCCATGTTGCGCAGCTGCGCAGACGCGCCCAGCAGCAGCGCCTCGGACAGCATGGGGAAGCGGTCCACCACGACCGGGGACAGCGCGACGTCGTTCATCCGGGCCAGGCCCCCCAGGCGCACCGCGCCGTCGGGCTGCACCTCGATGTGGTCGATCGGCAGGTCGTTGATGTCGACCAGGCGCTGCGACGGCTCGGCGTAGATGCGCAGCATGTCGATCTTCGTGGTGCCGCCGGCCAGGTACGCGCTGGTCGGGTCGGCGGCGACGGTGGCGATGGCGGTCGCCACGTCCGCCACCCGCGAGTAGCTAACCGGCCGCACGACCCACACCTCCCACGCCGTCTCGCACGTCGCGGATCGCCGTGCGGATGTTCGGGTACGCCGCGCAGCGGCAGATGTTGCCGCTCATCCACTCGCCGATCTCGGCGTCGGAGCCGGCGTGCCCCTCGGCCAGCAGCGCAACCGCCGACATGATCTGCCCCGGGGTGCAGTAGCCGCACTGGAGGGCGTCCTCGGACAGGAATGCCTTCTGCATCGGATGCAGGCTGCCGTTCTCGGCCATGCCCTCGATCGTCGTGACCTCCCGGCCCTCGCAGGCGATGGCCAGGGTCAGACAGGCCACCACGCGCCGCTTGTCGACCCACACCGTGCACGCGCCGCACGCGCCCTGATTGCAGCCCTTCTTGGCGCCGGTCAGGTTCATGTGGTCGCGCAGGCAGTCCAGCAGGCTGACCCGCGGCTCGATGCGCACCACGTGCGTGGCGCCGTTGACGTTGAGCACCACGTCGACCCGGCCCGGTCCCTGCACGGCGTCCGGCAGATGGGAAGCCACCATCGCTCCTCCTCTTCCCGCACTTCAGGCCACGCTATAGCAGCCAGACGGTGATACCAGGGCGAATACGTATAGTTCGGCCACGCGGTGGCGGCCCCGGTCACCGCGCCGAGCTGAACGGCCGAGCTGCGAAGACGCGCCGGGAAAGCGGACAATATGCCTGCACGGCGGCTTGCGGCGCGCGAGGATCGGCACATGACGGTGACAGAGCGACCGGGCGCCGGGCACACCGCCGGTGTGACGCATCTGCGTGATGACGATCTGAGCAGGCTCGACGCCTGGTGGCGGGCGGCCAACTACCTGACCGTGGGCCAGATCTACCTGATGGCCAACCCGCTGCTGCGCGAGCCGCTGCGCCCCGAGCACATCAAACCGCGGCTGCTGGGCCACTGGGGGACGAGCCCGGGTCTGAACATGCTGTGGGCGCACCTCAACCGGACCATCACCAACCGGGACCTCAACGCGATCTTCATCTGCGGCCCGGGCCACGGCGGCCCGGCGATCGTGGCGAACACCTGGCTCGAGGGCACCTACAGCGAGCTGTACCCGAGCGTGGACCGCAGCGAGTTCGGCATGGGCCGGCTGTTCCGCCAGTTCTCGTTCCCGGGCGGCATCCCGAGCCACGTCGCGGCCGAGGTCCCCGGGTCGATCCACGAGGGCGGGGAGCTGGGCTACTCGCTGATGCACGCGTACGGCGCGGCGCTGGACAACCCCGGGCTGCTGGTCGCCTGCGTGATCGGCGACGGGGAGGCCGAGACCGGGCCGCTGGCGTGCAGCTGGCTGGCCAACACGTTCCTCAACCCGGTCAGCGACGGCGCGGTGCTGCCGATCCTGCACCTCAACGGGTACAAGATCGCCAATCCGACGGTGCTGGCCCGCATCCCCGAGGCCGACCTGATGTCGATGCTGCAGGGATTCGGCTACCACCCGATCCTGGTGTCCGGCAGCGACCCGGTCCGGGTGCACCACGAGCTGGCGTACGCCCTCGACCTGGCGCTGGACGAGATCGCCGCCATCCAGTCGCACGCCCGCCAGGGCGCCGACGGCGAGCGCCCGCGCTGGCCGATGATCGTGCTGCGTACCCCCAAGGGCTGGACCGGCCCGAAGGTCGTCGACGGCGTGCCCGTCGAGGGGACCTTCCGGGCGCACCAGGTGCCGCTGGCCGGCGTGCGCGACAACCCCGCGCACCTGGCCGAGCTGGAGCAGTGGATGCGCTCGTACCGGCCGGAGGAGCTGTTCGACGCCACCGGCGCGCCGATGGGCTTCCTCGCGCCGCTGGCCCCGCGCGGCTCACGGCGGATGAGCGCCAACCCGCACACCAACGGCGGCCTGCTGCTGCGCGACCTTGTCCTGCCCGACATCCGCGGGTACGCCGTCGACGTGCCCCAGCCCGGCGTCCCGCAGGCCGAGGCGACCCGGGTGCTGGGCGTCTGGCTGCGCGACGTGATCCGGTCCAATCCCGACCGGTTCCGGCTGTTCGGGCCCGACGAGGTCAACTCCAACCGGCTCGGCGCGGTGTTCGAGGTGACCGACCGCGAGTTCGACGCGCGCATCTTCGACGGCGACGACCACCTCGCCCCGACCGGCCGGGTCATCGAGGTGCTGTCGGAACACCTGTGCCAGGGCCTGCTGGAGGGCTACCTGCTCACCGGCCGGCACGGCCTGCTGACCAGCTACGAGGCGTTCATCCACGTCGTCGACTCGATGGTGAACCAGCACGCCAAGTGGCTGAAGGTGACCCGCGGCATCGAGTGGCGGCGGCCCGTCGCGTCGCTGACCTACCTGCTGTCCAGCCACGTCTGGCGGCAGGATCACAACGGCTTCTCGCACCAGGACCCGGGCTTCATCGACCACATGGTCAACAAGAAGGCCGAGATCACCCGGATCTACCTGCCGCCGGACGCGAACACCCTGCTGTCCACGATGGACCACTGCCTGCGCAGCCGCGACTACGTCAACGTCGTGGTGGCCGGCAAGCAGCCGCAGCCGTCCTGGCTGAACATGACCGACGCGGCCCTGCACTGCCGACGCGGCCTGGGCATCTGGGCCTGGGCGGGCAACGACGCCGGGGGCGTGCCGGACGTGGTGATGGCCTGCGCGGGCGACGTGCCGACGCTGGAGACCATGGCCGCGGTCGACCTGCTCCAGCGCTACCTGCCGACGCTGCGGGTACGCGTGGTCAACGTGGTCGACCTGATGCGGCTGCAGCCCGAGACCGAACACCCGCACGGCCTGCCCGACCCGCAGTTCGACGCCATCTTCACCACCGACCGGCCCGTCGTCTTCGCCTACCACGGCTACCCGAGCCTGATCCACCGCCTCACCTACAAGCGCCGCAACCACCACAACATGCACGTGCGCGGATACAAGGAGGAGGGCACCACGACCACGCCGTTCGACATGGTGATGCTCAACGACCTGGACCGGTTCCGGCTCGTCATCGACGTCATCGACCGGGTGCCGGGGCTCGGCGTCACCGCGGCCGGGCTGCGCCAGTACATGACCGACGCGCGCCAGCGGGCCCGCGACCACACCCGCGCCTACGGCCAGGACGCCCCCGACATCACCGACTGGACCTGGCCGGGGCGGGCCTGAGCCGATGAACAGCCTCGACGCAGGCGCCGGTCCCGCGATGAACACCGAGGACGGCGGCGCCCGCCCCGTCGTGGTCGGCGTCGACGGCTCGGCGTCGTCGCTGACCGCGGTGCGCCTCGCCACCCGCGAAGCCGCCTGGCGCCACCTGCCACTGCGTATCGTGCACGCGTTCATCTGGCCGCTCATGCACGTCAAGATGGGCCCGTCCGAAGCGGGCCCGCACGAGGGCGGACTGCGCCACGACGCCGAACGCCTGCTCGCCGAAGCCGCCGCCGCGGCGGCCCAGACCGACCCGTCGGTGTCCGTGCTCACCGACCTGGTCACCGGCGCACCGTCGCCGGTGCTGCTGCGCGCCGCCCACGACGCGGAACTGCTCGTCATCGGCGACCGCGGCCTCGGCGGCTTCACGGGCCTGCTGGTCGGCTCGGTGGCGGTGCAGTGCACCGCGCACGGGCGCACCCCGGTGCTCGTCGTACGCGGCGAGGAACGCGGCAGCGGGCCCGTCGTCGTCGGCGCGGACGGCTCACCCGACTCGGCCCCGACCGTCGAGGCCGCGTTCGCCCAGGCCGAGATGCGCAAGGCCGAGCTGACCGCGGTGCACACCTGGACCCGCGCCGGCGGGCACGCGCACGGCGAGCACCACGACCACAGGCACGACAGCGCGACCGTCGCCGAGGAGGAGGGCCACCAGCTGGAGGAGGCCCTGGCCGAGCAGCGCAAGAACCACCCCGACGTGACGGTGCGCGAGCACCTGCTGCGCGGCAAGCCGGCCAAGGTGCTGGTGGACCTCAGCAAGCAGGCCCAGCTCGTGGTCGTCGGCGCGCACGGCCGCGGCGGCTTCACCGGCCTGCTCCTCGGCTCGGTCAGCCACCAGGTCCTGCACCACTCCCACTGCCCGGTCCTGGTCGTGCCCCGCGCGCCCGGCTGACCCCGCGACGGGCCGTCCTCGATCATCCGACTTGCCAGGCACCTGTGCGTATCTTGACCCGTCGTTCGCCCAGGTGCCTGGCAAGTCGGTGGACCTTGGTGCGCGATCCGCCCGCACCGTGCCGGCCGGGGACGGTCGAGGTGGTTACGCCTCCTCCACGTCCTCGTCGTCGTCCGGTTCCTCCGGGCGGAGCCGGAGTCCTTCCGGCGTGCGCAGGAAGGCCGTCTCGAACGGGCGTCCGCCGATATGTGCTGCCAGCAGCACCGGTTCGGGGTGGGCCGCCTGCACGCCCGGCCCGACGATCACGTTCCAGGTGTGCAGGCAGATCAATGGTCGGCCAGGGTCTGCCGCGTAGACCAGAGTGGTCGGCCACGGCGAGCCCGCGCGGCCGTACGGCAACGACGACTCGCCGAACGCCGGACAGGGTCCGGTCGGCCGTACACCAGTCGGGCAGCCGCGCCAGCAGGTCGGCGTGCTCCGCCGCCGTCAGCCGGCGCTCCACGTCCAGCCAGCCGACGCGGTGGGCGAACTCGGCGTACATCGACGCCATGACCTGGTCGGGCTCCGGGTCGTCCGGCATCACTCGCTTGGCCGTGCCGAGCACGCCGGTCGGCAGGAACAACCCGCGTTCGCGCAGGTCCCCAGTCTCGCGGTGCCACTGCGCCTCGATGCCGTCGGCGTATGCCAGCGCTTCGAGGAGCATACGCAGGGTGCTCTCGCCGCCCCACATGCCCGGCCGGCGCAGCGCTTAGTTGACCTTCAGGCGAAGGTGCGCGCGGATCTCCTCGGCAGATCTGGTCATCCGCCGACACGATCACAAGCGTTGCCCGGCCCGCGCAGCGGGGTGAGTCAGGTACCGGCCCGCACGGCGATCGCCGGGTCCAGCACGCCCGAGGAGTCCCAGCCGGGATCGTCGCCGTCCGGGTCGACGACCGCCCCGAGGAATGCGACCTCCACCGTTCGCAGCCCTTCGACCAGCGCTGCGAACGGGTATGCGGCGCTGAATCGCGCCTGCGTGCCGCCCACCAGCAGCACCGACAGCACCGAGCCGTCGTCGAACGGCAGGCCGGGGTGGACGTCGCCGCCCCAGTACAGAACCGGGACCTCGGCGTCGCCGTCGGCGAACCGTCCCGCCCCGGCGAGCATGAGCAGGTCGGTCTGGGCGGCGTAGTGGTCGGCGTGGTAGTCGTACAGGTAGATCTCCAGCGCGCCCTCGTGGTGGCGGGCGAGCGTGTACCCGCCGGCGGCCCGCGCCGCGAGCAGGTCCAGCGGGGTCCGGGTCCGGTTCGCGCGGTAGGTCGCGGCGGCGGCCGGCGAGCCGGCGATCTCGGTCAGGTCCCAGTCGGGCGTGGCGTCGGCCGCCGCCCAGTTGCGCCACATCTCGTCCGGGTTCGCGATCACGCCGAGGTCCGGCGGCGGCGTGGACAGCCACGTGTCGAAGCCGTCGCGCGACATCGGCATCCGGGTCGCGAGCATGTAGGACCGTCCACCCACCGGGAACCTCCGTCGTCGTAGGACCCGCCCGACCGTAGCCGATCATGTCCGGGTCCCGGCGGCGGGGTTTCGCGCAGAGGTGCCATGCGGTAAAAGTGACCATGGCCGACAGACCACGATGGATTCCGCAGGCGCCCGGTGTGGTGACGCTGCGGGCGTACGACCGCGGCTGGCTGCGCGGGGACGTGCTCGCCGGGGCGACCGTCGCGGCGTACCTCATCCCGCAGGTGATGGCGTACTCCGGACTGGCCGGCCTGCCGCCCGTGGCGGGACTGTGGGCCGCCCTGCCCGCGCTGGCGCTGTACGCCCTGCTCGGCTCGTCGCGGCAGCTGTCGGTCGGCCCGGAGTCCACCACGGCGCTCATGACGGCCACCGTCATCGCCCCGCTCGCGGCGGGCGACCCCGGCCGGTACGCGGCCCTCGCGGCGGGCCTGGCAGTCATCGTCGGCCTGCTGTGCCTGGTCTGTTGGGCGATCCGGCTCGGTTTCGTGGCCGACCTGCTGTCCAAGCCGATCCTCGTCGGCTACATGGCGGGCGTCGCCATCATCATGATCATCGGTCAGCTGGAGCGGCTGACCGGCATCCCGGTCGACGGTGGCACGCTGCTCGGCGAGGTGTGGTCGTTCATCAAGGGCATGGGGCAGCTCCACCTGGCCACGGTGGTGCTCGGCGCACTCGTGCTGGCCTTCCTCTACCTGGTCCAGCGGCAGTTCCCGAAGCTGCCCGGCCCGCTGCTGGCGGTGCTGCTGGCCACCGGGGCGACCGCGCTGTTCGGCCTGCAGGACTACGGCATCGCGACGATCGGCAAGATCCCATCGGGGTTGCCGTCGCCGGCGTGGCCGGACCTGACCGACTTCGCCGACCTGCTGCTGCCCGCCGTGGGCGTGATGCTGGTCGGCTACACCGACAACATGCTCACCGCCCGCGCGTTCGCCGCCCGGCACCGCCAGGAGGTCGACGCCGACCAGGAACTGCTCGCCCTCGGCGTGGCCAACCTCGGGTCGGGCGTGCTGCGCGGCTTCCCGGTCAGCAGCAGCGGCAGCCGCACCGCGCTGGCCGACGCCGCGGGCGCGCGCAGCCAGGTGTACTCGCTGACGGCGCTGGTGCTGGTGATCTGCACACTGCTGTTCGCCAGCCCGGTGCTGTCGGCGTTCCCGACCGCCGCGCTCGGCGCGATCATCGTGTACGCCGCGCTGCGCCTGATCGACCTGCCCGGCTTCCGCAAACTCGCCGCGTTCCGGCGCAGCGAGCTGCTGCTGGCGCTGGCCGCGTTCGCCGGGGTGCTGCTGTTCGACATCCTCTACGGCGTGCTGGCCGCGGTGGCGCTGTCGGTCGCCGAGATGCTGGCCCGGGTCGCCCGGCCGCACGACGCGGTGCTGGGCATCGTGCCCGGGGTGGCCGGCATGCACGACGTCGAGGACTATCCGCAGGCGCGCACCGTGCCCGGTCTGATGATCTACCGGTACGACTCGCCGCTGTTCTTCGCCAACGCTCAGGACCTGCGCCGCCGGGCCCTGGCGGCGGTCGGCCAGGCCCCCGGCGTCAAGTGGTTCGTGCTCAACGCCGAGGCGATCGTCGAGGTCGACATCACCGCCATGGAGGCGGTCGAGGAGCTGCGCAACGAGCTGACCCAGCGCGGCATCGTGTTCGGCATGGCGCACGTCAAACAGGAGCTGATGGACGAAATGGTGTCATTCGGCCTGGCCGAGGCGGTCGGCCGTGACCGGATCTTCCACACCCTGCCCACCGCCGTCGCCGCATTCCGCGCCGAACATCCGCAGACCTCCGTCTGAGTCACGAAAGTCCTGGTCACGAAGGCTTCCGGGGGACGACCATGGTGGGGGAGGGTGCCGCCATGTTCCAGAACCGCACGGACGCCGGGCACCGCCTGGCGCAGCGCCTGACCTGGCTCCACGACGCCGACGTCGTCGTGCTCGGGCTGCCCCGCGGCGGCGTCGTCGTCGCGGTGGAGGTCGCCCGCGCCCTGAACGCGCCGCTCGACGTGCTCGTGGTGCGCAAGCTCGGCGTGCCGTCCCAGCCCGAGGTGGCCATGGGCGCGATCGGCGAGGACGGCGTACGGGTGCTCAACCCCGGCGTGCTGGACGCGATCGGGATCACCCCGGCCGCCCTCGACCGGGTCGAGCAGGCCGAACGGGCCGAGCTGGAGCGCCGGGTGCAGCGCTTCCGGCACGGCCGCGATGCCGAGTCGCTCGCCGAGCGCACGGTCGTGATCGTCGACGACGGCGTCGCCACCGGTGCCACCGCCCGCGCCGCTTGCGAGATCGCCCGCGCCCGGGGCGCGTCCCGGGTGGTGCTGGCGGTGCCGGTGGCCGCCGCGGACACCGCCGCCGAGCTGCGTACGGTCGCCGACGAGGTGGTCTGCGTGGAGACCCCGGACCTGTTCATGGCGGTCGGTGAACGCTACGCCGACTTCCGGCAGACCTCGGACGAGGAGGTCGTGGCCCTGCTGGAGGGCTCGGCGCACATCCTGGAAGGGGGGCACCCGCAATGACCGTGCTGAAGCGCTGGAACATCGAGGTGTTCGTCGGCGAGGACGAAGGACGCACCTATGCCGAGGCCAGAATGCTCGACGACGAGGTCGGCGGCCGGCTGATCGGCGTCGGGCGGGCCAAACTCAACCCGGACGACCGGGACGTCCCCGAGATCGGCGACGAGCTCGCCGTCGCGCGGGCGCTGTCCGACCTCGGCCACCGCCTGCTGGTCGTCGCCGCCGGTGACATCCAGCGGGCGACCCGGGAGAAGGTGCGGCTCACACACTGACACGCCATGGCGCGTTAGCGCCGACCGGTCGAGGGTAGGGGGCGCGGCATGACGAACTTCCGGATCGTGGTCGGGGTCGACGGTTCCGAGGGCGGCCGGCGCGCGCTGCGCTGGGCGGTGCACGAGGCGGCCGGCCGCGGCGGCACCGTGCAGGCCGTGGCGGCCTGGCGGTGGGACGATACCGACGACGACGTCATCGCCACCCGAGCCCGCGACCTCGCCGGCGACATGCTCGACCGGGAACTCGGCGCGCTGCCCTCGTTCCAGCGCGAGGGCGTCGCGATCGCGGGGGAGGTGGTCGAGGGCCGGCCCGCCGACGTGCTCGCCGCCGCGGCCGCCGACGCCGACCTGCTCGTGCTCGGCAGCCACGGCACCAGCCGGCTGATGCACACGGTGCTCGGCTCGGTCAGCGAGGAGTGCATCGGCAAGGCCAACTGCCCGGTCGTGGTCGTGCCCGTCGGCCACGAACTGCCCCACGCCGCGGACCTCGCCGTCCCCGACCCGGCGGCCTGACCCGGCCGCCGCCGGAGATCATCGGACTTGCCAGGCACCTGGCCTTATCTTGAGCGGCAGTTCGACCAGGTGCCTGGCAAGTCGAGTGATCATGTGGGCGGACCGGGACAAACGTGTCGGACGGGCCGGGCAGTATGACGGGTATGGACAAACCGACGATCGTGAGCGCCGAGGAGTGGCAGCAGGCGCGTGACGACCTGCTCAAGGCGGAGAAGGAGCTGACCCGCGCCCAGGACGCGCTGGCCGCCCGGCGTCGCCGGCTGCCGATGGTGAAGTTCGACCGGCCGTACGTCTTCGACACGCCCGAGGGCGGCCGGAGCCTGTCCGACCTGTTCGACGGCCGCGGCGAGCTGGTGGTGTACCAGTTCATGGACCGCGGGCCCAAGCACTACTGCCCCGGCTGCACCTGGTTCACCGACAACGTGCCGGTCCACGCGCTGCCCCTGCTGGCCGCCCGCGGCATCACCTGGAAGACCGTGTCCAACATGCCGCTGGCCCAGATCGAGGCGTACAAGGCCGAGCGCGGCTGGACGCTGCCGTTCGTGTCGTCGCACGGCACGTCCTTCTCCGACGACTGCGGCGCGGGCGGCGGGTTCATGCTCAGCGTGTTCCTGCGCGACGGCGACGACGTCTACCGCACCTACAGCACGACCGCCCGCGGCGTGGACCGGCTGAACTTCGCCGCCAGCATCATGGACCTGGCGCCGTACGGGCGCATGCAGGACTGGGAGGACTCCCCGGACGGCTGGCCGCAGCACCCGACGTACGGCTGAGCCTGGTCGACCCGAAGTGGCGGCCGTCCCTGGCGGACGGCTGCCGCTCGCCTGCAGTGACGGGTTCCCGTCGCCCCGGTCCGCGCGCCGCGCCCCGGACAGCGGTGCGCGGCAAGGAGATCCGCCCTGGTGAAGCCGCGCAGGACGGCGGGCACGGACCGGGTCGGACGGTGTCGCCGTCGGTGAACGGCCGATGGCGTGCGCCCGACGCCGCACGTTAGAGTCTGCGTCCGTGACGCCACTGTCCGCCGCGATCGACCCGCGCAAGAACTCCCTCAACGCCCTGCGGCTGCTGCTCGCCGCCGCGGTGATCGTGTCCCACGCGCCTCAGGTGGCCGGGTGGCGCGACCCCTACAAGTGGGGCGACCTGGAGATCGGCGGCTGGGCGGTGGCCGGGTTCTTCGCGATCTCCGGTTGGCTGATCACCGGTAGCCGGCTGCGGCTGGACATGCGACAGTTCCTGTGGAACCGGGTGGTGCGCATCTACCCCGGCTACTGGGCGGCGCTGGCGGTCACCGCGTTCGTGCTCGCGCCGATGTCGCTGGCCTTCGACGCGGGAGCGTCCTGGGACCCCGTGTCGGCGCTGCGTTATGTGTTCGCGAACGCGACCCTGGTCGAGGTCCAGCAGAAGATCCAGCACACGCTGCTGGGCGCGCCGTACGACGCGACCTGGAACCTGTCGCTGTGGACGCTGATGTACGAGTTCGCCTGCTACGTGGGCGTCGGCGTGCTGCTGTCGTTCGGGTACGCGCGCCGCGAGCGCTGGGTGACCCTCGCCGTGTTCGCCGTGCTCGCAGCAGGGACCGCCGTCTTCGAGTTCACCGACGCGGACGTGCCCGGCATCGTGAACATGAGTTTCCGGCTTGGCGGCTTCTTCCTGGCCGGCGCCGTGCTCAAGCGGTACGCCGACGTGATCCCGTCGGTGTGGTGGCTGGCCGTCGCGGCGACCGCCGTGCTCGGCGTGCTGTGGGCGACCGAGACCGTGAAGGCGTTCGCCGCGCTGCCGCTGGGCTACCTGACCATGTACCTGGGCGCGCGGCTGCCGCTGGACAAGGTCGGGCGGCGCAACGACATCTCCTACGGCGTGTACATCTACGCGTTCCCGCTGCAGCAACTGCTCGCGATGGCCGGGGCCACGGCGTGGGGCGTGGTCGGCTACATCGCCGCGACCCTGGTGGCGGTCGTGCCGTTCGCGGCGGCGAGCTGGTTCCTGGTGGAGAAGCCCGCGCTGCGGTTCAAGGACCTCGGCCGCCGTGGCACGGCCGGCCGGCCCGCCGTGCCACCACAGGCGGGGGCCCCGTCCCCGGCCGACGTGACCATGGAGATCCCGGTCGCCCGGCCCTGAGTCCGCCCGGTCTCCGGCAGCGGCCCTGCCGGACGCCCGACCGGTGACACAATGATTCGGTGACATTCCCGGGCAAATCACCCAGTCATGTCGTGTGGTGCGCGTGTACGGGCTGATCGCCCTGGCCGTGGTGCTGATCGCCTGGGCGGCGGTGTCGGCCCGCGCGGCGCGGTACAGCGTCACCCTCCCGATCGCGTTGCTGCTGGCGGGCCTGCTGCTGGCCGGTGGCGACGACCCGCTGGTCGCCGTGGACATGTCCTCCTCGGCGGTGCAGCACGTGCTCCAGCTGACGCTTGCCCTGATCCTGTTCGGCGACGCCACCGAGATCAGCCTGCGCCGCCTGTGGTCGGCCGGCCACCTGCCGCTGCGGCTGCTGCTCGTGGCGTTCCCGCTGACGGTGCTCGCCGGCCTCGCCACCGGCCTGGCGCTGTTCCCGCAGGCGAACATCTGGGTCATCGCCATGGTCGCGGCGGCGCTGACCGCCACGGACGCGAGCCTGGCGACCATGCTCGTGCGCGACGAGCGCATCCCGCACGACCTGCGCACCGCGGTGACCGTCGAGAGCGGCCTCAACGACGGCCTGGCCGCCCCGCTGGTGGTGTTCTTCGCCGCGGCGGCCGCGGCGGCGGGAACCGAGCGCACCCCCGGTTCGGTGCTCGGCCATACCGTCGTCGAGCTGCTGATCGCACTGGTCGCGGGCATCGCCGCGGGCGCGGGCGCGGGCCTGCTGCTGCGCTGGGCCCGCCACCGGGGGTGGAGCGCGGCGAGGGCCGAGCGCCTGGCCTACCTCGCCGTCGGGGTGCTGGTCTTCGAGGCCACCCACGCGCTGCACGGCAACGGCATCGTCGCGGCGTTCGTCGCGGGCCTGGCGGTCCGCGCGGTCGACCGGCACCTGCCCGAGCGGCACCTGCAGACCACGCACGACGTGGTCACGCTGCTGGGGGCGGGTGTCTGGTTCGCCTTCGGCTCGCTGATCCCGTACACCCTGGCCGACCTGCTGAGCCGGCGCGTCCTGCTGTACGCGGTGCTGAGCCTGACCGTGGTGCGGATGCTGCCGGTCGCGCTGAGCCTGGTCGGGCTGCGCCGCTACCCGCGGGAGGTGTGGCTGCTGTCCTGGCTCGGCCCGCGCGGGCTGCCCAGCGTGATCTTCGCCCTGATCGGCGTGCAGCAGCTCACCGGCGTCTCGGCGCAGCTGGCGATCAGCCTCATCATGGCCACGGTGCTGCTGAGCGTGCTCGCCCACGGGTTGTCGGCGATCCCCATCGCCGAGCGCTGGAGCATCGCACCGGCGTCCGCGCCGCCCCCACGCACGTGATCGCCCGACCTGCCCGGCAGGTGTGCGTATCTTGCGAACGGATACGCCCAGGTGCCTGGCAAGTCGGACGATCATGGACGCGGGCGGCGGGTCAGCCGGCCAGGATGGCCGCCTTCTGCTGCTCGAACTCGGCGTCGGTCAGCACGCCCGACGCCTTGAGGTCGGCGAGCGTCTTCAGCTGCGTGAGCTTCGCGTCCATCGGCTGCCCGGCCGGCGCCGCCTGCTGCTGCGCCACCTGCTGCTGGTAGGCCTGCTGCTGCGCCATCTGCTGCTGCGCCGCCAGCTGCTGCTGGTACGCGGCCTGATCGGCGTACGCCTGCTGCTGCGCCGCCTGCTCGTCCTCCTGCGCCGCCCACCGGCCGGCCTGCCGGCGCGACACGCGGTTGGACACCGCGGTCGCCGTCCCGGCCACCACGGCCGTGCGCGCCACTCCTCGAAGCAGTCCCATGATCACATCCCCCGTTTCTGCGCTACGCGCCGGACTCGGCGGCAGCCAGCAGCGCCTGCACCGGGATGCGGCCGCTGGCGACCATCTGCGCCCCGCCGCGGCGCCAGGCGCGGGCCAGCGGCGCCGCCCAGGTGTTCTCGTAGACGATGACGCCCGCCGAGTTGCCCGGCTCGATCGCGCCGGCGGCCTCGCTCAGGTCCTCCCGGTCCAGCAGCCCGGAGGCCGCGCCCTGGAACACGGCGAACTCTCGGGCGCCCATGGCGTCCATGTCCTCGACGGCCACGGCGGTGACGGTGCCGTCGGTGTCCTTGCGGATGAAGGCCAGGTCGAGGATGCGGATGACGCCGCGGTCGACGAGATCCAGCAGCAGCGGGATGCCCTCTCCGGTCATCCGGTTGCCGGGGAACTCGATCACCACGTAGTCGATCGGCCCCATCTCCTCGAACTCGCTCACGTCGTCGGTCTTGCTCATGCGGTATGCCTCCCAAGCAGCGATGTGACCGCCCGCCCCGCGCCCGTGCCTGCATCGTAGGCACGGGCCGGTGCGCGGCGAGCGTGATTCGTCAAGGCGGCCGGACTCGTCCGGTCACACCACCGCGGCGGACCTCTTCCGCTTGGTGGCGGCGGTGCCGAGTTCGGGCCGCATCCGGCCCTGCCGGTCGGTGCGCAGCAGCCCGCGGCCGAACGCGTCGACCCGGCCCCAACGGCCGGGGATGCCCAGCAGTTCGATCTGCCCGATGCCCGCGGGCAGCGCCGCGTCGACGACCAGGCTGTCCTCCAGCGGCTGCAGTCCCAGCATGGTCCGCAGCAGCAGCAGGGGAGCACCCGTCGACCAGGCCTGCGGGCTGCACGCCGTCGGGTACTGCACCGGGTATTTGGTCTCCTCGCGCGGGTAGCCGCCGAACGCCTCCGGCAGCCGCCCGTCGAAGTACTCGGCCGCGTCGAGGATGCCGGCCGCGATCTGCGCCGCCTCCTTCTTGAAGCCGTACCGGCGCAGGCCCCACGCGATGAACGAGCAGTCGAACGGCCACACCGTGCCGACGTGGTAGCCGATCGGGTTGTACCGCTTCTCGCCCAGCGCCAGGGTGCGCACGCCCCAGCCGGAGAACAGCCGCGGCCCCATCAGGTGCCGGGCCAGCGCGCGGGCGCGCGACTGCGGCACGATGCCGCTCCACAGCAGGTGGCCGATGTTCGAGGTCAGCACGTCGACCTGCCTGCCCTCGGCGTCGAGGGCGAGCGCGTAGTACTCCCCGTCGGCGACCCAGTAGTCGCGGTTGAACCGGCGCTTGAGGTCGGCGGCCTGCTTCTCCAGCTTGTTGGCGTAATCGGGGTCCTTCCACACCAGCCGGGCCAGGCGCGCCCCGCGCATCCGGGCGTCGTAGGCGTAGCCCTGCAGCTCGCAGGTGGCGCGCGGGAAGCCGGGCAGGCTGCCGTCGCGGTAGGAGATGGAGTCCCACGAGTCCTTCCAGCACTGGTTCTCCAGACCCGACTTCTCGTTGCGCCGCTGGTACCAGACGTAGCCGTTGCCGAGCAGGTCGGCGTACTCGTCGACCCAGCGCAGCGCGGCGCGGGCCTCCAGTTCCAGGTCGCGGACCAGCGCCTTGTCACCGGTCCAGCGCTCGTACTCGTCGAGCAGCACCACGAACAGCGCGGTCGCGTCGGCGTTGCCGTAGTACGGGCTGTGCGGCTGGTCCTGGAAGGCTGCCGACTCGCCGTAGCGCATCTCGTGCAGGATGCGCCCCGGGTCCTCGTCGCGGAAGTCGTCGAACCGGCTGCCCTGGCGGGCTGCCAGCTCGCGCAGCGTGGTGGCGGCGAGTTCCGGCACGAACGGCAGGGACTGCAGGCTGGTGAAGATGCTGTCCCGGCCGAACATGGTCATGAACCAGGGCAGTCCCGCCGCGGGCAGGCTGCGCCCGGCCGAGGTCAGCGGGGAGAAACGCAGCGCCGCCAGGTCGATCAGGCTGCGCCGGTAGGTCTGCCGCAGCGGCCCCCACTCGCATTCCAGCTTGGGCGCGCCCTCCAGCCAGCGGTCCAGGTCGTCGCCCATGTCCTCGGCCGCCTTGGGGCCGCCGAGCCGGGTCCGCTTGCCGTTGCGGCCGATCAGGATCGGCGTCACGTGCAGCTCGCAGGTCCAGTGCGACTGCGGCTCGACCCGGATCTTGTAGATGAGCCCGTGCTCGTCCATGATCGCGCGCGGCTCCGAAGTGATCTCGGTGGCGCGGTGGAAGGTGTCCCGCCGGTAGCCGAACACCAGCCGATCGCGTTCCACGCTGGAGTACAGCTCGCCCTTCTTGGCCTCGTCGTTCTTGACGTCGAACAGGTCGGAGAAGTCGCTGCCCGCCTCCATGCGCACGGTCAGCTCGACGGCCTCCTCGCCGTGGTTGAGCACCGCCAGCCGTTCCCGGAAGCCCTCGGTGACGGTGCGCTGGCGCATCACGGACAGCTTCGCGTCGATGTAGACGGTGCCGCCGCCGGGCGCGAGGAAGAACCTGGTCTCGAAGTACTGCAGGTCGTCGACGGACAGGGTGCCCAGCCGCTCGCCGTCGACGGTGAGCACCCACGTCGACAGGAAGCGGGTGTCCCAGGCGAACAGCCCGGTCGGGTCGGTGCGGGACGCTTCGATGTCGCCGCGCTCGTCGCTGACGACGAAGGTGTTGCCGTTGAGGATGCGCACCTGGTCAGCCACGGCCGACCGCCGCCGGGTGGGTGCTGCGCACCGGGCCGCTGAACACGCGCTGGAACAGCAGCAGCAACTCCGGGTCGCCCTCGGCTTCGAGCGCACCGCGCAGCAGTGCCGCGAACGCGTTGTCCTCGCCGGTGACGATGTTTTCGAACACGTCGGCGTCGGTCAGGACCGCGCAGTCGGCCTTCTGGTTGCGCCGGGACACGGCGAACCTGCCGTGATCGACCGTGACGAACCAGCGTTCGACGTGCCCTTTCGCGCCGATGTCGAATCGGATGCTGCCTGAGCTGCGCCGCAGTAACGGTTCCTCGCCGCGTTGGGCGAGGTCGGCGAAGAACTGGTCGGTCGCCGTGGGCATGTGCACCATCTCCTTGGAGGGGCGGGTCCCGGTCGCGGCGGAGAGCGAAGGCCGCCACGGTCCCATCAGGTCGCGATGGACAGCACGGACCCGTCGGTATGTGTTCTGAGCGTATCCGTGATGCCCTTTTCGGGAGCTTTTATCGCGTATTAAGGTTCGGTCGGCTCGGCGGCCGGGCCGCCGCTTCCACCGGCGGCCGGCGGTTGCGCTGGGTCCAGGTGTAGGCGAGTGCCGCCAGCGCCACCAGGGCCAGCAGCAGCAGCCCGATGGTGTAGTGGCCGGTGGCCCCGTAGACCGCGCCCATGACCAGGGGCGGCACGAACCCGCCGAGCCCGCCCACCGCGCCGACGATGCCGGTCACCGCGCCCACCTTCGGGCCCGGCACGACCTGAGCGAGCAGGGAGAACACCGCGCCCGCACCGGCGCCCAGCATCGCCGCCATGACCAGGAACGCGATCGTCGCCCACGGGTACAGCGCCGGGGCCGAAGACTGCCAGGCCGCCATCACCGCGAGCACGGCCAGGCAGACGCTCAGCACCTTGGCGGCCCCGACCCGGTCCGACAGCCAGCCGCCGGGCGGCCGGAACAGCACCGCGACCAGCGTGAACCCGGCCGCCTTCAGCGAGGCGTCGCCCTGCTCCAGGCGGTACTGGCTCTGCAGGTAGGTGACCAGGTAGACGGCGAACGACACGTACCCGCCGAAGGTGACCGCGTACAGGGCCGACAGCGGCCAGGTCATCGGCTGGCGGGCGGCGTCGGTGAACCGGTGCGCGAACGGCTCGGCGGGCACCGTGCGGCCCGGCGGATCGCGCAGCACCAGCCACGCCACGACCCCGTAGATCGCGAGCACCACCGCGCACAGGTAGAACTGCGCGTTCGGCCCGATCTCGCGCATCGGCTTGGTCAGCAGCGCGGCGATCGCGGTGCCGCCCATGCCCATGCCGATGACGCCCAGCGCCATGCCGCGTTTCGTCGGCGGGAACCAGCCGTTGCCGTGCGGGATCGCCGCCGCGAACGGCGTGCCGCCGACGCCCAGCAGGAACCCGACGGCCAGCATCGCCGGGTACGAGTCGCCGGCCACGGTCAGCAGCAGCACCGGAATGATGGTCAGGAACGCGAGCGCGGGCAGCATGACCCGGGCGCCGAGCAGGTCGGTCAGCGCGCCGACCGGGATCCGGCCAAGCGCGCCGACCAGCACCGGCACCGCGACCAGGACCGACTGCTGCACCGAGGACAGCCCGAGGTGCTGCTTGTAGAACGCGGACAGGGGCGAGATCAGGCCCCACGCCCACGCGGTGAGCAGGAAGCCCAGCGCGGCGAGGATCAGGTTGACGTAGGCGCCCCGGGGCACCCGTCGGGCCGGGGCGGTCACCGGTCGCGCCGTTCGCCCAGCCGCCACGCCCACAGGGCGAGGAGGAACGAGGCCACCCCGAACGCGGCCGCCCACCAGGCGACCGCGGTGTTTCCCATCATCCAGGCGTTGAGCCCGACCCCGATCGCCCACAGCTGGCCGACGAGGATGGACAGCACCAGCGCCAGCCGCCCGGACAGCATCGACGAGCGTTCCGGGTCGGTCTCGCCGCCCGCGCCGGGCCCCGGGCCGGTGCTGCGGATGCGCGGGTCGCCGTACCCGCTGGTGGGTTTGATC
This sequence comes from Catellatospora sp. NPDC049133, assembly GCF_040648455.1. NCBI lineage: Bacteria > Bacillati > Actinomycetota > Actinomycetes > Micromonosporales > Micromonosporaceae > Catellatospora > Catellatospora sp. NPDC049133. The sequence goes on from NZ_JBEZDT010000046.1 coordinate 45,499, forward strand.
TGCGGATATCGCGCGTCGGTCATGGCTGCTCCTCGCCGGAATCCAGGGTGCCCACGGCCCAGATGCCGCCGTCGCGCTCCTCCAGCAGCACCCGCGGCAGCGGGCGCGGCGGGGGACCGGCGGTGACCGCGCCGGTCCTCGGGTCGAACACGCCCTCGTGGCAGGGGCAGTACAGTTCGCCCTGCTCGCCGCGGTCGGCCCGCCACAGCACCCCGCAGGCCAGGTGCGTGCAGATCGACGAGTACGCGCACAGCGTGCCGTCGGCCATGCGCAGCGCGACGGCTCGGTCCTCCGCGCCCGGGTAGCTGAACGCCACCGACTCACCCGGCGGCAGTTGCTCCGCGACCAGCTTCGGCGGAGCGGAACCCTCGCCGTGCCGGTGGAAGATCCCCGCCGCCACCGCCACGCCACCGGCCGCGAGGCCGCCGGACATCGTGACCGCCAGCCGCAGGTAGTCGCGCCGGCTGGTCAGCGAGTCGGCCGCGATCCGCTCCCGCAACGCCGCGACCTCCTGCTCCTCCACCGTCACAGCGGATCTCCCAGCACGTTGTCCGCCGACGGCTCCAGGTGCCCGGCCGGTTGCGGGCTGCCGGTGACCCGGGCGTGCTCGCCGGCCCCGCCGGGCAGCGGCTCGCCGACCGGCCGTCCCTTGGGGACCACCATCGCCACGCCGGTGGAGATGATCGAGCCGTCGAAGTCGAACGTGCTGGCGACCTCGACGCCGGGCCGCTCGGTGCGCAGCTCCTCCAGGGTGCCGTAGAAGATCGACCCGGTGGGGCAGACCGTCGCGCACATCGGGGCCAGCCCGTACGACGTCCGGTCGTAGCACAGGTTGCACTTGAACTGGAGCTTCGCCGCCAGGTCGATCTTCGGCACACCCATCGGGCACGCGTTGACGCAGTTGCCGCAGCCGATGCAGCGGCTCTTGTCCGCGTCGTGCACCACCCCGTCCGGGGTGACCAGGATGGCCTCGGCCGGGCACACCTGCGCGCACGGCGCGACCGGGTCCTCGCAGTGCATGCACACCGTCGGGCTGGACGCGACGCTGCCGCCCTGGTCCAGGTAGTCCAGGTGGATCATCGACTTGCCGCGGTGCGAGTCGCACTCCCGGCACGCCGACACGCAGGCCTGGCAGCCGATGCACCGGCCTGGGTCGATCACGATGGTGCGTCCCATCATGGTTGCGACGTCCCCCTTCCCTGCGACGACGTGGGCGGCAGCTGCTCGGCGCGGGCCCGCTGCGCGTCGGCGTACGGCTCGCGCCCCGGCGGCATCGGCGGCGCGGGCACCGGCGTGACCGCCTCGGCGGGCTCGATCCGGCACGCGCACACCTTGTACTCGGGGATCTTCGAGCGCGGGTCCAGCGCGTCGATGGTCAGCTCGTTGGCCGCCACCGGGTACGGCCAGTGGTACGGCACGAACACCGTGTCGGGCCGGATCGCCTCGGTGACCAGCGCCGGGAACGTCGCCGAGCCGCGCCGGGTGACCACGGCGACCGCGTCGCCGTTGCTGAAACCGTGCGACGGATGCACCTCCACCCACGGCCGTGGCGTCTGCTCGACCAGCCCGCCCAGGCGCCGAGTCTGGTTGCCCGACAGGAAGTGCGCCACCGTCCGGCCCGTGGTCAGCGTCATCGGGTACGTGTCGTCGTACGGGTCGGCGGGCGGGTGCCAGCGCACCGCCTGCAGGTGGACCTTGCCGTCGGCGTGGTACGTGCGACCGCCCTCGAACAGCCGCGGCGTGCCCGGATGGTCCAGGTCGGGGCAGGGCCAGGCGATGCCGCCGGTCTCGTCGAGCCGCGCGTACGTGATGCCGTAGTAGTCGTTGACCGTGCCCCGCGACGCGATCCGCAGCTCCTCGAACACCTGCTCGGAGCCCGCGAAGTCGAACTTGTCCCCGACCCCGAGCCGCCGCGCCAGCTCGCACAGCACCCAGGTGTCGGTGCGCACCCCGGGCAGCGGCTCCTGGGCCTTGCGGTGGCGCACCACCCGGGCCTCGGCGTTGGCCATCACCCCGTCGTCCTCGGCCCAGCTCGTCACCGGCAGCACCAGGTGCGCGTTGGCGGCGGTCTCGGACAGGAAGAAGTCGCACTGGGCGTGGAAGTCCAGCGCATCGTAGCCCGCCTTGACCACGGCGTAGTTGGGCAGCGACACGAACGGGTTGTTGCACAGCCCGAACAGGCCGCGGATCTCGCCGCGGCTCATCTGGTGCACCATCTCCATCATCGAGGTGCCCGCCTGGGGCAGGTCGTCCACGTCGATGCCCCAGATGTTCGCGACCTGCATCCGGTGCACCGGGTCGCTGATGGACCGCCCGCCCGGCAGCATGTCCGACTTCTGGCCGTGCTCGCGCCCGCCCTGCCCGTTGCCCTGCCCGGTGATCGTGCCGTAGCCGGCCCCGGGTTTGCCGAGGTTGCCGGTGGCCACGCACAGGTTGATCACGGTGAGACAGTTCTCGACGCCCTGGGTGTGGTGCTCGATCCCGCGCGCGTGCCAGGCCATCGCCTTCGGCGCGGTGGCGAACATCCGCGCCACCTGCGTGACCTGCTCGGCGGGGATGCCGCAGATCTCGGCGGCCCGCTCGGGCGGGTATTCGGCGGCCGCCGCCCGTACCTCGTCCCACCCGGTGGTGTGCTCGGCGAGGAATGCCTCGTCGGTCAGGCCCTCGGCGACGACCACGTGCAGCACCGCGTTGAAGAACGCGGCGTCGGTCCCCGGCCGCAGCGCCACGTGGATGTCGGCGGTGCGCGCGATGCTGGTCTCGCGCGGGTCGACCACGATGAGCTTCGCGCCGCGGTCGCGCGCGCCCCACAGGTACTGCGTCATCACCGGGAAGCACTCGCCGACGTTGGAGCCGGCGATCAGCAGGCAGTCGGTGAGCAGGCAGTCCGCGAACGGGTTCGCGGCCCGGTCGATGCCGAACGACAGCTTGTTCGCCCCGGCCGCGCTGACCATGCACAGCCGGCCGTTGTAGTCCACGTGCCGGGTGCGCAGCGCCACCCGCGCGAACTTGCCCACCAGGTAAGTCTTCTCGGTGAACAGGCTGGCCCCGCCGAGCATGCCGAACGCGTCACGGCCGTGTTCGGCCTGGATGCGCTGGATCTGCTCGGCGGTCACGTCCAGCGCCTGCTCCCAGGACACCGGCCGCAGGTCGTCGGCGCGACTCTGGCGATACAGCGGCGCGGTCAGCCGATCCGGGTGGTTGACCTGCTGGTACGCGTTCAAGCCCTTCGGGCACAGCCGCATCCGGTTGATGTCGTGGTCGCGCGGCTCGACGCCGAACACCTTGCCGTCGTGGACCCGCAGGTACATGCCGCACTGCACGCCGCAGAAGCAGCAGTGCGTCGGCACGAGCCGCTCCTCGCCCCGGATCGCCCGCCAGCGGTCGGCGGGCAGCCCGCCCGCGTCGCGGAACCGCCCGGTGCCCGGCGGGGTGATGTTCGGGTCGAGCGGGATGGTCACGTCAGAACCCTGGCTTCACGCTCGTGCGGTAGGCCTGCCCGCGCCGCAGCCGCTTGCACCGCGGGCACACCTCGGCCAGTCCGTCGAAGTCCAGCTTCAGATCGCGCATGGTGGCGCGCAGGTTGTCCACGTACGCCGTGGTGTCGATCGGCTCGCCGCAGTTGCGGCAGTGCCGGATCTCCCCGTGCTCGGTGTACTTGAACAGCTGCATGCCGACCGCGGCCGGGCGCTGGGCGATGTGGAAGAACTTGCCGAACGGCAGGTACAGCAGGGTCAGCACGACCGCGGCCATGTGCAGCACGGCCAGGAACTCGTAGCCGCCGCCGTGCAGCGCGACGCTGGAGAACGTCAGCAGCAGCCCGGTCACCGAGATGACGATCAGCGCGAGCAGCGGCACCAGGTCGTAGCCGAACCGCTGGCCGGTGCTCGCCTCCCGGTCGCGCATCCGCCGGATCAGGAAGTAGGTCGCGCCCGCGATGACCAGCACCGCGGCGAGGTCGAGCCCGTGGAACAGCACCCACCCGAGCAGCGACAGGGCGTTGAAGTCGACCACCCCGGAGCCCCAGACGTTCATGGTGTACTCCGGGCCGGCCCCGGTGTTCGACGTGAAGGTGAACCAGCCCCAGGACAGCGGGAACGTGATCGCCGCCGCCAGCAGGCAGCCCCAGAAGATCAGCTGATGCGCCGCCCAGCGGGCCCGCGAGCGCGCGCCGAGGAACTTCTGGAAGCCGAGGTACGTGGCGATCATTCTGGGCAGCGCGGTCGGCGTGCGCCGCAGGTTCTGCCAGGACAGCGCCGCGCCCCAGCCCTTCCTGAACAGCCGCCGCGCGCCGGGGGACGAGATCCACACCGTGTAGCGGTAGGCGATGCCGAAGGCGAGGAACACGCTGGCGATGGCGTACGGGGCCAGGGCGGAGTCGAAGTGGTGCAGGCCCCGGCTGCCCAGGTAGATCGCCGCGCAGAGCACCAGGGCGGTGACGATGCCGACGAGCACGGGCCTCATGCAGCCGATGCTATGTAATCGGCATATCCACCGTATGAGGTTTATCGGACTTACTGTCACAGATGCCCGAACCTTGGTCACGTACGGTGACAGCGCAGCCTGGCGGGCCCGTGGTCGACGATCGATCGGCGAGGTGGCCCGTCCGCCTTCCTGCATACCGGGAGCTGTGTTAAGGCACCGTTAATCGCGGATGGATACTTGTCACACGGCAGAATCCGCGGCAGGCAAGGGAATCGGGGCGTCCCGCCGGTAGCGTACGCACAGTGACGACTCAGCTGGTGAAGGCGGCCCCCCGTACCCGCGAACCGGGCCACCCGTGGCTCGCGGCCATGGTCGTCATGGCCGCGCTCCTGCTGGCGGCCGTGCTCGCCGGGCACCGCCTGGTGCCCAATGTCTACAGCGTCGGCAGCCTGCTGGACTCCGTCACGCCCCTGTTCGGCCTCGCCGTGCCCGTGCTGGCGCTCGCCGCGCTGGCCGCCCGCGCACGGGCGGCGCTGCTCGCCGTCGCGCTGCCGGCGGCCGTCTGGGCGGCGCAGTTCGGCGGCGCGCTGCTGCCACCGCAGGGCGGGCCCGCCGAGCTGCGGGTCGTCTCGCAGAACCTCTACGCGGACAACCCCGACCCGGCCGCGACCGTCCAGGCGCTGGCCGCCGAGGGACCCGACCTCATCGCGCTGCAGGAGTCCGCCGACGGCGCCATCACGGCGGCCGCCGGGCGGCTGCGCGAGACCTACCCGCAGCACGCGGTCAAGGGCACCGTCGGCCTGCTCAGCAAGCACCCGATCACGCGGGTGAGCAGCCTCGACAGCGAGACGGGCTGGATCCGTGGGCTGCGGGCGGTGGTCGAGACGCCGCGGGGCGACGTCGCGGTCTACGTCGCGCACCTGCGCTCGGCCCGCCTCAACGAGACCGCGAGCCGCGACCGCAACATCCAGGCCCTCGCCGACGCGGTACGCGCCGACGACGCGAGCCGCGTGCTGGTCCTCGGCGACCTCAACACCTCGGCCGAGGACCGCGCCTTCGCCCCGCTGTCGGCGCTGCTGCGCGACGCCCAGGCCGACGCCGGCTGGGGCTTCGGCCTGACCTGGCCGTCGGCGGTGCCCGTGCTGCGCCCCGACCAGGTTCTCTACCGTGGCCTGACCGCCACCGACGCGGGCGTGCAACGCGCACCGGGGACGGATCACCGGGCGGTCACGGCGTCGTTCGCGTTCCCGGCCGGCTGACCTCGCGCGGCGGGGTCCCGTCCCTGCCGGGACAGGACCCCGCCCGGCGTCACTTCGCGATGAGCAGCAGCACCGCGCGGGCGCGCAGCGTGTACGCCGTCCCGGCCCCGCCGATGACCGCCTCCGCGCCCGGCGCGGCGACCTGGTCCGCGCCCTCGGCCCACGGGGCGGTGTCGGTGACCCGGTACCACTGCTTTCCGGCGGGCGGCGCGGGCAGCGTGAACACCACGTCGCCCGACCAGCCGTTGTAGGCGGTGTACAGCGCGCTCGCGCTGTCGCCGAACTCCGTGCCGTCGATGCGCCAGGCCAGCGCGTGGTTGTTCGCGTTGCCCCAGTACGCCCCGTCCGGCGCGACCCCGGCCGGGGTGAACCACTCCAGCTGCCCCAGGCCGTTGCCGTTGGTGTCCGACGCGGTGTAGAAGCTCACCGGCCGCAGCGCCGGGTGCGCCTTGCGGAACGCGGCCAGCCGCGACGTGTACGCCTTGAAGTTCGTCTCGTCGGTGGTCAGGGACCAGTCCAGCCAGTTCGCCGACGAGTCGACGTTGTACGGGTTGTTGTTGCAGTTGATCGACCGCAGTGTCTCGTCGCCGCCGGTCATCATCGGTGTGCCGCCCGACAGCATCAGGAACGCGAACGCGTTGCGGGCCGCCTTGCGCTGGTCGGCCGCTGCCCCGCCCTGATCCCAGGAGATGTTGTCGTCACTGCCGCCGTCCGACGGCCCGAACGGCCAGGCCTGCCCGTTGTTCTTGCCGTTGCACGAGTACAGGTCCTTCTGCGTGAACCCGTCGTGGGCCACCATGAAGTTGACCGAGTGCCACGGGCGGCGTCCGTCGTCGCCGTACAGGTCCGACGACCCGGCGAAGCGGGTCGCCAGCTCGCTCGGGGTCACCGCGTCGACGCCGAGCTTGTTCTGGTCGCGGCGCAGCGTGTCGCGGTAGATGCCGTTCCACTCCGACCATGCCGCCGGGAAGTTGCCCACCTGGTAGGTGCCCGTGCCGATGGCCCACGGCTCGGCGATCCAGTCCACGCCGGAACCCCCGCCCGCCGGGCGGGCGGGCATCTCGGTGGTCAGCCGGTTGAGCGCGGTGTTCGCGTCGGTGCGGCTGTAGCTGAAGCACCCGTGCTGGCACGTGTTGCCCAGCACCGACGCCAGGTCGAACCGGTAGCCGTCCACGCCGAGGGTGTTCTTCCAGTACGCGACCGAGTCGACGATCAGGTTCTGTGCGGCGGGGTTGCGGGTGTTGAAGTTGTGGCCCAGCCCGGTGTTGTCCATCGACCCCTGCATGTCCGAGGTCAGCGAGTAGTACGCCGGGTTGTCCAGCCCGCGCCAGGAGAAGATGTGGTACGTGTTCTTGTCCCCGATCGCGCCGCCCTCGGCGGTGTGGTTGTAGACGACGTCGACCAGCACCTTGATCCCGGCGTCGTGGAACGCCTTCACCATGGCCTTGAACTCCCGCGTCGGCCCGCCGGGCGTCTTGTCGTAGGAGTAGCGCCGGTCGGGGGCGAAGTAGTTCTCCGTCATGTACCCCCAGTAGTTGTCACCGGTCGTGCTGCTCGGGTTGACGTCGTTCGCGTCGTTCTGCGTCTCCTGCAGGGGCAGGAACTCCACCGCCGTGACCCCGAGCGAGGCCAGGTACGCCGCCTTCTGCCCGGCCGCCTTGTAGGTGCCCCGCTCGGCCGCCGCGATGGACGGGTCGGCCTTGGTCAGGCCGCGCAGGTGCACCTCGTACACGATGTCGTCCTTGAAGGCCCGGGTCGGCTTGGTGCCGAAGCTCGTGCTGTCGGCGGCCAGCACGATGCCCTTGGGCGCGATCGTGCCGGTGTCCACGGCCCGTTTGGCCGGGCCGGACGAGTAGTCGCTCGCGACCCCGTCGGGCAGCGCGGTGTCGTGGCTCATCTCCCGGGCGTACGGGTCCAGCAGCAGCTTGTTCGGGTTGAACCGGTTGCCGGCGGAGTCCACGTCGGCGACGAACCCGGCAGTCGAGCCCTTCGTCCAGCTCGCGCTGTACGGCCAGTTCGGACCCCAGGCCCGGTAGCCGTAGTAGACGGTGCCGGTGACCCCGGCCGCCTGCAGCGCAGCCACGCTGACCGTGGTCGCCCAGACGTCCCCGGTGCCCTTGGCGAGCAGGTAGGACGCCTTCTCCTGGGCGCCGGTGGCGGCGGAGTAGACGTAGACCGCGATGCGGGTGGCCCGGGACGAGTACACCCGGAAGTTCACGTTGGAGCCGGAGTAGCGGCCGCCCAGGGTCTGGGTGTCGATCCCGGCCTGGGCGGGCGCGGTGGGGGAGACGAGGGACAACCCGGCTGCCACCAGCGCGGCGGCGAGCACGGACCTCCATAGGCGACGCATGGTCTTCCTTCCCGGAGCGGGGGTGGTGGCCGGGGGAGCGGCGACTGAAACTTCTTGCAAAGTGTGACCAAGGTTACGTGCAAGTTTCAGGATCGTAAAGATGCGCCAACTGCCGCCAACACGAGCGGCGGGCCGCCGGGCGAGCAAGGATGGAGAGGTGGACGAAGTCACGTCCGGAGACAACGGAACAGCGGCCGAGGTCGTCATCCCCGTGAACGGAGCCGCGCTCTCGGCCCACCTGGCCATACCCCCGCAGGCCGCCGGGCTGGTCGTGTTCGTGCACGGCAGCGGCAGCAGCCGGCACAGCCCCCGCAACCAGTACGTCGCCCGTTTCCTGCGCGACGCGGGCCTCGGCACGCTCCTGTTCGACCTGCTCAACGAGTCAGAGGAGAACGACCGGGGCAACGTGTTCGACATCGGGCTGCTCGCCGGGCGGCTGGGCGAGGTGCTGGCCTGGCTGCGGACCCGGCCCACGGCGCAGGGCCTGCCGGTGGGCCTGTTCGGGGCCAGCACCGGCGCGGCCGCCGCCCTGTGGGCCGCCTCGAACGGCAACGCCGACGTCGCCGCGGTCGTGTCCCGCGGCGGCCGCCCTGACCTGGCCGGCGCTCACCTCGCCGAGGTGCGCGCGCCGACCCTGCTCATCGTCGGCGGTCTCGACCACACCGTGCTCGAACTCAACGAACGCGCCGCCGCCCAGCTCACCTGCGAGCACGCCGTCGAGATAGTCCCCGGCGCCACCCACCTGTTCCAGGAACCCGGCACCCTGCAACAGGCCGCGGTGCTGGCCCGCGACTGGCTTGTGCGCTACGTGCGCTGACGTCTCATACCCTCGTGGAGCGCTGCTCGGGCGGTAGCGGCCGCAGCCCGGCGGCGATACCGTCGAAATCGTCCTCGTGCAGCACGTCCTCGGGATCGGCGGCCCGCAGTTGCTGTCGAACCGCCCGGTAGAACTCCTGGAGGGCGTCGTTGAGCCGGGCGGCGGGCGGGGCGTCCGGATACTGGTCCGCGCGCGGATCGCGGTCGTCCACCCCGAGCATGGCCACCGCGTACGCATGGTGCACTACGACCCGCGCCGCGATCTGCACCCGTCGGTTGCCGACGAGCCGCAGCTGCTCCATGGCGATGCGCAGCCGCTCCTGCGCGTCGTTGACGCGGTCCCGGCGGGCGTCCTGGTCGGCGCTGGCGGCGTAGCGCTCCGCGTGGTGCCGCAGGCTCCGGGCAGCCTCGGCGAGCTGGGCGCTCTTCTCGAAGAGCACCGCCTCCCAACGCGCCAGGGTCTCACCGTCCATCTTGCGGCGGTTGACGGCCAGCGAGACGTACGCGGTCAGCGACACCGCCAGCACGCCGCCCAGGAAGCTGAGCGCGTTCCACACCCACATGCGACCAATGTAGAGCCCGCTGTCGCCGTGCCTGCCGACGGCAGCCTGGCGTCAGGGACGGAAGGCGGGCTGTGAGACACCGCCCGCTGACCTCGCCTACCGCCGCGCCGGACGGCCGAGCATATAGTGCTGATCATGTGTACGGTCGCCGTCAGCTTCGAGCCGTCGTCCCCGGCGTCGATACTGGTGCTGGCCGTACGGGACGAGCTGCTGATGCGCCCGTGGGAACCGCCGGCCGAGCACTGGCCGCGCCACCCCGGCTTGCTGGGCGGGATCGACCTGGTCGCCGGGGGCACCTGGCTGGCCGTTGATCCGGCCGCCCGCCGGGCCGCGTTCGTGCTCAACGGCCGGGGACGGCTCGCGCCGGAGCACGGCCGCCGCTCCCGGGGCGAGCTGCCACTGCTCGCCGCCGCCGGGCAGCCGATCCCCGCCGACCTGCGCACCTTCGACCCGTTCTACCTGATCACCGCCGATCTCACCGGCGCGATGATGCTCGGCTGGGACGGCGACACCCGCACCGAGACGGCCCTGCCCGAGGGCTACACGGTGATCGTCAACAGCGGCGACGACCCTGCCGAACCACGCGCCGCACACCTCCTGGCCGCATTGCGCGCCACGCCACGCCCGGACCCCGCCGCCGACTGGGGCACCTGGCCGTCCCTGGCCGCAGGTGAGGGCATCGACCGCACCGACCCGCGCGCCCTGATCCTGCGCCACACCTTCGGCGACGACCTGCGCTACGGCTCCAGCTCGGTCACCCTGCTCGCCCTCGGCCCCACCCTGCTCCGCTACGACTTCGCACCCGTGCCCGACGAACCCGGCCCAGCACCCCTCACCCGCATCGCCTAGCCACTGGTGACCGCGCGGCGGTTACCAGTCCCGGGCTCCGGTCAGGGCTTCGCGGTCCTCGCCTCGGCGGGCGCACAGGGCGGGCACGTCGACGCCGGTGTGGGTCAGCACGTTCTCGATGTACTCGATCAGTTGCTCGCGCTCGCCGGTCTCGATGGCGCCGTGTTCTTCGTCGGCGTCGTTGAGGGCGAGCACGACCCGCTCCGCTACGGCGAACAGGTCGTCGTCGGACGGGTCGCGCAGGGCGGCGACCTCGGCCTCGTACGCGGCGAGCGCGGCGTCTGTCGCTTCGATGAACTCCAGCGGCCAGAGGCGCTCGGCGTAGGCGTCGTCGGGGGACAACGCGCCCGCGGCGAGTGCCTCCCGCTCCCGCAGGACCTTGTGCCGCCACCTGGCGGTCGGACGTTCGATCATGGTCGGGAGTGTAGGGGCGGCGGGCGACACCGCGGAACACGTGCAACCCTGGGGTTGCGCCTCGAACCACGATGTGCAACTCTGGAGTTGCACGATAATCGACGGCGTTGAAGGAGCTGTTCATGAGCGAGGACCGCATCGAACGCGAGACCCTGATCGAGGCGTCCCTGGAGCGGGTCTGGACGCTGGTCGCCCAGCCCGGGTTCTGGGTGGCCGACAAGGCGAGCCTGCCCGGCACCGTGGCCGTGGCGGGGGAGTCGATGGTCGCGAAGAACCCGCACCACGGCGACTTCCCGGTCCGCGTGGAGAAGGTCGATCCGCCGCACTACCTCGCGTACCGCTGGGCCAGCGCCTTCCCGGGCGAGGAGCTGCGCGACGACAACAGCACCCTGGTCGAGTTCACGCTGATCGCGGAGGGCGCGAAGAAGACCCGCCTGCGTGTCGTGGAGAGCGGCTTCGCGGCGCTGGCCGCGCCCGAGGAGCAGCGCAGTGGTGCGCACCGGGACAACTCGGGCGGCTGGCCGCTGGAGCTGGAGGCGCTCAAGGCACGGGCGGAAGAATCCTCCGTGTGACAGACCAGCACCACGGCGACGTCTCGCCGGTCGACGCCGTACTGGCGGCCCTCGCCGACCCGACCCGGCGGCAGCTGCTCGACCTGCTCGCCGTGCTGGGCGAGCCGACCGCGACGACGCTCGCCGAGCACCTTCCCATCTCGCGGCAGGCCATCGTCAAGCACCTCGCCGTGCTGGACACGGCCGGCCTGGTCACCGGCCGCAGGGCCGGGCGCGAGGTGCGGTACGCGGTGCGTCCGGCGGCGCTGACCGCGACGGCCCGGTGGATGGCGGCGCTCGCCTCCGACTGGGACCGCCGCCTGGCGACCATCAAACGCCTCGCCGAAGCGGCGGAGCAGGAAGCGACCGCCGGGGAGGCGAGCGCGACCGCGGCGGCCACCACCACTCGCACCACTGAGGACAGAAGAGGTGAGCAATGATGATCGACCACAGGACAGGCACCAGGCAGGAGTGGCTCGCGGCCCGGCTGGAGCTGCTGGCCGCGGAGAAGGAGCTGACCCGGCGCAGCGACGAGGTGGCGCGGCAGCGCCAGGACCTGCCGTGGGTACGCGTGGACAAGGAGTACCGCTTCGCGACCGACGACGGCGACGCCTCGCTGACCGACCTGTTCGCGGGGCGCTCGCAGCTGCTCGTCTACCACTTCATGTTCGGCCCCGAGTACGAGGCGGGCTGCCCGTCCTGCTCGGCGATCGCGGACGGCTTCGACGGCTCGGTCGTGCACCTGGCCAACCACGACGTGACGCTGTGCGCGGTGTCGCAGGCCCCGCTGGCGAAACTCCAGGACTACAAGAAGCGCATGGGGTGGAGCTTCCCGTGGGCGTCGTCGAACGGCTGCGACTTCAACCACGACTACCACGTCACGCACACCAAGGAGGAGTGGCAGTCCGGGGCGGTCGACTACAACTTCCGCTCGATGGACGTGCGGCCGTCGGAGTCGGGCGCGGAGCTGCCGTTCCTGAACCAGATCGCGTCGTCGGTCGGCGTGGACTGGCCGACGTACCGGCAGCAGGGGCCCGGCATGAGCGCGTTCGTGCTGGACGACGGCGTCGTCTACCACACGTACTCGACGTACGAGCGCGGCGTGGACGCGCTGTGGGGCATGTACCAGTGGCTCGACCGCGCCCCGCTCGGGCGCAACGAGCAGGGCTTCTGGTGGCGGCGGCACGACGAGTACGACAGGAACTGAGCTGAGACGCAACGGGGGGACGCGGTCGTGCCGGGTGATCGTCACCGGCACGACCGCGTCGTGCGCCTACGACCCCTGAAGGGTGCCCAGGCAGGACCATTGGGCGGCGACCGGCTGATAGCCCAGGCGGGCGTTGACGGCGAGCATCGGCGCGTTCGACTCGTCGTTGGAGGTGTACGCGACCGTCACGCCACCGGCGGCGGCCCGTTGCAGCGCCACGGTCTTGGCCAGCCGGGCCAGGCCGCGGCCGCGGTGCTCGGGCAGCGTCGCGGTCATGTCCGACCACATCCGCTCCCCGTCGCGCTTGACCAGCGTGAACGCCACGATGTCGGCCCCGTCGACGGCCGCGACGCTGGCGTCCTTGTCCAGGCCGAGGTTGTTCCACACCTCGTAGCACCAGTCGTCGAACGAGATCGCGTCCGAGGGGATGTCGCCGGGCTCGTCGGAGCTGGCCGCGACGTACGCGGTGTAGAGCTCCCGCTCGTCCAGTTCCGACAGCGGGACGATGGTGACGCCGCCCGGCGCGGCGGGCGGGGGTGGCGCGAGCCGGGTCTCCAGCATCGAGTAGCGCAGGTCGCGGCTCGGGGTGAATCCGCGGCCGCGCGCGAAATCCAGCGAGTCCGCCTGCGCCCAGGTGCGCACCCGTTGCACGCCGAGCGCGGACAGGTGCCGGGCGGCGGTGTCGAACAGCAGCGTGCCCGCACCGCGCCGGCGGTGGTCGGGGTGCACGTGCAGCAGCGAGATCTCGCCGAAGCCGGTCTCGGACGAGCTGACGTTCCGGAACGCCGAGGCCCAGCCCACGATCCGGTCGCCGTCCTCGACCACGAACGCGGTCCAGTCGCCGGCCGGTGGTTCGGCGATCATCTGCCGCGTGGAGACGACCCCGCGCACCAGATACGGGTACACGATCGCGCGTAAGGCGACCACGGCCGGGGCGTCATCGGGCAGGGCGGCACGGATTCTCATCCCGCCATCCTGACCCCGCCCACCATGATCCACAAATCCATTTACGGGTCGGCGGGACGGGAAGCCACCGGTTAGCCTGCGGCGGTGCCGCTGACGTTCCCCTCGCACGCCGCGCTGCCCCTGCCGCTGAAACTGTGGCGTCCCCGCTGGTTCGACGGTGTCGCGCTGACCGTCGGCGCGGCCTCACCCGACCTCGCGTACGCCCTCGACGGGTCGGGCCTGCCGGTCTTCCCGCTGTCGCACCAGTGGCCGGGCCTGTTCCTGTTCTGCCTGCCCGTGACGCTGGCCGGGGCGCTGCTGGTGCGCCGGGTCGCGCCCGCAGTCGCCGCGCACCTGCCCCGTCGGCCCGCCGCGCTGGCGCTGCGCGACTACGGCGTGCTCGGCGCGACCCGGCCCGCGCTCGCGGTCAGCGCGGTGTCGGCGCTGCTCGCCGCAGCGAGCCACCTGCTCTGGGACCGCGTCACCGAGTCGGCGCCGGTGCTCGACCTGGCCTCCACCGCGGGCGGCGCGCTCGCGGCGCTGGCACTGGCCGTGCACGTCGGCCGCCGGCGGCTGCTGCGCGCCTGGCACGGCGCACCACCGGCCCGGCCAGTGCGGCCCGCACTGTTCTGGACCGTCGCCACCGTGGTCACCGCTGCCTCGGCCGCGGTGTCGTTCCAGCTGCCCGGTGCGTTCCTGCTGCACACCACGGGCGCACGGCTGCTGCTCGGCCTCGCGCACGGGCTCGCGGCGGCGGCCGCGGCGACCACGCTCAGGCCACGCGCAGCCGCTCCCCGTCGATGACGACGACGTCGCCGCGGTGCAGCTGGCGGCCGCGGCGCACCTCCACCTCGCCGTTCACGGTCACCTCACCGGCGGCGATGCGCAGCTTCGCCTCGCCGCCGGTCTCGATCACGGAGGCGAGCTTCAGGAACTGGCCCAGGCGGATCATGTCATCACGGATCGGTACGTCGGTCACGATGCCATCTTCCCCCAGCGCCGTTCCGTCGATGCCCGCCGGCCGTCAGATCGAGGTGAGGAACGTGTGCAGCGCCTGGTGGTACGGCACGATCGAGGTGAGGTCGGCGTACTCCTCGGGGCCGTGCAGGCCCGCGCCGCCGATGCCGAAGATCACCGCGTCGATGCCGCGCTGGGAGTAGAAACGCCCGTCGGCGGCCCCGTGCTTGCGCAGGAACCCCGCCGGGTAGCCCTGCGCCCGCGCCGCCTGCTGCAGGGCGCGCACCTCGGGTGAGTCCCGGTCGGCGTGGTGCGGGGCGTCGGCGTGCTCGACCGCCACCGTGACACCGGGCCCGCAGATCTCGCCCAGGTGCGCGGCGATCTGCTCGGCGGTGCGTCCGTCGAAGCCGGGCTCGCCGGGCGGGAACCGGATGTCCAGCCAGGCCTCGGCCAGCGCCGGGACCTGGTTGAACGCGGTGTTGGGGGTGTCCAGGCGGGCCAGGTTCACCGTCGTGGCCCACGCCTCCGCGGTCGGCAGCGGGTAGGCCGCGTGCAGCGCCGCGATCGCGCCCGTCAGCCGCAGCAGCGCGTTGTCGCCCTGCCACGGGTACGCGCTGTGCGCCGCGCGGCCCGTCGCGGTCAGCCGCGCCTGCAGAATGCCCTTCGAGTCGGTGACGATCTCCAGGCCGCTGAACTCGCCGATGACCACGAACTGCCCGGTTACCCCCTGTTCCAGTTGGTGCAGGGTGCCGTTGCGCCCGCCGATCTCCTCGTCGGTGACCAGCTGCAACGCCAGCGGGTACGGCAGTGTCGGCGCGAGTTCGGCGAACACCTGCGCCATCACCAGCGCCGAGATCTTCATGTCCTGCGCGCCGCGGGCGTACAGGCGCTCGCCGTCGCGGCGCGGCGTGAACTGGTCAGGCGTGGCGGGCACCACGTCCAGGTGCCCGTTGAGGATCACCCGGAACTCCGGCCGGCCCGCGCCGGTGTCGTGGTAGAGCAGCGCGCTCGGCTTGCCCGCGGACTCGAACCGCTCCACCGCGAACCCCGGCCCGACCGTGTCGAGGACCAGGTCCAGCGCGCGATGCAGCTGGTCGGGGCGGTCGGCGGTCGACGGCACGGCGAGCAGCGCCTCGGCCGTACGCAGAAAGGCTTCCAGCTCCACCCCGTTATCCTGCCGTACGACACCGCATCGGGCATACTGCCGCCGTGATCGGATCATGATGGTCGGCACGCTCGCAGAGCTGCGGCGCTTTCCCGTGAAGTCACTGCTCGGCGAGTCGCTCACCGAGGCCATGGTGCAGGAGCGCGGGCTCACCGGGGATCGCCTGTGGGCCGTGCGCGGTGCGGACGGCCGGTTCGGCAGCGGCAAGACCACCCGCCGGTTCCGGCAGATGGGTGGGTTGTTCCAGCTGACGGCGCGCTATGACGGCGCGGTGCCGGTGCTGCGGTTCCCGTCCGGCAGGCACGTCCGCGGCGACGATCCTGGGGTGCACGCGGCGCTGAGCGGGCACGTCGGCGAGCCGGTGACGCTGACCGCCGAGGCGGACGTGTCGCATTTCGACGAGGGACCGCTGCATGTGCTGACCACCGCTTCGCTGCGCCACCTGGGTACGCTGCTGGGCGGGCCGGTCGACGGCCGGCGCTTCCGGGCCAACCTCCTGATCGACGTGCCCGCCGCGTCCGGGCTGCTGGAGGACGGCTGGCTCGGGCAGTCGCTACACGTGGGGGACGAGGTGGTGCTGAGGGTGACCCGGCGCATGACCCGCTGCGTGATGGTCAACAACGCCCAGGACGACCTGCCGCACGACGGGCGAATCCTGCGCGCCGTCGCGGCCGCCGACGAGCCGGCCTTCGGCGTGCTCGCCTCCGTCGAGCGCGGCGGGACGGTCAGGACCGGCGACCCTGTCGTACGGCGCGGTTAGCATCGGCGGTGATGGACGCACTTGCCCTGGCCTCGTGGCGGATGCACAACCTCGGCCTGCACGCCCCGGTCGACGCCGCACCGGGCGACGTGGTCGGCCGGCTCGGCGCGGTGCAGTCGCAGGACTACGGCCCCGCAACCTGGTCGCTCGGCGAGCGCATCACTGCCGCCGAGGAGGACCGGGTGCACCGGGCCTTCGCCGACGGTGCCCTGCTGCGCACCCACGTGCTGCGCCCGACGTGGCACTTCGTCACGCCGGAGGACATCGGCTGGGTGCTGGCGCTGACAGGTCCCCGGGTTCACCAGCTCAACGCGTACTACTACCGGCAGCTCGGCCTCGACGAGCAGCAACGCGCCCGCTGCGACGCGCTGCTGGTCGAGGCGCTGACCGGCGCGCAGCTGACCCGCAAGGAGCTGACCGCGCTGGTCCAGGCGGCGGGCATCGGCACCGAGGGCTTCCGGATGGCGTACATCCTGATGAACGCCGAACTCAACGGCCTGATCTGCAGCGGCGCGATGAAGGGCAAGCAGCACACGTACGCGCTGCTGGCCGAGCGTGCGCCGCAGGCGCGGGCGCTCGACCCGGACGCGGCGCTGGCCGAGCTGACCCTGCGCTACTTCAGCAGCCACGGCCCGGCCACCGTGAAGGACTTCCGCTGGTGGTCCAGCCTCACCCAGGCCGAGATCCGCCGCGGCCTGGACATGGTCCGCGACCAGGTGCGCAGCGTGGAGGTCGACGGGCTGACCTACTGGTACGCCGGGGAGCCCGTGCTGCCGGTCCCCGCGGACGGACCCGTGGCGCACCTGCTTCAGGCCTACGACGAGTACATCGTCGGCTACACCGAGAGCAAGCACCTGCTCAACCTCGCGGGCGTGGGCGGCGGGCAGCGCTGGGACCGTCCCGTCTACAACGGCGTGCTGATCGTCGACAGCCAGGTCGCCGGGCACTGGAAACGCACCGTCGGCCGCGCCGAAGTCGCGATCGAGGCGCTGGTCTACGCCCCGCTCGACCCCGACCGGGCCGCGGCGGTGCAGGCCGCCGCCGACCACCACGGCCGCTTCCTCGGCCTGCCCGCCACGGTCACCATGACGGTCCTCTGACCGGTCGCCCGTCCACTACCTGCCGAGCACCCACGGGCCGAGCACCTTCGCGCCGGCCCGCTCCGCCAGCCACTGCGCCCGCTCGTCCGCGCGGGTGTGGATCCACACGGTGTGGTCGCCCGAGTAACGCTCTTCGAACGGCTCGGCGCTGTTCACCGTGATCTCGACGCCGGCGTATTTCACGCACAGGTCCAGGTCGAGCTCGTCCACCTCCGGCCATTCGACGTCCCAGTAGACGGAGCCCACATCGGAGCCGACCGCGGCCAGGAACCGCTCCTCGACGGCGCCGGGCACCGCCCTCATGACGAACAGGTCGATCCGCACGTCGTCGAGGTGGCGCAGCGGCTCGGCCGCCCGCACGTCCAGCCGGTGGGCCCAGAGCGTGTCACGTCCCCGGGAGAGCCGCCGGTCCGGGTCAGGGAGCAGGGTCCCGAGGGCGGCGATCATCTCGGCCGACCGCGACGCCGGGGTCTGCGCCGACAGGCCGGCTTCGGTCAGCGACGTGTAGCGGTGCAGGGCGGGGCCCGTGGTCGTCGCCCACACCTCCACCTCGTCGACCTGGTTCGCCAGCCGCAGCAGCCGCTGTGCGAGGGCGTACGCCTCGGCGAGGTCGGGGGTGCGCAGCACGGGGTACATGTACGAGTTGCCCATGGCGGGGCAGTCTGGCAGCCGCGCGCCGCCGCCGCGACCGGGTTATCCGCGTACCGCGCCGGAGTTCTTGTCGGCCATCAGCCCGGACGTGTCGACGGCCTCGAAGTCGGAGCCCTGCAGGTTCTTGAGCGCGCGCAGCGCGTCGTTGGACCAGCGGTCGTCCGGCGCTCCGGACAGATACCAGGGCGAGCCGTTGTCGGCGACGATCACGCCGTACTTCTTCATCGCCTCGGCGATGATCCGGGCCTGCTTGGGCATCTTCGAGGTGTCGACGTTCGCCTTCAGGCGCAGCCGCAGGCCCATCGGCGGCAGGTCGGCGTCCGACGAGCTGGACGCGGCGTGCCGGGCGGGCCAGACGTAGCTGTTGCGGGAGCGGGGCACGGTGATGCGCAGCGCGTGCGTGATGCGTCCGGCGGCGACCTCCTCGTAGCGGACCAGCCCGGCGAAGATGGACAGTCCCGCCGCGTCGGCCGAGGTCCAGCCCGCCGGGCGCAGCTTGTTGGAGCGCAGGTCGTAGATCGCGCCGGAGCCGGCCCGCCAGCCCGCGCCGGCCGGGTACGCCGCGTACAGCTCGAACACCTTGCAGGCCGCGGCGTCGTACAGGATGACGTGCCGGTCGCCGTCGCTGCTGCGCCCACCCTCGACCTTCGCGTCGGCCGGGATCGGGTAGGGGCCCTTGTCGCTCTCGCCCGCGTACTCGAAGCTGACCTTGACGGTCTTCTGGCCGGGCTTGACCGCCGTGACGGGGATGCCGATCGGCGCGCCCTCCCACAGGCCCGAACCGAAGTCGGGGTGCATGTTCGCGCCCGCGCCGATGCTGTTCACCAGCGCGCCCGAGGAGCGGTGCACGGGCAGTTTCGACACGTCGGCGCGCCACACGCTGCTCGCGGGGAAGATGCCGCACGGTCCGGCGGTGGGGGAGGCCGACGCGACCGCACTCGGGCTCACGGCCGCCGACGGCGTCGCGGTGCCGGCGGGCAGCACGAAGGCCGGATCGGACGGTCCGGCCGTGCCCGGGGCGGTGCCGCCGCAGGAGGCGAGTCCGAGCACGGCGGCCAGGGCGGTCAGGCGCAGCGGCACTGCTGCCAGAGATCGGGAGAGCACCCGCAGAATCTAGTGCCGCCGCGCGGTACGGGCACAGCCCACCGCCCTGTTGCAGGGATTATGGCCGGTAGGTGAGGTTTGTCCGCGTAACCTCGGTACATGCTCAAAGCCGCACGCGCGCTGTCGTGGTGGGCGCTGATCCCGCCGATATGCGTGATCGTGCTCGTGGCGGCCTGGGGGCACAAGGTCGGTGGCGTGGGGCTGCTGGTCGTCGGGATCGCGCTGGTCGCCGCCGTCGTGGTCGCCGTGCACCACGCCGAGGTCGTCGCGCATCACGTCGGCGAGCCGTTCGGCACGCTCATCCTCGCCGTCGCGGTCACCGCCATCGAGGTCGGCCTGATCATCATGCTGATGACGTCGGCCCCGCCCGGACCGTCCACGCTGGCCCGGGACACCGTCTTCGCCGCCTTCATGATCGTGTGCAACGGCGTGGTCGGACTGTGCCTGCTGGTCGGCGGGCTGCGCCACCGCGAGGTCGAGTTCCACGTCGAAGGCGTCACCGCCACGCTGGCCACGCTCAGCACCGTCGCCGCCCTGGCCCTCGTGCTGCCGTCGTTCACCACCAGCAGCCCCGGGCCGACGTACTCCGGGCCGCAGCTCGCCTTCGCCGGCACCGCCTCCCTGGTGCTGTACGCGGCGTTCGTCTTCGTGCAGACGATCCGGCACCGCCACTACTTCCTGCCGCTGGAGACCGACGGCGACGACCACGGCGTCCCGCCCGGCCGCAAAGCCGCCGCGGTCAGCCTGCTCATGCTGCTGCTGTGCCTGGTCGCCGTGGTCGGCCTGGCCAAGGTCGAGTCACCGGCGATCGAGCATGTGGTGGCCGTGGCGGGCGCGCCGCGGGCCGTGGTGGGCGTCGTGATCGCCCTGCTGGTGCTGCTCCCCGAGACCGCCGCCGCGGTACGGGCCGCCGCCCGTAACAAGATCCAGACGAGCTTCAACCTGGCCCTCGGGTCGGCCGTGGCCAGCATCGGCCTGACCATCCCCGCGATCGCGGTGGCCTCCATCTGGCTCAAGGACACCCTGGTCCTCGGCCTCACCCCCAAGGACATGGTGCTGCTGGTCATCACCGTCGTCGTCACCACCCTGACCGTCGCCCCCGGCCGCGCCACGCTGATGCAGGGCATGGTCCACCTGACCCTCTTCGGCGTCTTCCTGTTCCTCTCCTTCGTGCCTTAGCGGGGCGGGTCAGGACTTGAGGCGGGTCACGGCGTCGGCGATGACTTCGGGGCGTTTGCAGAAGGCGAAGCGGATCAGGTGGCGGCCGGCGTCCTTGTCGTCGTAGAAGACCTGGGACGGGATGGCGACGACGCCGCTGCGCTCGGGCAGCCCGAGGCAGAACTCGACGCCGTCGGTGCCGCCGAGCGGGCGGATGTCGGTGGTGATGAAGTAGGTGCCCTCGGCCTGGAGCACGCCGAACCCGGCGTCGGCGAGCCCGGCGCGCAGCTGGTCACGCTGAGACTGCAGACCGGTCGTGAAACCGGTGAAGTACGCGTCGGGCAGGTTCAGGGCCACCGCGACCGCGGGTTGCAGCGGCCCGGCGTTGACGAAGGTGAGGAACTGCTTGACCCGCAGCACCGCCGAGACCAGCGACGCCGGGCCGCTGGCCCAGCCGACCTTCCAGCCGGTGCACGAGAACGTCTTGCCGGCCGAGGAGATGCGCAGGGTGCGCTCGCGCATGCCGGGCAGCGACGCCAGCGGGACGTGCGGCGAACCGGCGTCGTCGAAGACCAGGTGCTCGTAGACCTCGTCGGTGACGGCGTACGCGCCGAACTCCTGGCACAGGTCGGCGACCAGCCGCAGCTCCTCGCGGGTGAACACCTTGCCGGTCGGGTTGTGCGGCGAGTTGAGCAGCACGAGGCTGGTACGCGGCCCGAACGCGGCGCGCAGCTGGTCGGGATCGAACGCGTAGCGCCCGTCGGGGCCGGGACGCAGTGTCACCGGGCGTCGGGTCGCCCGCGCCAGCGCGATGCTCGCGGCGTACGAGTCGTAGTAGGGCTCGAAGCAGACGACCTCGTCGCCCGGCTCGCACAGGGCGAGGATCGCCGCCGCGATCGCCTCGGTGGCCCCGGCGGTGACGACGACCTCGCCGTCCGGGTCGTACTCCAGCCCCCAGAAGCGGCGCTGGTGCGCGGCGACGGCCTCGCGCAGCACCGGCAGACCCGGCCCCGGCGGGTACTGGTTGAACCCGCCGCGCAGCGCCGCGGCGGCCGCGTCCAGCATCTCCGCGGGCCCGTCCGTGTCGGGGAAGCCCTGCCCGAGGTTGACCGCCCCGGTCTTCACCGCGAGCGCCGACATCGTCGCGAAGATCGTCGTGCCGAACGGCC
This sequence comes from Catellatospora sp. NPDC049133, assembly GCF_040648455.1. Lineage (NCBI taxonomy): Bacteria > Bacillati > Actinomycetota > Actinomycetes > Micromonosporales > Micromonosporaceae > Catellatospora > Catellatospora sp. NPDC049133. Next base: position 66,942 of record NZ_JBEZDT010000046.1, read on the forward strand.
GCATCCGCTCCGCGAGCGGATCGCCCCCGGAAACCCCACCAGTCATGCCCTCATCCTCACCCACACCCGCCGACGGCCCCCGATCGGATCACCTCACACGCGCGTCGCGCCTCATCGACCTGGTCTCCTGTTAGCGTCGGGTGTACCGCTGAGCCACTTCGACCTGGAGAGATCTCATGCCTTCGACCATCCGCAGGGCCGTGATCCCCGCAGCGGGGCTCGGCTCCCGGCTGCTGCCCCTGACCAAGGCGATCCCGAAGGAGATGCTGCCCGTCGGTGACAAGCCGGTGATCGAGCACACCGTGCGCGAGCTGGTGGCCTCCGGCATCACCGACATCACGATCGTGATCTCGGGCGGCAAGTCGCTCATCCAGGACCACTTCCGGCCCAACCCGGCCCTGGTGGAGCAGCTGCGCGTGGACGGCAAGACCGCGTACGCCGACGCCGTCGAGGAGATCGCCGAGCTGGCGCAGCAGGGCCACATCACCTACCTCGACCAGCACGGCCCGTACGGCAACGGCACGCCCGTGCTCAACGCGGCCCGCAACTTCGACGACGAGCCGATGCTGGTGCTGTGGCCCGACGACGTGTTCGTCGCCGAGGTGCCCCGCGCCCAGCAGCTGATCCGCGCGTACGAGGCGACGAACTGCCCGGTCCTGGCGCTGATGCCGATGGACCCGGAGCACTCCCAGCGTTACGGGGTGCCGGTGGTCAAGGAGGACCTCGACGGCGGCCTGATGCGCATCACGGGCCTGATGGAGAAGCCGAAGCCGAAGGACGCGCCGTCGGCGTTCGCGGCGATCGGCGGCTACGTCGTCACCCCGGGCATCATCGACGAGCTGCGCGAGCAGACCAAGCGCTGGTACGAGCGGCGTACCGGCGAGGTCTACCTGACCGACGCGATCAACGCGTACGCCTCGACCCGTGCCGTGTACGGGCAGGTCATCTCGGGCCGCTGGTACGACACCGGCAACCCGGCCGACTACCTGGTCGCCCAGATGGCCACCGCCCTGGCGCACCCGGAGTACGGCCCGCTGCTGCGCGGCATGGCCGCCGAGCTGGACGCGCCCGCGAACCCGGCCGTCTGAACACGGGCGAGGGGCCCCGGGTGCGCCGGGGCCCCTCGCTGTCGGGCGGGACTCTAGAGGGTCAGGGTCCAGGTGTTGATGTAGCCGGTGTCGGCCGACGCGGCGTCCTGGACCCGCAGGTTCCAGGTGCCGTTCTTCACCTCGGTCGACAGATTGACGGTGTAGGTCTGGTTGATGTTGTCGGCGCTGCCGCCGGTCCGGTTGTGCAGGACGTAGGTGCTGCCGTCCGGCGCGACCAGGGTGACGATCAGGTCACCGATGTAGGTGTGCACGATGGCCACCGCGACCGTGGAGGTCGCCGACGCGTTGCCGGAGCAGCCCGCGATCGTGATCGGGCTGTTGACGGTGGTGTTGTCCGGGATGGTCACGTCGGTGCCGTTGGTGCCCGAGCACGCCGGCGGGGTGCTGCCGACCAGGTTCAGCGTCCACGTGTCGATGGTGCCCGTGTCCGCCGACGCCGCGTCCTGCACCCGCAGCTTCCAGGTGCCGTTGGCGGCCTCGCCGGACAGGTTGACCGTGTAGGTCTGGTTGATGTTGTCGGCGCTGCCGCCGGTCCGGTTGTGCAGCAGGTATGCGCTGCCGTCCGGCGCGACCAGGTTCACGACCAGGTCACCGATGTAGGTGTGCAGGATGTTCACCGCGACCGTGCTGGCCGAGCCCGCGTTGCCGGAGCAGCCGGAGATGGTGATCGAGGACTCGACGGTCGTGTTGTCCGGGACCGCCACGTCGGTGGAGTTGGTGCCGGAGCAGCCGGGCGGGCCGTTGACGGTCAGGTTGAACGTCGTGGTCCGGGTCGAGCCGGTGCCGGTTCCGGTGATGGTCACCGCGTACGTGCCCGGCGGGGTGGTCGATCCGGTGGCGATGGTCAGCGTCGACGTGCCGCCCGCCGAGTTGATCGAGGAGGGGCTGAACGACGCGGTCGCGCCGCTGGGCAGGCCGCTCGCGGTCAGGTTGACCGTCTGCGCGCTGCCGTTGGTCAGCGTCGAGGTGATGGTGCTGCTGACCGAGCTGCCCGGGTTGACCGAACCCGACGCGGGCGCGGCCGCGAGGGAGAAGTCGTTGCCCGCCGGGCAGGCGGCGTCGCTGCCGGCCACGTTGACCGACGTCCAGGCGGCCTGGACGGTCTTGTACTCGACCGAGCACAGGCCGTACAGGTCGGTCGCCGCGGACAGCGTGTAGGCGCGCGAGGTGTTGGCCGGGGTGGATGTGTTCACGTAGCGGGTGCTGGAGGTGAAGTACACGTCCAGCGCGCGGTACCAGATCTTCTCGGCCTTGGTGCGGCCGATGCCGACGACGGCCGGAGCCGAGCCGCAGAGCGGGCTGGTGCCGTACGCGGTCGCGCCGCTGCCCTCGGCCAGGTTGAAGAAGAAGTGGTTGCCGACGCCGGAGCTGTAGTGCACGTCGACGCTGTTGGTGCTGGTCGACCAGCAGCCGTGCGACGAGCCGTCCAGGGTCGGGTTGTACATGTAGCGCAGCGGGGT